>NZ_WBMR01000052.1 GCF_008923365.1 Actinomadura montaniterrae
CGGGCCCCGCACCCGCTCAGGCGGGGGCGCCCGACGGGTCGGTCCGCTGACGCGACGCGGCCGAGCGGGGGCCGGAAGGCGGGCGGTTCGCGCGGGTTGCTTAGGGTTGGGGGCATGCGGCTCTACGACCATCGCACCGGGCAGGCCGAAGAGGTCCCGCCGGGGCGGGTCCTGCGCGTCCAGGTCCTCGAGGGGGCCGGGCACCGCGCGCTCGTGGTCGCCGACCTGCTGCGGCGGGTCGGCGAGCGCGCCGGGCGCGAGGTCCCGGTGGCCTGCTCGCCGGACCTGTCGGTCCACGACCGCGACTGGACGGACTACAACATCGCGCCGTTCGAGCTCCTCGACTGGGACGCGCCGCCGCCGGACGCCGACCTCTACATCGCCTCGTCGACGAACGTCGACGCCGACGCGCCCTGGATGCTCGTCCCGCACGAGAGCGGCGACTGGTACTCCGTCATGGCGAACGCGAGCATGGACGCGCTCGCGGCGCGGCTGGCGATGCTGGAGGTGCCGTACCGGGACCCGCTCGAGCTGACGGCGTCCCGGTTCATGACCGCCGCCGCGCGGCTGGAGGCGTGGCGGAGCCTGGTCGCCGGATGGGCCCGCAGCCCGGGCCGTCCGATGGACCGCGACTACGCCCGCAAGGCGGAGGCGGCGCTCGGCGACGACCTGGACAGCCCGGCCGCGCTGGCCGTCCTGGACGAGATCGCCGCGGACCCGGACGTCCCGCCGGGCGCGAAGCTGGAGACGTTCATCCACCTCGACCTGACCCTGGCCCTGGGTCTCGTCGCCGCCATCGGCGCCGCCTAGATCCCTCTGAGGTCAGTCGTGGACCTCTAGGAGGGTGCCGTCGGCCAGGAGGTAGGCGATCGAGCGTTCGAACACGTACGCCGTGCCGCCGCCGGGCTGCTCGAACCACGGGACCGCGGTACCGGTAAGGGCCTGCAAGGGGCGCAGTAGCCGGTACACGTGGTATTCGCGTTCCTGCCAGTCGTCGGGCAGCGAACGTTGGGGGAACGGTGTGCGCGCGGCGTAGGCGGTGTTCCCGCCGTGTCCTCCGTAGCGGTCCACCTCGGTTCCTGCGGGAAGCTCGGTGATCTGACGGTCGCGCAGGAGAGAGAGCGGGGGCTCCCCCTTAAGCGGCTGGATCTTCGGTATCTCGACGGTCTGCTGCTGCGGCACCACCATGAGCAGGCTGCCGAGAAGGTACGCGGCGGCCTGTTCCCCGTCCTCGAAGGCGGCCTGCCGGGTCCGTTCACCGCCGTCGAGGTGGAAGACCGTCCAGCCCGCCTTCTCCTGAACGAGGCACCACGCCCCCTCCTCCTCGCCGCGAAGCCGGTAGCGGGCACGGTCGACCTGGAGGGCGTCCAGGTGGTTCTGCAGGAGCGCGAGCCACTGCTCCGGCTCCGGTTCCGTGCGGACGCCGCGCGGCGCGGTGCGTCCCATCGCGGCGGCGCTCGCGGCGTCCATCGCGTCATCGCCGACGGCCGGGACCGCGAACCGGTGCGCGCGGATGTGCGCGACGAGGTCGGGCTCCGGCGGGACGCCGTGCTCGCGCAGGTAGTAGCCGACCGCGCCCGACCACACCCACGCGCCGTCGGTGTGGAACGTCAGCGGGACGCGCTCGCCGCGCGACGGGTCGAGCAGGTCGGGGGCGCTGGAGCGGGCCGCCATGACGGCCGGCGCGTCCTCCAGATACCGGACGACCCGCTCGGTCTCGTCCGGCGGGACGGGCGGGCGCGACACCTCGGGCGGACCGCCGTCCGTCCCGGCCCGGTCGAACACGCGGGCCTTGCGGACAGGGCTCTCGAAGCGCGTCGGCGGGGGCGGCGCGACGGGCGCCGGGCCGAGGCGCCGCGCCATCCACTCCGGGACGTCGCGGCGCGGGAGCCGCTCCAGCTCGCGCCGGACGTCGTCCGCGGACGGCTCGGACTCCCAGGGAGGCTCCTCGTCATGGGTGAAGCTCGCGCGGCACCGGACGGCGCCGTCCCCGTACACGACCTCGACGTCGATCCGGGACCAGGTGGAGCCCTGGAACGCGTGCGTCCCGGCGCGCAGCCGGTCGAGCAGCCCGGCCGCGGCGGCGGGCGGCGTCCAGGACGCGGTGGACCCGTCCGCCTTCCGCAGCGTCATCGGCGGGAACTCCACATGCCCGCCGACCGCCTGGTAATGGCCGGTGATCCGCTCCCAGAACGGCGGCGCGTGGTCGGCGACCAGCACCGTGAACGGCCCGGTCAGCAGCTCCATCTGCTCGACCGGGTCCAGCGGGGACGGCACGGGCCGCTCCGCGGGTTCGGACGGCTCCCGGCCGTCCATCCGGTCGCGCAGCCAGCCCGGCACGTTCGCGCCGTCCCGCGGCATCACGATCTGGTCGCGGCGCCACGCCTCCACCGGCGCGGGCGGATCCCACTCCGGATCGAACTCGTCGTTGTACAGGAACAGCGCCGCGGCGGGCTCGACGATCGCCAGCATCGAGAACCAGGTCCCCTGCTCCGACAGGTAGTGCGCGCGCCGCAGCTCCATCAGCAGCGCGGACAGCTCGTCCGGGACGACCTCGGCGGGGACCACCGCGTTCTCGCCGGTCAGCATCGTCAGCGTCACGTCGCTCGCCACCACGGTCGCCGCGCACCGCAGGTCGATGCGGCGCCAGCGCGGCGGCGCGGTCTGCCGCGAAAACCGGACGATCCGCTCCTCGATCTCCGCGATCCGCTCGCTCTGCCCCGTCACCCGCGCGTCCCCTCATGTGATCCCGATGGAACCTGAGCGGCAGGTTAACCGCACGGATCGGTCCATTGCGGCGGGACCCGGCGTCACGGACGCTCGGGGGCATGGCCGTCGAGGCGCCCGGAGCCCACCCGGACGTGGGCTAACGTCCATGTCGTGTCCACCGATGCCCCCGAATCAGCGGTCCCCGCGCCGCCCGGCCGGCCGGCCGGCGCGCGGCGCCGCCGCCGTGCCCGCACCTTGATGGCGACGATCGCCGCGGTCGCCGTGCTGCTCTGCGCGGCGGTCGGAGGCATCGGCTGGTACTTCGCCGGCGTCGCCACCGAGGTCGACCACACCGCCGAGTACCCGTTCACCATCGAGGACGCGTCGGACGGCACCGTCACCCTCCCCCGCGAACCCGAGACGGAGCGCCCCGGCACCTGGGCACTGGTCTGGAAGCACGGCGGACGCGCCCTGCTCGGCCCCGTCGTCGGCGGCGGCGAGGACCACGTCGTCCGGAAGGTCGTGTCGGTCTCCCACGGGACGCTCGTCAAGGGCGCCGCGGCCGGCATCGACCACTGGGTGTACTCCGGCGACCCGCACTCGGCGCTCGGGCTCGACTTCAAGGACGTCACCTATCCGTCCAAGCTCGGCGCCATGCCCGCGTGGCTGCTGCCCGGCTCGTCGCCCAAGAACACCTGGGTCATCGCCGTGCACGGACGCAACGCCGACAAGGCCGAGACGTTCCGCGCCATGCGGACCGTCCACGGCCTCGGCCTGCCCATGCTGTCGATCGCGTACCGCAACGACGTCGGCGCGCCCAAGTCCCGCGACCACAAGAACCACCTCGGCGACACCGAATGGAACGACGTCGCGTCCGCCGTCTCGTACGCGCGCGCGAACGGCGCCACCGGCGTCGTCCTGTACGGATGGTCGATGGGCGGCGCGATGGTGATGACGACACTGCGGCACGACCCGTCGTTCGTCCGCGGCGTCGTCCTCGACTCCCCCGTCATGGACTGGAACGCCACCCTCGACAAGCAGGGCGACGCCCGCCACCTGCCGCCGTTCGTCACCAGCCTCGCCAAGACCGTCCTCGAACGGCGCATCGGCATCGACCTGAAGGACTACGACCAGCGCCGCTACGCCCCCAAGCTGCGGACCCCGACCCTGCTGTTCACCACCGCCGACGACGCCACCGTCGCCAACGGCCCCGCCTTCACCTTCGCCCGGACCGCCCCGCCCGGCATGGTCACCCACATCACCGCGCAGGGCGACCACACCGAGGCGTGGAACGTCGACCCGTCCGCCTACGAGACCGCCCTGCGCGCCTTCCTCGCTAAAGTCCGCTGACCTCCAGCAGCGTCTTCCCCGTCGTCGCCCGCGACTGGATCGCGGCATGCGCGTCCGCGGCGTTCCGCAACGGGAACCGCTGCCCGATCACCGGACGCAGCCGTCCGTCCGCCGCCTCCCGCAGCGCGCTCCGCGTCGCGTCCCGCATCTCCTCCTTGGACGGCTTCGGCCGGATCAACGCGACCCCGCGCGCCTCCGCCGCCTCCTCCGGCACGTCGGCCCACTCGCCGCTCGCCAGCCCGAAACTGACCATCCGGCCACCTGGCCTGAGCAGCGTGAACGCCTCCCGCGCCACGTCCCCGCCGACGCCGTCGAACACCACGTCCACCGGGCCGGTCCGCTCGCTCCACCCCGGCTCCCGGTAGTCGACCGCCTCGTCCGCGCCCAGCCGCAGCGCCGTCTCCGCCTTGTGCGGCCCGCCCGCCGCCGCGACCACCACCGCGCCCGCCGCCTTCGCGAGCTGGACGAGCAGCGTCCCGACCCCGCCCGCCGCCGCCTCCACCAGCACCCGCTCCCCCTTCACCGGACGCGCCGCCCGCACCATCAGCGTCGCCGTCCGCCCGTCGGCCAGCAGCGCGACCGCATCGTCCAACTTCAACCCGTCCGGCACCTCGAACAGGCCCCCCGCGTCCACCACCGCCAGCTCCGCGTACCCGCCGCTGCCGTTCATCGAGCTCACGACCCGGCGCCCGGCCAGCCCCGGATCGGCCCCCGGCCCCACCGCCGCCACCGTCCCGCCGACCCCGTTCCCCGGGATCATCGGAAGCCGCGGCGCGAACGGCTGCGGCCCGTTCCCGGCCCGCATCTGCGTCTCCACGAAGGTGACATTCGCGTACTCCACCGCGATCAGCACCTGCCCGTCCCCCGGCACCGGATCCGGCGCCTCCCCCGGAACCAGCACCTCCGGACCACCGAACTCCCTCAGCCACACCGCACGCACAGCACCCTCCGTTCACGGTTCGTCCCACCAGCCTGCAACCTCAACCAAGATCGAGGTCAACCGTCCGCAACGAATCCCTTTTCTCGTCACACCCATCTCTGTAAGCTTTCGCGCGTATTCCGCCCCGTTGTCGGCTGCCGCTCAGGGATGGCGATGCGCGCCCGGTTGGTTCGTTCCTCCCCGCCACGGCTCCGCCGCGCCGCGATCCCCCTCGCCGCCGTCCCCCTCGCCCTCCTCACGGGCTGCGGCTCGTCCCACCCGTCGTCCGGCGCCCTCAAACCCGAAGGCACCTTCGACACCACCGGCGCCGCCCCCGCCGCCACCGCGCCCGCCCCGTCCGCCGTGCCGACCGCGCAGCTCTACAAGACGGTCCTCGACCGCTACCGCGCCTACCAGGCCGCCTACAAACAGGCCTACGCCACCAACGACCCCACCCCCCCTCCCCGCCGTCGCGATGGACCCCCTCCTCGCCCAACTGACCAAGGACATCGAGTCCACCAAGGCCAAAGGCGAGATCTGGCGGTTCACGAACACCCTCAACCCGCGTGTCTACGCCCAGTCGAAAGACGGCACCAAGGTCTACGTCATCGACTGCGTGAACACCCTCGCCGGCTACCGCTACTCGGCCAAGACGGGCAAACGGACGGGCGGAGGGCCAGGCGGCGCCTACATCTACCGGACGACCGTCCAGTACGACTCGGGTACCTGGAAGGTCGCCGCCACCACCCGGGACCGCACATGCTGACCTCCCGCAGCAAAGGACACACGATGTCCGTCCAGAAACCCGCCGGACGCAAAGTCGCCTCTGGCGCCATCGTCGCGATGTCACTGCTGGCACCGCTCCTCACCGCCGTTCCAGCTGATGCCGCCCCTTGCGGAGGGAAACCGGGTTCTTTCGGCTGCAATCCGAAGAACGTCAAGACCATTCCGTCCGACGGCGGAGGTGGAAGCGGCGGCGGATCGGGCGGAGGCTCGGGCCCGGTGGCACCACCACCGCCGGACGGACTGAACCCCAACCAGGGTGTGGGGGTAGCGCCGGTTCCCGGCGGCAACGCCCCGCTCGCGCCGGCGCCCGCCAACACGCTGCAACTCGTGGAAGAGGCTCTGACCACGAGGCTGCTTCCGGTACCGACCGCCCACACCGCCCCCAAGGGAACGACGTACGTGCGAGTGAAAACGGCACTGTGGGTGGACGGCTTCCATGTCGTGAAGACGGATCCCGTCAAGGCGGGAGATCAGATCGTCCAGGCGACGGCGACTCCCGTCGCAGTGCTGTGGAATCTCGGCGAGGCCACGAAAACCTGCAACAACGCCGGAAGCGAGGACGGCAAGGCCTGCAATTACACCTATCAGCGGTCCTCGGCGCGAGAAACCGGCGGCGCCTACCAGATCACAGCGACCATCAAGTGGGACATCACGTGGACCTGTGAAGGCGGTGACTGCCAGGGCAACAACGGCACGTTGCCGCAGCAGCCCACGACGTCGCCGCTCACGCCCCTCACCGTCGGCGAGATCCAGACCACCACGAACCAGTGACGGACCGACCGCACGGCTGGGAGGTACCCGGCTACACCCGGGTCGAGGAGCTGGGTTCCGGGGCGCAGGGGGCGGTCGTCCTCGCCCGCCACCAGACGGGCGGCCCCGCGGTGGCGATCAAGTACCTGGCCCCGGACCTGCTCGGCAACACCGCCGCCCGGGACACGTTCCGCAGGGAGGCCGAACTTCTTCGACGGGTCACCGATCCGCATGTGGCACGGCTGTTCTACTACGTGGAGTCGCCGCAGGGAGCCGCGATCATCCTCGAAGCGGTTCCCGGACGGTCCCTGCGGCGCGTGCTGGACGACCATGGTGAGCCGCTCGCGCCGGAAGCCGCGCTGACGATGCTGAAGGGTTCGCTCCTGGGGCTGGCGGCGGCGCACGCGGTCGGCGTCGTCCATCGCGACTACAAACCGGCGAACGTGCTCGTCCAGGACGACGGGCAGAGCAAGCTGATCGACTTCGGCATCGCCGTCCTGACCGGGCAGGGAGGCCACGCCGGAACGCCCGCCTACATGGCGCCTGAGCAGTGGGAGGGGCGGCCCGCCACTCCGGCGACGGACCTCTACGCGGCGACCTGCGTGTTCGTAGAATGCGTCACCGGCGAGAAGCCCTTCCAGGGGACGACCATGGAAGCGCTCCGAGCGCAGCACACCACTGCGCCCGTGCCTCTGGACCAGGTACCTGAGGCGTTGCGCCCGCTCGTCGAGCACGGTCTGGCGAAGAGTCCCGCAGAGCGCGCTTGGAACGCGCATGAGTTCGTCAGCGAACTCGAGGCGCTCGCCGTCCGCGAATACGGGCCCGACTGGGAGCGGCGAGGGATCATCGCGCTCGGCGCGGTGGCAGCGGCGGTGGGGGCCGCCGTCCCGCTCGCCGTGCTCGGCAGCGCACTCTTCGCCCACGGCGCTTCGTCCGCGGGCGTGGGCACGGCGGCCTCGGGGGCGGTCGGACACGCCGCTGCAGGCTATGTACAAGGCGCCGCATCGGCGGACATCGCCACGAAGGCCGGCGCCTCGACGTCCAAGGGCGTGCTCACCAAGGTCGGCGGCACGAAGGGCGCCGCGGGCATCGCCGCCGTCGGAGCCGGCGCCGTGGCGGCCGCCTGGTACTTCTGGCCTGGACCCGGCGTCGGCGGAGAGAGCCACGGCGCCGTCCACGCCGCCTTCACCCGGCCCGGCGTCCTCCTCGGGGTGGAGAACATGCCCGCCGCCGACACGCCCTACATCGACCTGAAGATCTCCGTCCGGCCCGCGAAGGCCAAGCCGGGAACCAAAATTCACGTTCACGTCAGTTTCCAGGGTCGCACGGTAGGAGCCGTTTCCTACCCTCCGGGGCGGCCGAGGCAGTGCTCCGGACCCGAAGGAGAACTGCCCAAGAACCATGCCTACAACTTCGCCATAGGCGAGGACACCGACCAACTCGGGGTCAAGGCTCGTTACTACATCGGCTTCTACCAGATGCCTCCCACAAAGCGAAAAGAGCTTCCCCAGCGAGCGAACGGCATCTTCTTGGACGCCGATCTCAAGAAGACCGGAGAGGCCCAGCCGTTCGTCCAGTCGGAATGCGCCTACATGAGCCGGTGGCAGGAGGACCGAACGCTCGTCATCCCCGAGAGGAACATGCTGGAGCCCGGGAAGTACCTGGTGGCGCCGTACGCACCGGTGAAGCTCACCGACCTGAGTCAGGACGGGAAGCCGCTCTCTCCTGAGGAGACCGGGGCCTTCACCCAAGGGCGACTACCCATGATCGAGGTACTGGACGGCTGACCAGAGACCCAGGCGAGCTCTAACGAAGACGTCTGCGCTGGTCTGGGGGCGGTGGTGATCGTTGTGGGTGGGGGGTGGGGTAGGCGCTATCGTGGCGCCGTTGTCGACAGTTAGGGGCCCGGTGTTGCTCTCCGCTTTTTTCGGCCGCCTGAGGTTCGGGCCGGTGCGTGCCGCGGTGGCGGGCAACCGGCTGTTCTCGGCGCTGCTGGCGGCGGGGATCGCGCTGCGGGTCCTGGTGGTGCTGGGGTTTCCGCCGGCGCTGTACTTCAACGACAGCTTCGACTTTCTGCGGATCGCGGACGATCCGTTCCCGCACCCGCTGCGGCCGTCCGGTTACGGGCTGTTCCTTTGGGTGTTGAAACCGTTCCACAGCCTGGGGCTGGTGACGGCGATCCAGCATGCGGCGATCGTGGGGATCGCGGTCGTGGGGTACGTGGCGCTGGTCCGGAACTTCGGGGTGCGGCGGTGGGTGGCGGCGCTGGCCGTCGCGCCGCTGCTGCTGGACGCCTACCAGGCGGAGCTGGAGCATCTGGTCCTGTCGGACACGGTGTTCACGGTGCTGATCCTGGAGGCGTTGCTGCTGCTGGCGCGGCCGGGGGCGAGCGGGTGGCGGCGGGCCGGGCTGGTGGGGGCGCTGCTGGGCGTCGCGTCGGTCACCCGGACGGTGGGGGTGCCGCTGTTCGTGATCGCGCTGCTGTACCTGCTGCTGCGGCGGGCGCGGTGGACGTCGTTCGCGGCGCTGGCGGCGGCGTTCGTGCTGCCGCTGGGCGGGTACGCGGTGTGGTTCCACTCCGACTACGGACGGTTCGGGATGTCCGGGGTGGACGGGATCTTCCTGTGGGGGCGGACGTCGACGTTCGCGGACTGCGACAGGCACACGCCGCCGGCGGAGCTGGCGCATCTGTGCCCGTACGGGTCGCCGGACGGCCGTCCCGCGGCGTCGCACCAGATCTGGGTGGAGAACTCGCCGACGGGGTGGACGAACGGGAAGCCGTTCGACGAGAAGACCAACGAGCAGGCGCAGGAATTCGCGCTGTGGGCGATCCGGACGCAGCCGCTCGATTACGTGAGGACCGTTTCCTACGATTTCTTCGTCCGGACGTTCTCGTGGAAGCGGCACCGTTATCCGACCGTCGGGACGGAGGCGCGGTATCACTTCCCGACGCGGCCGTGGGCGCAGGGGGAGAAACCGCTTCCGCTGGTCGGGGGCGGGAACCGGGTCTCGGTGGTCCGGGATTACGAGCACGGGTCGGGGAGGACGCATATCGTCGATCCGTTCGCGGGCTGGCTGCGGGCGTATCAGAAGCACGTTTTCGTGCGGGGGACGATGCTCGCCGCGGTCCTGCTGGCGGGGCTCGCGGGATTGTTCCGGCGGCGCGGGCGCAAGGAGATCGCGCTGCTGTGGGCGGCGGCGGTGACGCTGCTGGCGGTGCCGCCGGTCACGGTGGACTTCGACTACCGGTACATGCTGCCCGCGGTGCCGTTCGCGTGCTTCGCGGCGGCGCTGGCCTGGGGGCGCGGAAGGATCGAAGAGGCGGAGGCGGCGCCCGCGGAGCCGGAGGACGCGGAGGTCCAGCCGGCCGGGGCGTGACCGGCCGGACGAAGATCGTCGCGGGTATTGCGCCCGGACCGGGCTATACGTGAGACTCCTTCACATTCTGGCTGAGGGAGGCCCCGTGCCGCGCATCCGGCTCGACGTGCTGTTCGGCGTCCTGGTCCTGACCGACGTGCTGCGCGTCTTCCTGCCGTCGCTGATCACGCTGGTCGGCAGCGCGGGCGAGACGCCGGCGGAGGTGATGGGCGCGTACGCGCTGTCGTGGTTCGTCGCCGCGTTCCTCACGGTGCCGCTGGCGCGGCTGGTCCCGGCGCGGCGGCTGGCGCTCGGCGGCGGCGCGGCGCTGATCGTCGCGCGGATCGTGCTGCAGGCCACCGACGGCGGCGACCCGCAGCTCTACACCGCGAGCGTCGGGCTGCTCGCCGGGCTGGTCTGGCTGGTCGCGACCGCGATGACCGCGCGGGACACGGCGCCCGCGATGACCGGTTTCGCGGCGGGGCTGGCCGTGGCGACGGCGTTGCAGGCGGCGGTCGAGGGCATCGACCTGGTGTGGCGGGCGGGCGTCGTGCCGTGGATCCCGCTGCTGGTCTATCTCGCGCTGTTCGCCGTCACGCTGGCGCGGCACAGGGACGCGGACGGGGAGCCGGCGGCGCCCCGGGCTTGGCTGGCTGCCGGGCTGTCGGTGCTGCTCTGGGGTGTCTACACCGGCAACCCCGGGCACGCGCAGGCGAGCGCGGGCTGGTCCGGCGGGGTCGCGGCGGCGCTGATCGCGGCGGTGGCGGTGCTGTCGGTGGCGGTGGCGGCGCGTCCCCGGTTCTGGACGCGGCATCCGCTGGTCCCGGCAGCCGGGCTCGTGCTGTCGGCGCTCGGGTTCGCGGCGGGACGCGCGACGGTCGACGGCGTGCACGGCGTCGCGCCGGGCTGGACGGTCGGCGCGCAGGTCCTCGGGCAGCTCGCGCTGGCGGGCTGCCTCGGCTGGGCGGCCCGCACCCCGGGGCCGGACCGTCCGGGCAGGCGCGGGACGGCGATGGCGGGCGGCTGGCTGCTGTTCGTCGTGCTGATGTTCGCCTACTACTCCGCCTATGACCTGGGCACGCCGAACCGCTGGGTCCCGGTCGTGACCGCGCTCGGCACGGCGGCGCTGGCCGTCCGGGCGGCGCGTACGGCGGAACCGCGCGGGGCCGGCGTGTGGGCGGCGGGCGCGGCGGTCGTCGCCGTCGTCGCAGTCGCGGTCGTGCCGCTGTGGCGGGACACCGGCCCGAAGTGGCGGCCGGTGGACGACGGCGGCCTGCGGCTCGCCGCGTACAACCTGCGGATGGGCTACGGCCTGGACGGGACGATGACCGTCACCGACCAGGCGGACGCGCTCCGGCGGCTGCGCCCGCACGTCGTGGTGCTCAGCGAGGTGGACCGGGGGTGGATGCTGAACGGCGGCCGCGACTCGCTGCGGCTGATCTCCGAGCGGCTCGGCCTGCGCGCGATCTGGGCGCCCGCCGGGGACGAGGTGTGGGGCGACGCGGTGCTCACCGACCTGCCGGTCACGTCCGTCCGGAGCACGCCGCTGGTGAAGGGCGGCCCGACCGGCGCGGAGGCGCTGCGGGTGGGGCTGCGGTGGAAGGGCCGCGACCTCACGGTGATCGCGACGCACACGCAGCCGCCGGACGGCTGGAAGGACCTCGGGCAGGCCGAGCAGCTCGCCCGGCTGGCCCGGGAGGCCGGGCGCGACGGCCGGCAGGTCGTGATGGCGGGCGACATGAACCTGGAACCGGGCAGCGCGCCGTGGAAGGTCCTGCTGGGCGCCGGGCTGACCGACGCGCTCGCCGCCGCGCGGCCCTTCGCGACGTTCCCCGCCGCGCCGCGTCCTGACCAGGAGATCGACCAGGTGCTCGTCACGCCGGGCCTGGCCGGGCGCGACCAGGAGAACGAGCCGGTGGCCTACTCCGACCACCGCCCGATCGCGGTCACCCTCGACGCGAGATGAGGCGCGGCGGCGCGCTAGAGGTCGAGGTCGTCGGGGTGCTCGGCGAGGTGCTCCCAGAACTCGGCGTACGCCTGCTCGTGCATGATGCCGAGCTTGAGGATGCGGGCCCGTGAGGTCAGCCTGACCTCGTCGGACGGGTCGAGGGCGGCGCGGCGCGCGCGGTAGTCCGCGAGCCAGCGGCGGTGCAGCGCGGCCTGCTCGCGGGCGAGCGCGACGACGTCGCCGGGGTCGCCGAGGTCGGCGAAGAACAGCTTCAGCTGGGCGGGGTCGCGGGTCTCGATCTGAGGGCCGCCGGGGTCGGCGAGCCAGCGGCGCAGCGCGGCGCGGCCGGCGGCGGTGAGGTGGAAGACGCGGCGGCGGCGCCCGCCCTCCTCGGTCTCCTCGCGGAGCAGGCCGTCCTCGGCGAGGCGGGCGGGGATCCGGTAGAGCTGCGCGTGCGGGATCGGCCAGAACGGCTCGACGCTCTCCTCCACGCGGGCCTTCAGCTCGTACGGCGTCATCGGCCCGTGCCGGGCGATCAGCCCGAGCACCGCGCAGGCCTGCACGCCGGGTTCCTCCATGTGCCCTCCCCCGGGTCCGACGGCGGTTGACACCGTCTCACTGAGACCATATCGTTCATACCGTTGAGACGGTATCAATGAGACCATGGGAGCGCGCATGAACGTCCACCCCGAACTCGCCGGGATCCTCGCCGGGATGGCCCCGAGGCCGGACGACCCGCTCGCCGACATCGAGGCGACGCGCGCCGGATTCAGGGCGCTGATGGCGCCGCTGATGCGCGCCGACGACGGCACCGTCCTCATCGAGGAGACGACCGTCCCCGGCCCGGACGGCAACGACGTGCCCGTGCAGATCCTGCGCCCCGCGGGCGCGGCGCCCGGCCCGCTGCCCGCCGTCCTCTACATCCACGGCGGCGGGTTCAGCTACGGCGAGCTGGACGGTCCCAGCCCGATGGCCCGCAGCGTCTGCACCGAGACGGGGGCGCTCGTCGTGAACGTCCACTACCGGCTCGTGCCGGAGCACCCGTTCCCCGCCGGCTTCGAGGACTGCTACGCCGTGCTGTGCTGGCTCGCCGCGAACGCCGCCGCCCTCGGCGCCGACCCTGCGCGGATCGCGGTGGCGGGAGCGTCGGCGGGCGGCTGCCTGTCCGCCGCGCTGTGCCTCGCCGCGCGCGACCGGGGCGGCCCGGCCCTCGCGTTCCAGACGCTGCTGATCCCGTGCCTGGACGACCGGCTCGACACCCCGTCCTCGCACCGCGTCACCGACCCGCGCCTCACCAACCGCGCCAAGATGCGCGCCATGTGGGACGGCTACCTCCCGCGCGGCGGCGACGTCTCCCCCTACGCGGCCCCGGCACGGGCGGACGACCTGTCCGGCCTGCCGCCCGCCTACGTCCTGACCTGCGGGCTCGACCCGCTGCGCGACGAGGGCCTGGACTACGCGCGGCGGCTGATGGAGGCCGGCGTCCCGGTGGAGGTGAAGGACGTGCCGGGCGCGTGGCACCTGTTCGAGGCGTCCGCGCCCGGCACCGAGCTGGCCCGGCGGACGACGCGGCACTGGCTCGCCGCGCTCCGCACCGCGCTCAGCCCGGCGCCCACCTCATGAGCCGAGGCGGGCGGCGGCGACCTTCTTCGGGACGACCATCCGCCACGCGTCCATGACCAGCTCGCGCATCTCGGGCTCGTCGAGCGCCGCCGTCCACGCCTCGACCCAGTTGAACCGCAGGTCCGACTCCCCCGGCAGCCGGAACCTGCCCGGCTCCGACGCGACCAGCGCCGCCCGCTCCTCCTTCGGGAACGCGAACCCCATCACCGTCTCGTCCCGCGAGAACGCCACGTAGACGATCGAGCCGACGCGGAACTTCACGCGGTCCCTGATGAGGTGCTCCGACGTGCGGGGCAGCGTCAGCGCCAGCGCCCGCACCTGATCGACCGTGATCACGTTGTCCTCCCGTGGCCATCGCCGGGAAAGTATCACCGTCGCCCGGCCCGCGCTTGATGATCTTGTTACATTGGCGGGGCGGCGCGACGCCGGACGTCGAGGGGCGGGGACACGTGAACGAACTGGTGCGCTGGCAGACCGAGCACGGCAGCATCGTCGTCGAGACCGACGACGACGAGCCCGGCATGGCGGAGGTCTCCCGCGGCGGTGACCTGATCGGCAAGGCCGCCGCCAAGTTCGAGGACTCGTTCCAGCAGGTCCGGGACGCGGCGGAGGCGGCGCTCGCCGCGCTGCGCGGCGGCGACCTCAAGCCCGACGCGGTCGAGCTGGAGTTCGGGGTGAAGCTGAACGCCGCCGCCGGCGCCGTCATCGCGAGGACCGCCCTGGAGGGCCACCTGAAGGTCAAGATGACCTGGGGCGAGCCGAAGGCCGCCGCCCGGGAGGAGTAGGTGGGCGACTGGCAGTGGCGCGCCTGGGTCGGCACCCCCGCCGGCGGGAAGCTCGGCACGGCCGCCGGCGGTAAGCTCGGCGCCGCCTTCCTCGTCACCCCGACCCGGCTGCTGACCTGCGCGCACACCGTCGCCGGCCAGGACGATCCGCGCGTCGGCTTCCCCGGCCTCGCCGAGGACCTGCCCGCCCGGGTCGTCGCGTCCGGCGGCTGGCGCGGCGCGGGCGGCCTCGGCGACGTGGCGGTGCTGGAGCTCGCCGAACCCGTCCCCTACGAGCCGGCGGCCCTGGCCGACCCCGCCGACGTGGACGCGCTCGCCGCCGGCGGCCGGGAGTTCGGCGTGTACGGGTTCCCCTCCCGCAAGGACGGCAACGAGCGGCACGCCACCGTCACGACCGGCCCGCACCTGCTGACCCGCAACGAATGGTGGGAGATACGGACCGTCCAGGGCGTCCCGCTGGAGAAGGGGTTCAGCGGGTCGGCCGTGTACGACATCGCGACCGGCGGGGTCATCGGCATGGTGACCAACGCCGAGCTGCGCGACGGCCGGGCCGGCCTCGGCTGGATGCTCCCGCTGTCCCGGATCCGCGCCTACTGGGAGGACCTCGACGACGTCCTGCCGCTGCGCTGGCTGACCGCCGACGCCCGGCGCGAGCTGCGGCGGCTGCTCGACGGCGTCCCGTTCGGCGACCCGCTCGCCGCCGACCTCGAACGGGTCGTCGGCCGCCGGCCCCGCGAACGGTTCGGCTCCGCGTGGGCGTCCGTCCGCCACGTCGCCGAGGGCTTCCCGGAGGACCGGCTCGCCCGCTACCTCGGCGCGCTCGGCGGGCGCCTGCCCGAGCCGCGGCGGCAGGGCTTCGCCGCCTGGCTGCGGCGGCACCTCCCCGCCGCCGAGCCCGCGCCGGACGCGCCCGCGCCGGCGTCGGTCATCGTCCGGCTGGAGCACGCCACCTTCCCCAAGGAGTACGACCTCACCGTCCACACCTGGTTCAGCGAGACCGACCAGACGTCGCAGGCCACCGTCCGCGTCCCCGAGGGCAGGGTGCGCGGCGCCGTCCAGGACGCGGTGGCCCGCGCGAGCCGCGCCCTCGTCGGCGGCCGGTGGATGATCGAGTTCGCGGTGCCGGAGGGCTGGCTCGGCAAGCCGTTCGAGCGCTGGTACATCGACGTCGAGGACCGGACGCCGATGCGGCGGTACCCGCTGGTCGTGCGGGACGTGAAGCGGCTGCGGCCCGGCTCGATCCGGCGCGACCAGGCCCACCGGCGGTGGCGGCTGCTCGCGGAGCGCGGCCGCACCGACCCGCGGCTGATCGAGTGCGACGACGGCCGCACCGCCGCCGCCTTCCAGGACTGGCTGGAGGCCAACCCCGACCACTGCGCCCTCGTCTACAAGACCGCGCCGTCCAAGGCGCGGCTCGCCGCGGCGCTCGGCAACGGCGTCCCCGTGATGCTGTGGTCGCGGACCACCTGCAACGAACCCGCCCACGGCGACTGCCACGGGCACCGCCTCGGCGAGGCGCTGGCCGCCGCCGTCCGCGACGCCCGCCCCGAGGAGCTCCCGCACATCGCGCTCGGCCTGCGCCGGGACGCCCTGCTCGCCCCGAAGGACACCCCGCACTGCGGCCGCGACCTCACCCTGCTGTGGGACGACCCGTCCCGGCTGCCCGCCGACCCCCGGCTCGCCATGGAGGAATGATGCCCGACTGGCTGCTCTACACCGGTAGCCGAAGCCGGCACGACGGCATCGACCGGCTGCCGCCGCCCCCGCCGTGGCGCGCGTTCGACGGCGGGCCGGTGCTGCCGCCGCCGTCCGGCGGGTCCGGCAACGCGCACCAGGCCACCACGTACCGGCCGTCGGACGACGCCGTCCAGCAGGTCAACGCCGCCCTGTACCTGCGGCGGCCGCTGCTGGTGACCGGGCCGCCCGGCACCGGCAAGTCGACGCTCGCCTACGCGGTCGCGCACGAGCTCGGCCTCGGGCCCGTCCTGCACTGGCCCATCACCAGCCGCACCACGCTCCGCGACGGCCTGTACCAGTACGACCCGCTGACCCGCCTCTACGCGGCACGCGACGGCGGCGCGCCCGCGTCCGACGAGGACATCGGCCGCTACATCCGGCTCGGCCCGCTCGGCACCGCGCTGCTCCCCTACGCGCGGCCCCGCGTCCTGCTCGTCGACGAGATCGACAAGAGCGACATCGACCTGCCCAACGACCTGCTCACCATCTTCGAGAAGGGCGAGTACGAGATCCCGGAGCTGGCGCGGCGCGCCGACCCGGCCGCCGACGTCATGACCGCCGACGGCCCGGGCGGCGGCCGGGTGACCGTCACCGCCGGGACCGTCCGCTGCAACGCGTTCCCGCTCGTGGTGATGACCAGCAACGGCGAGCGCGAGTTCCCGCCCGCGTTCCTGCGCCGCTGCGTCACCGTCGAGCTCCGCCGGCCCGCCGACGAGGCCGAGCTGTCCGCGATCGTCCGCGAGCACCTCGGCGACCTCGCCGACCGGAGCGACGACCTCGTCCGCCGGTTCTTCGAGCGGTCCGCGTCCGGCACCCTCGCCACCGACCAGCTCCTCAACGCCGTCTACCTGTGCCGGCACGCCGGCGCCGAGGACCGCCACGCCCTCGCCGACCGCCTCATGAGGCGGCTCGCGGGCCCGATCGACGATGAGTGACGGGCGCCGGGATCCCGGCGCCGGCGGCCGGCGGCCCTCGGGCGAGCCGCCGCGGCGAGCGCGCGACATTCCCCGGAGGGCCGGGCAGGCGCCCCCTCGGCCGGGGCTCGACCGGCTGAGGGACGTTCTCGCCGCCGTCTCGCCGCACGACGCGCCGGACGCGCGCGAGCTGAGCGAGATGCTGTGGCTCGCCTGCCACATCACTCCGGCGCAGGACGAGCCGGCGACCGGTGTCCCGGCCCCGCCTCAGGCGGAGGAAGACGCCGCGCCCCAAGCCGAACCCGACGACGGCGAGAGCGCGCCGCCGCCGCCCGAGCCCGCGGCCCCGGAGCCCCGCTCAGCGCTGCACCCCCGTCCCGCCGCCGGCACCGCACCATCCGCCGGCGCGGCCTCGGAGGTCCTCGTCCCGACGGCGCCGATGCTGTCCGACCCGCTCGGCGTGCAGCGCGCGCTCCGGCCCGTCAAACGGCGCGTCCCGTCCCGGCACCGCCGCGAACTCGACGAGGCCGCCACCGCCGACCGCATCGCCGACACCCGCCTGTGGACGCCCGTCCTCGTCCCCGAGTCCGAACGCTGGCTGACGCTCACCCTCGTCGTCGACACCGGCCCCACCATGCGGCTGTGGCGCCCCCTCGCCCGCGAGCTGACCGAGGTGCTGCTGCGGCAGGGCGCATTCCAGAACGTCGGCGTCGCCTACCTCGACGCCACCGGCGGAATCTCACCCGCCCCCGGCGCACCCCCGCGCGCCCCCGGCACCATCCAGGACGCCTCCGGACGGCACGCCGTCCTCCTCCTCAGCGACTGCTCCGGACCGCACTGGTGGAACGGACGCGCCGCGCCCGCCGTCCGCCGCTGGGCCGAGACCGGCCCCACCGCGATCCTCCAGCCTCTCGCCGAGAACCTCTGGCGCCGCACCGCCGCCCCCACCACGCCCGGCCGCGCCGTCCTGCCCCGGCCGGGCGGCCCGAACACCGCCCTCCGCTTCACCCCGCTCGACGGTGCCGCGCCGCCCGGCGTCCCCGTCCCCGTCTTGGAGGTCGCGCCGCGCTGGTTCGGCGCCTGGGCGCGGCTCGTGTCCGGCGCGGGCCCGCAGCCCGCCGCGATCGCGTCGCTGCCGTCCGGCCCGTCCGCTCCGGCCCCCGCGCCCCGCGACGTCCCCGTCGCCGAACGCGTCCGCCGCTTCCTGCGCACCGCCTCGCCCGACGCCGCCGAACTCGCCGCCCACGTCGCCGTCTCCGTCCCGTCCCTGCCGGTGATGCGGCTCATCCAGCACGGCGTCCTCGGCGGCTCCGACCCGGGCCGGCTCGCCGAGGTCCTGCTCAGCGGCCTGCTGCGGCCGCTGGACGACGTCCGCTACGAGTTCGTCCCGGGCGCCCGCGAGGCCCTCCTCGACACCCTCCCGCGCCCGGAGGCGCTGCACACCCGCCGCGTCCTCGAAGCCGTCTCCGCCGAGATCGAGCGCCGCGCCGGCCGCACCGCCGAGACCTTCCGCGCCCTCCTCGCCGCCACGGACGGCCCCCTGACCCTGACCGCCGACACCGACCACTTCGCCCTCATCCCCCACGAGACCCGCACCAGCCTCGTCCCGTCGCCGCCGGACGTGCCGGGCTTCCCGGCGGCCCTGCGCGACGACTACGAACCGGTCCGCCTGCTGCTCGCCGGCTCGTGGGTGACCTCGTACCTCGTCCGGCCGCGCCGCCGGGACGTGGGCGCGGATTTCGCGGTCGTCAAGGTCCTCGAAGAACCCTGGAGCGACGAGGACAGGGCGATGCTGCGCTCCCTGGCCGGGCCCGCGCGGCAGCTCGCCCGGATCTACGAGCACGGCGACATCACCGTGGACGGCGCCACGGTCGGCTGGTACGCGCAGGAGTACTGCGCGCACGGCTCGCTGGACAAGCTGATCCACGAGGACTCGCCGCCGGCCGATGACCGGGAACGGCGCCGGATCATCGCCTCCCTGGCCGAGTGCCTGCACCACTGGCAGGACGCCCTCGGCCTCACCCACACCGACCTGCAGCCGGCGAGCGTCCTGATCCGCTCGCGCGACCCGTACGAGCTGGTGATCGGCGACGTGCGCGGCGCGGCCCCCATCGCGCGCGGGACGAGGGACGCGTCGCCGCTCACCGCGCGCTACGCGGCCCCCGAGCTGCTGAACGGCGAGCTGGGCGAGCCCGGGGCGTGGTGGGCGCTGGGGGTCATCGCCCACGAGCTGCTCCTGTGCCGGACGCCTTTCGACGACCTCACCACCCTGCGGCTGATGGAGAGCCTGGGTTCCGGCGGCCGGCCACCGCCGATCGACGACGTCAGCGACCCGGAATGGCGGCGCCTGATCGCGGGCCTGCTGACCCTCGATCCGGACGAACGCTGGGGCTACGACGAGGTCAAGAAGTGGGCCCGGGGCGCCGGTGCCCCTGCTCCGCCTCGCGCCGTCGCCGTGGACGACGTCCTGGAGCTGAACGGGGCCGGGCAGGGGGCCGCGTTCTCCAACGCATGGAGACTGCCGATCTCGACGCCCAGGACGCCGTGCATCGGGCATGGCCCCGACGGCGACGCCTTCACCGCGCCTTGCCTCGACCTCATGGCCGGCACCTCGGGTCTGGTCGTGGGCGACGCCGACGCCCGGCGGCACGTCCTGCAAGTGATGGCCCTCGCGCTCGCCGCCAAGTACTCGCCCTCCCACATGGTGCTCGCCTTCGTCGGCCTGGGAGAACATCCGCTGGGCGAGCAATACTCCGCCCTTCCGCATGTCGTCGGCTCCGACGAGGAACTGCTGGGCAGGCCGCGCGCGCTTCAAGATTTCCTCGACTTCCTCTCGGTCGCGTTGAACACGCGCAGGGACCACGCGTCGCCCGAGGACCTGCCGCACCTGGTCGTGATGGCGGACGTCTCGCTCACGTTCCCGTCCAGCAAGCGCGAGGTGGGCGAAACGCTCCTCCAGCTCGCACAGCGCGGCGCGGCGCTCGGCGTACACGTGATCCTCGCGTCGTCCACCGTCGAGAGCAGCACGATGTGGGACCGGTTCCTGCCGCTCCTCGACTGGCGGATCGTCGCGAACCGCCTGCCGCCCGCCGTGCTCCGGAGCGTCCTCGGCCGAGCGAGCCTTCCCTTCTCCGGCCCCGGCACGGCCTACCTCTCCACCGGACGCGGTGATCCCCGCCCGTTCACCCCAGCCCCTCTGCCGTCCGAGGCCGACCTGTCCCGTTTCATCAGCGACGCGCCGGACCGGCGGACGGACGACCGGCCCGACGCCGAGCCGCCGGGGAGCGGCGGGCTGCCGGAGCGCATCCGACGGGACGAGCTCGGGATGGCCTCAGGTGGGCACATCCCGATCGGGGTGCAGGGCGAAGCGCGGGAGACGGTCGCGCTGGACTTCGGGATCCGCCCGCACCTGGCCGTCTACGGGAACGCGGGCACCGGGAAGACGAACGTGCTGCGCCTCGTGGTCCAAGCGCTCCGCCGGGACGAGGACACGCCGCTCTACGTGATCGACCCGGGCGGCGGGCTGCGCGAGTCGGTGCTGTTCGGGCCCGGCGCGCAGCTGGCCTGGACGGAGACGTACGCGACCACGTCCGCGCAGGCCAGGGACCTGGTGTACGGGTTGGCGCGGCGGCTGGACGACGAGGAGCGGCAGCGGCGGGACGTGTTCCTGGTCGTCGACGACCAGGACATGCTGGACACGGAGACGTTCCTCCCGATCCACGAGCATCTCGGCCCGGCGGAGCCGCGGCTGCACCTCGTGATCGCCCGCACGGACGTGCGCGCCGGGGACGAGCCCGACCCGCTGCTCGTGCTCGGGCAGCCGGGCTTCGCGAACCTGCGCATGGGCGTGGCCGGCGCCGACGGGCGCGCGATCCCGGGGCGGGGCGCGCTCGGGCAGGGCGCCGACCACGTCATCGTCCAGGTCGCGGAGGCCCTCTGAGCAATATTGGATCGAGCTGTCCATAACGTGTTAGGGTCGCGGCATGGCGAGGCCGAGGCAGTTCGAGGAGGAGCGGGCGGTGGAGGCCGCCATGCGGGCCTTCTGGGAGAGCGGGTACGAGGCGACCTCGACGCAGGAGCTGTGCGCGGCGACGGGGCTCGGGCGCAGCAGCATCTACAACACCTTCAGCAGCAAGCACGACCTGTTCACGCGCGCGCTGACGCTGTACATGGAGATCAGGACGGCGAACATCCTGGAGGCGCTGGAGGACGCTGCGCGCCCCGTCCGGGACCGGCTGCGGACGGTGCTGGGGTGGGCCGTGACGGCGCCGGCGGACGATCCGGTCGGGTGCCTGGTGGTGAACTCGATGATCGAGCTGGCGCCGCGCGACGAGGACGTCGCCGGGCTGCTGCGCAAGGACCTGGAGACGCGGCTGGCGGCGCTGCGGGCGGCGATCGAGTCCGGGCAGCGGTCCGGGGAGATCGACGCGGGCAAGGACGCGGGCGCGCTGGCGCACTTCGTGGTGGCGGCGATCAGCGGGATGCGGGTCGCGGCGCGCGGCGGCGCGGACGAGCGGACGCTGCGGGCGATCGCCGACACGGCCATGACGGCGGTCTGAGGCGGGCCGGCGGCCGGCCCGCCTTTTTCACGGCCAAATTTTGAACTATTCGATCCAATATGGAGGTGACCGATGCCGCTGGCCGTCTACGTCCTGGGCCTGGCGATCTTCGCCCAGGGCACGTCGGAGATGATGCTGGCCGGGCTGCTGCCGCAGATGTCGGCGGACCTCGGCGTGTCCGTGCCGGACGCGGGGCTGCTGATCTCGGCGTTCGCCGTCGGAATGCTGGTGGGCGCGCCCGTGCTGGCCGTCCTCACGCTGCGGTGGCCGCACCGCCGGTCGCTGCTGGCGTTCCTGGCACTGTTCGCGCTCATGCACGCGGCGGGCGCGCTGACGCCCGGGTACGGGGTGCTGTTCGCGACCCGGGTGGCCGCGGCGTTCGTGTACGCGGGGTTCTGGGCGGTCGCGGCGGCGGCCGCGATCGGGCTGGTGCCGGCGAACGCGCGGGGCCGCGCGATGGGGATCGTCGCGGGCGGCCTCACCCTCGCCACCGTCCTCGGGCTGCCCGCCGGGACCGTCCTCGGGCAGCATTTCGGCTGGCGGTCGGTGTTCTGGGCGGTCGCGGCGATGTCGCTCGCGGCGATGGCCGGGGTCGCGGCGACGGTCAGGGGCGGGCGCCCCGACGAGGCCGCGCCGCGGCTGCGGGACGAGCTGCGGGCGATGGCCAGGCGGCGGCTGTGGCTGTCCTACGCGACGACGTCGCTGGCCACCGGCGCACTACTGGTGATCTTCGGCTATCTCGGCGCGATGCTGGAGGACACGACGGGCATCCCGGAGCGGTGGGTCCCGGCCGTGCTCGCGCTGTACGGGGCGGGTTCGCTGGTCGGGATCGCGTTCGGCGGCCGGATCGCCGACACCCGGCCCATGGGGACGCTCTACGGCGGGATCGCCGGGCTGGTGGCGGTGTGCGTCGCGCTGGCGCTGACGCTGGGCTCGGCCGTCCCCGCCACGATCCTGGTGTTCCTGCTGGGCCTGTTCGGGTTCGCGATCAATCCGGCGCTCAACTCGCGGGTGTTCGCGCTGTCGGACGCGTCCCGGACGCTGGTCGCGGCGACGAGCACCTCGGCGTTCAACGTGGGCATCACCGCCGGGCCCTGGCTCGGCGGGCTGGCGCTGGACGCGGGCGCCGGGTACTCCTCCACCGCGTGGATCGGCGCCGGGCTGGGCGTCGCCGCCCTCGCCGTCGTGGCCCTGGGACGGGAGCGCCGCCCGGTCCGCCGGGAGAGCGAGGCACGGGCGACCGTCGACGCGTGAGCGGGACGGGCCGGCGCGGAGCGTCCGCGCCGGCCCGTCGCGTGGCGTCGTCTACCAGCGGCACTGCGGTGCGGGCAGCCCCCAGAGAGCGCGCTTGCCCGGGTACTCGGCGAGCGTCCAGACGCGGTGCTGGGCGCGGTAGCAGCTCAGGTCCTCGGGACCGTAGGAGATCGTCCGCACGGACCGGTTCCGCCAGCCGTGCCCGCGCTGGTCGGCCTGGAGCATCGTGCCGCGCTTGGAGCCGTGGCTCTGCGTGAACCACCAGTGGCCGTGGGCCCGGACGCCGCCCTGCACGCGGTCGCCGGGAAGGCTCGCGACCCAGTTCGGGTACGCGACGCCGCCGGCCCCGGCGACCAGGCCGGTGCCGTTGCGCAGCGGCCACGTCGCGACGCGCCCCTGCGGCTCCTTCTCCTTGCAGTACTCGCCCGCGATGAGCGACGGGCCGCGGGTCGTGCGGTCGACCGACATCCACGACACGCGCGGCGCGCCGTGGCCCGCGCACCTGGCGCCGGCCCAGCCGTGCGCGTACTGCCAGCTGCCCGTCTGCGGCATGACGTACCGGTAGCCGTGCCCGTAGTACTTGTCTCCGTGCAGGCCGACCCACTCCGCGTGCCCGGTCGACCCGTTCCGGCTGCGGCCGAGGTCGAAGATCTGCCGCATGTCGAACTCGCGCAGGCCCGCGCGGGTGTCGGCGACGTACAGCTTGTCGCCGAACCAGGCGATGCCGCCGGCGTGCAGGTCGATGTCGCCGTAGGAGACCGTCCCGTGCCGCAGCGCCGGGTAGACGAGCAGGACGTGCCGGTAGGTGTGCCGGTCCGGGTTCACGAACGTGAGCCGGACGGCGCCGTCGTTGTGCCAGGACACGACGATCGGGCGGCCGGCGCCCCACCGGCCGTCCACCGCCGCGTCCGAGACGGTCGTGACGCCCTGCGGGTACCACTTGCGGGTCGCCGAGTCCGCCTTGTCGAAGCAGTAGGTGCGCGACCCGGCGGGCACCTTGGCCGCCGCGGCGCAGCCGCCGGTGAGATGGCGCTGCCCCGAACCGTTGATGAGCGCCTGGACGCCGCTCCTGGCCAGCTCCTCCCCGAGCGCGCGCAGCGGACGGTCGAGGCTCGCGCCGCGGCGCAGGCCGAAGTCCGCCTTGCGCGGCGCCGCGTCCCGCGCCGAGGTCGAGGCCGCCGCGGGCCCGGGCTGGACGACGGCGGGGACGGACGCCACCAGCGCGGCCAGCGGGACGCCGGCCGCGAGCGCGGTGACGGCCGGCCGCCGCCCGCTCACTCTCCGTTTCTTGATCATCACGACGGCCGTCCTTTCCGGCGCCGTCTCGCGGAAAACCCCGCGCGCCGTCGACGGAAAGGCAAATGACCATTACATCGGCCGTGTGAACCCGCGCGCCCGCCCGGGCGTCCGCCCGGGCGGGGCGACGGGGTTACGGGAGGCGGCAGGTGCCGCTGTCGGACTTCGAGGGGTCGCTCTCGGACGTGCCGGTCAGGGTCAGCTTCGCCTTGCGCTGGGCGCCCGGCCCGGCCTTCGCCCACACGACGACGTCCGTGCTCTGCCCGTTCTTCGCGGTGGCCAGCTCGTTCGGCAGCCAGGTCGTCCAGCCGCCGCCGGCCACCGTCGCCTTCAGCCGGAAGACGTCGGAGCCGTAGACGCCGGTGCCGCCCTTGCCGTGGTTGCCGACGCGCATCGTGCACTTCGCCCAGCCGGGCCCGGCCGGCTCGGCGTTACCGGAGTCGACCTTGACGGCGCGGCGCTGCGTACCGGCGCCGTCCAGCGACCGGATCGCGACCGTGTACGAGAGGACGCCGTTCTCGTCGCGCCTGAGGTTCAGCACGTAGAAGTGGAGCCGGTTCGCCTGGTCGGCGTACTCGAACTCGCTGCCCGAGTCCGTCCCGGCGTGGAACAGCGCGTCCGACAGCTGGCGGTAGTCGCCGATCGTCATCTTCTGCGGCGTGCCGTCCGGCAGGACGAAGTCGGTCTTGTCGATGTCCTGCGGGTTCGCGTCCTGGATCCAGATGAACGGCGCCCGGTCCTGGTCCTTGGTCTTCGCCAGCAGGACGCCGGAGTCGGGCGTGAACGAGTCCATGCCCATCCGGTCGACGACCTCGAGGGTGTAGTTGTCGAACTTGCCGCCGTCGCACAGCGGGTCGGTGTCGGTGTCGCAGGCCGGCTCCTTGTCGCCGCCCGTGCCGAGCTTCAGGTTGACGCCCGCGAGGCCGCCCTCGCTCGGCTCGGCGGACCGCGCCGTGATGGTCGCGACGACCGTGCCGTCCTGCGGGAGCGTGTCCCGGTTCAGCTGCAGCACCTTGCCCGCGTCGACGATGCCGAGCTTCAGCTTGTTGCGGAGCATGTGCTCCGCGCCCATGGACGCGCCGCTCACCGCCGGGATCGTCCACCGGCTGTGCGGGCCGCCGGGGCCGTTGAAGCTGCCGCGGCTCAGCATGTCCCACGGCCCGCTGTACGAGCGGCGCGGCGGCACCCCGTACGGGTTGTTGTAGTTGTCGCCGATGCCGAGGATGTGGCTGAACTCGTGCGCGAACACGCCCATCCCGGAGCTCTCCGCCTGCGTGGAGCTGCCGGTGACCGCGTTCGGCCAGATCGTCGCGCCGGCCTGCCAGGACGTCCAGTCCACGTACCGGGTCTTCACCCAGTTCGGCAGGGCCGGGTCGCCAGAGCCCCACTCGGCCGGGACGTCCTCCTTGGTCTGGAACTTCATCTGCCCGAACTCCTGCCAGGTGGACGACTCGTCCTGCCCGGCGCTGAGGAAGAAGACGAAGTCGAACTTCTTCGCGGTCTCCTCGCCGACGTCGGCGATCCACGCGGCGCGCGCGTCCTTGCGCAGGTCGCGGTTGCAGGTGTCGCCGGCGGGGCAGCCGGTGCCGCCCTGCATCTGCGCGTCCACGCCGTACTCGTGGTCCTTGGCGGGCATCCGGTAGGCGCCGAACGCGGTGAGGTCCACGCCGTAGCGGCCGCCGGAGTCCTCCATCCAGTACTCGTGCAGCGTGTGGCCGTGGTTGAGCGCCTCGGGCTTGTTGAGGAAGTCCTGGTAGAACCTGGCGACCTGGTCGCGCGGGACGTCGCCGACCGCGTTCGGGTTGCCGAAGATGGTGGAGTTCTTCGGCTGCGTGACCACGAACGGCTGGTTCGGGTAGTCGACCAGGACGACCGCGCCCTTGAAGTTCTTGATCGAGCCCTGGTGGGACGGGTCGGCCCACGAGGTGCCGGGGATCGAGGCGTAGTCGTCCCAGGTCATCGTGTCGGGGAGCTCGTAGTTCTGCGGGTCGATGGGGCGCGGGCCGCCGGCCGCGTAGGTGCGGGCGGACGGCTGGCTCCGCTGCCACGGCTGCGTCTGCGGCCAGTGCCGCATCTGCCAGGGGTTGGCGGTGGGCTTCGGGATCGGAGGCTTGGTCTGCGCGGCGGCCGGCACGGCCGCGAGTCCCGCGAGCAGCACCGTCGCCGTCACGGGCACCAGCAGCGTCTTCTTGGCGCGCATGTCTCCCCTGTCTCAGGTGGTCACTGAGAACGTAAGGAGCACCGTTCCGCCGCGCTACGGCCTACTTATACGATCTTGCGGCGTTCGCCCTGGCATGTCACGCCGTGGCCGGTTCCGCGCCACGCGCTACAGGTTCGTCCAGCGATGATGGTACTTACAGCAGCGAGCGCGTCGCGACGACGATGCCGTCCTCGTCGCTGTAGAGCCAGTCGCCCGCACCGAACTCCACTCCGCCGAACGTCACCGGCGCGTCCACCTCGCCGGCGCCGTCCTTCGCGCTCTTGCGCGGGTTGGAGCCGAGCGCCTTCACGCCGAGGTCGAGCCCGCGCAGCGCTTGCACGTCGCGGACGGCCCCGTTGATCACCACGCCGGCCCAGCCGTTCGCCACCGCGGACGCCGCGATCATGTCGCCCATCAGCGCGGACGCCAGCGACCCCGCGCCGTCCACGACCAGCACCCGGCCCTCGCCCGGGGTGTTCAGCAGCCGCTTGACGAGCCCGTTGTCGCGGTGGCAGCGCACCGTCGACACCGGTCCCGCGAACGCCGCGCGGCCCCCGTACTGCCGGAACTGCGTCTCGCAGCTGCGCAGCTCGTCCCCGAAGTCGTCGATGAGGTCAGCGGTCGCGAAGTCCATGCCCGGCAGCCTACTGCCCGGTAACCGGGGCGGGCCCGCCGGACGGGGCGTCGATCGGGCGGCCGATCAGCCGCGACAGCACGATCGCGGTCTTCGTCGCCGTGATGTTGTCCTCGCGGCGCAGCCGTTCGAGGGCCTGCTCCAGATGCTGGATGTCGCGCGCCCGCACGTGCACCAGCGCGCTCGCGTCCCCGCTGATCGTGTACGCCGCCACCACCTCCGGATGGCCGCGCACGCTGGAGTAGATCTCCTCCGGGGACGTCGCGCCGGTGCAGAAGATCTCGATGAACGCCTCGGTCGTCCAGCCGAGCGCGGCCGGGTCGACCACCGCGGCGAACCCGTTGATCACGCCGTCCGCGCGGAGCCGGTCGACGCGCCGCTTCACCGCGGGCGCCGACAGCCCCACCTTGTCGCCGATCTGCGCGTACGAGGCGCGGCCGTCCTCCAGGAGCCGCGCAACGATTCGACGGTCCAGCTCGTCAAGACGCAACAAACAGCACCCCCAAAGTCGGTTTTCGTCATTGGTCGCCGGTAACCCCCGAACATACGCTGGATATGGACCGAGCGGCCACCCGCCGCGTCCGGCCCCCTCCCACTCGGCACCGGGTCGCCGCCCGGTGTCCCGGCGATGCCCGGCCCGACCGGCCGGACCCGAACGCGTAAAGGAGCGTCGTGACGGCGACCGAACAGCTGCGGGCGATGTCCGAGGAGCACAGCGCGCACAACTACCACCCCCTCCCGATCGTCGTCGCCGGCGCCGAGGGCGCCTGGCTCACCGACGTCGAGGGCCGCCGCTACCTGGACATGCTGGCGGCCTACTCCGCGGTCAACTTCGGGCACCGCAACCCGCGCCTCGTCGCGGCCGCGCAGCGGCAGCTCGAGCGGGTCACGCTGGTCAGCCGCGCGTTCGACCACGACCAGTTCGGGCCGTTCGCGACCGAGCTCGCCGAGCTGTGCGGCAAGGACATGGTCCTGCCGATGAACAGCGGCGCCGAGGCCGTCGAGACGGCCCTGAAGACCGCCCGCAAGTGGGGCTACGAGGTCAAGGGCGTCCCCGCCGGGGAGGCGAACATCATCACGTTCGAGGGGAACTTCCACGGCCGCACGACCACGATCGTCAGCTTCTCCACCGACCCCGACGCGAAGGACTCCTACGGCCCCTACACGCCGGGGTTCCGGACCGTCCCGTACGGGGACGTCGACGCACTGAAGGCGGCCATGGACGCCTCGACCGTCGGCGTGCTGATCGAGCCGATCCAGGGCGAGGCCGGCGTGAACGTCCCGCCGAGCGGGTTCCTGCGCGCGGTGCGGGAGCTGTGCAGCGCCAACGGCACGCTGATGATCGCCGACGAGATCCAGTCGGGCCTCGGCCGCACCGGCACCACGTTCGCGGTCGAGCACGAGGACGTCGTGCCGGACGTCTACATCCTCGGCAAGGCGCTCGGCGGCGGCATCATGCCGGTGTCGGCCGTCGTCGCCGACCGGGACGTGCTCGGCGTGTTCAAGCCGGGCCAGCACGGCTCCACGTTCGGCGGCAACCCGCTGGCCTGCGCGATCGGCCGCGAGGTGATCGCGATGCTGCGGACCGGCGAGTACCAGGAGCGGTCCCGGACGCTCGGCGCGCACATGCACGACCGGCTCGGCCGGCTGCCCGGCGACCTCGTCCGCGAGGTGCGCGGCCGCGGCCTGTGGGCGGGCGTCGAGCTGCACGGCCGGGCCCGTCCGGTCAGCGAGCGGCTGATGGAGCTCGGCGTGCTCGCCAAGGAGACGCACGAGACGACGCTCCGCCTCGCTCCGCCGCTGGTCGTCGGGAAGGACGACCTCGACTGGGCGCTCGACCAGCTGGAGGTGGCCCTCAAGGGCTGAGCCCCGCGCGGTAAAGAGTTACCCGCGATCCGCCTGTCCGCGCCGGGCGCGCCGCCTCCGGGGGGAGGGTGTGCGCATGCACCAGAAGCCGCCCGCCCAGGACGCCACCGAGCAGGAGAAGCGGCCCGGCCGCCGACGGCGGCGGGTGCTGATCGGCTGCGGCGTGCTGGCGACCGCCGCGCTGGTGCTGCTCGGCGGCGGCGCCTACCTGCTGGAGAACGCCTACGACGACGGCGTGAAGCGGATCAAGGGCGCGATGCCGGAGCGCAGCGGCCGCCCGGTGTCGACGGGCCGCGGCGAGAACTGGCTGCTGATCGGGTCGGACCGGCGCTCGGACATGCCGTCGATGGGCGCCCGGTCCGACACGGTGATGCTGGTGCACCTGTCCGGGCGGGACGGCCGGGTGTCGGTGATCGCGCTGCCGCGGGACAGCTGGGTGCCGATCCCCGGGCACGGCAGCGGGAAGATCAACGCGGCGTTCTCCTACGGCGGCCCGAAGCTGCTGATCCGGACGGTCGAGCAGCTCACGAGCGTGCGCGTCGACCACTACGCGGCGCTGGACTTCGGCGGGTTCGTGAAGATGACCGACGCGCTCGGCGGCGTGGACGTGACGGTCGAGAAGCGCACCTACGACCCGATGCACAACCGGCTCTGGCCCGCCGGGCACCAGCACCTGAACGGCGTGCAGGCGCTCGACTTCGTCCGGCAGCGCTGGAACCTGCCCGGCGGCGACCTCGACCGGATCAAGCGGCAGCAGGCGTTCCTGCACGCGCTGGCCGACAGGGCGCTCGACACCCGCAACCCGCTGAAGATCGACCGGTTCATCCGGGCGGCGACGCACTCGGTGACCGTGGACGACTCGGTGACGGCGGGCACGCTGCGCGGGCTGGCCGCGCGGCTGCTGAAGGCGCCGCTGATGGAGTACCTGACGGCGCCGGTCGACCGGTTCGCGACGCGCGGCGGGCAGAGCGTGGTGCTGCTGGACAAGGCCGCGGGCGCCGAGCTGTTCGCCGACGTCCGCAGCGACCGGGTCGGCGACTTCGTGGCCCGCAACGGCGCCGCGAACTCTGTCGGTACCGTCCGCTAGAAACCTGTTGTGACCTGTACGGATAAGTCGGGCATCAAAACAATGTGACGACAGAGGTCTGGATGGATTAGTCTAAGTGGACTAATCGATTTCGACCAAGAAGGTCGCACCTTGTCCCGACCCCTCACACCGCTCGCGCTGACCGTGCTGCGCATGCTGTGCGGCGGGCCCATGCACCCGTACGAGATGCAGCAGCGGATCCGCGACCACGCCTACGACCAGGCCGTCAAGGTCACGCACGGCTCGCTCTACCACTCGGTGGAGCGGCTCGCGTCGGCCGGCCTGATCGAACCGCTGGAGACGGCCCGCGAGGGCCGCCGCCCGGAGCGGACCGTCTACGCGGTCACCAGCGCCGGGCGCGACGCCGCGCACATCCGCCTCGCCGAGCTGCTCGCCAAGCCCGTCGAGGAGTTCCCGCTGTTCGGCACGGGACTGGCGTTCATCAACCTGCTGCCCGAGGCCGAGGTCGCCCGGCAGCTGCGCACCCGCGCCATCGCGCTGGAGGCGATGCTCGTCGGCCACCGGACGATCAACGACTCGCTGCGCAAGCGCGGCCTGGAACGCTACAAGCTCCTCGACCAGGAATGGGCGATCGACCGGTTCCGCGGCGAGCTGGAGTTCGTCCAGAACCTGGCCGACGACCTGGAGTCCGGGCGGCTCACCTGGGCCGACGACACCGGGGTGACCTCCTGCCACCCGCCCGACCAGCACGGGCACCTCACCGACCACCACGCACGCCACAACGACAAGGGGGCACCATGAGCAAGTGGCGCGGGAACCCATGGGCGATCCTGCTGACGCTCTCCCTGGGCTTCTTCATGACGCTGCTCGACCTGACGATCGTGAACATCGCGATCCCGAGCATGATCGACAAGCTGGACGCCTCGCTGGACGAGGTCCTCTGGGTGGTCAACGCCTACATCCTGGTGCTGGCCGTCCTGCTCATCACCGCCGGCCGCCTCGGCGACCTGTGGGGCAAGAAGAACCTGTTCATCGCCGGCGTGGCCCTGTTCACCCTGTCCAGCCTGGCGTGCGGCATCTCGCAGGACCCGGCCCAGCTGATCGCGGCCCGCGCCGTGCAGGGCCTCGGCGCCGCGCTGCTGATGCCGCAGACCATGTCGATGATCATCAGCGTGTTCCCGGCGGAGCGGCGCGGCACCGCGCTCGGCGTCTGGGGCGCCGTCGCGGGCGTGTCCACCATCGCCGGGCCGACCATCGGCGGCCTGCTGGTCACCAGCCTCGACTGGCGGTGGATCTTCTTCGTGAACCTGCCGATCGGCGTCCTCGTGCTGGCGATGGCCGTGCCGATCCTGCCCGCCCACATCCCCACCGTGAAGCACCGCTTCGACATCGCCGGCGTCGCGCTCGCCTCCGCCGGGCTGTTCTGCCTGACGTTCGCGCTGACCGAGGGCCAGAAGTACAACTGGAACGAGGGGATCTGGGGGCTCATCGCCGCCGGCCTCGGCCTCTTCGTGATCTTCTACGTCTACCAGCGGACGCAGCAGGACCGCGAGCCGCTGGTGCCGTTCTCGCTGTTCCGCGACCGCAACTTCACGATCCTCAACTTCGTCGGCGCCGCCGTCTCCATCGGCATGATCGGCATGTTCCTGCCGATGACGATCTACATGCAGTCCGTGCTCGGCTTCAGCGCCCTCAAGGCCGGCCTCGTCATGGCGCCGTCCTCGGTGGTGTCGATGTTCCTCGCGCCCGTCGCCGGGAAGCTGTCGGACCGCATCGGCGGCAAGTTCATCCTGATGGGCGGCCTCACCCTCTACGCGATCGGCATGCTGTGGCTGGTGCTCGTCGCCGAGGTCGGGACGGGCTGGACCGCGTTCATCCCCGCGCTCGTCGTCGCCGGGTTCGGCATCGGCGGCGTGTTCGCGCCGATGGCCACCGAGGCGACCCGCAACGTGCCGCCCCGGCTCGCCGGCGCCGCGTCCGGCGTGAACAACACCGTCCGGCAGATCGGCTCGGTCCTCGGCAGCGCCGCGGTCGGCGCCGTCCTGCAGAACCAGCTCGCCTCGTCGCTCAAGGACGAGGCCGCGACCCGCGCGGCGGCCCTCCCGCCGGACGTGCGGCCCGGCTTCGTCAAGGGCTTCGCCGGCGCCGCCAAGGGCGGCCTGGAGGTCGGCGCGGGCCAGACCGGCACCCAGCAGAAGCTGCCGCCGGGCGTCCCGCAGAGCGTGGTACACCAGGTCCAGCAGGTCGCCGGGCAGGTGTTCTCGCACGGCTTCGTGCACGCGATGAAGCCGACGATGATCCTCCCGATCGCCGTCGTCCTGGCCAGCGCCGCCGCCTGCTTCGGCGTGAAGGGCTACCGCTCCACGCCCGCCACGGGCGCCGCGGACCCCGCCCCCGCCACCGTGAAGGGCTGACCGGACCGCGTTTTCACGTGCGGCGAGCCGCCGTCATGGCAGGGGCCATGACGGCGGCTCGCCGCATCTCAACGGTCGAGGCGGTGGTACTCGCCGCCGTAGAAGATCAGGGGCTTCGTGTCCGGGGACGGGACGTGCAGGCTCAGGACCTCGCCGACGACGATGCTGTGGTCGCCCGCGTCGTGGACGGCGTGCGTGCGGCACTCCAGGGCCGCGACGGCGTTCTTGAAGATCGCGGCGCCGGTGACCGGGCCGCGGACGTGGTCCCAGCCCTGCAGCTGGCCGTCGAGCATCCGGCCGCGGGTCGCGAACCACTGCGAGGCGTCCCGCATCTCCTCGCCCAGCACCGACACCGCCCACTCGCCCGCGTCCAGCGCCAGGTCGTGGAAGCGCGCGATCTTCTCCGGGCAGAACATCACCAGCAGCGGGTCCAGCGACACCGACGCGAACGCGTTCACCGTCATCGCGTGGTCGGCGCCGTCCACCACGCTCGTCACGATCGCGACGCCCGTCGCGAACCTGCCCGCCACCCGCCGGAAGAGCCCCGGATCCACGCTCGGGTCCACACGATCGCCGCTCACGAAGCGCACACCCTAGCGATCCCCCTACCCGCGGGTGCGCGCCGCCCTCCCGGTGAGCCACTGCCCCGCCGGGCCGGGCGACGGGACCCGCGCCACCGCGATTCCGGCGGCCACCATGCCGCCGACGATGTACACATACCCCGCGAGCGTTCCCGGAACGACCAGGTCCCCCTCCGGCCGCTGCATCGACATCACGATCACCGCGACGCCCCACACCACCGCCGGCACCGCCGCGCCGATCTTGCCGCCCATCCCCCAGCCGGCCAGCCGCGTCATCGCGTACACCAGCGGCACCAGCACGATCGAGGTGACCGGCACGTCCCCGGCCGTCCACTCCTGGGCGTACGAGCCGACCAGGCCGAACACCCCGCCGAGCAGCCCGAGCGCCGCGTACGCCGCGCCCGTCACCAGCGCGTCCAGCGGGCTCTCGGCGCGGCCGCCCGCGCCGCCCGCCGCGGACGCGCCGCCCGCCGCGCCGGGCGGGAGATCGTCCTTGGCCAGGCTCACCCGTGCCTCGTCGTCCTCGTCCACGGCCTCAGCGTATCCAGCCGGTCAGGCTTCCGCGTCGTCCAGACCGGCGAACAGGTCGGTCTCGCGGCGGCCGGGGCCGACCGGGCCGAGCTCGCCCGCCTGGAGGATGAAGTACTCGGTGCCGAACGCCTGCTGCCCGAGGTTGTTCGACAGCGCGAAGAACGGCCCGGCCGCCTCCGGCGCCACCGTGATCTGGGTGCGGTGCGCGCGCAGCGCCGCCAGCTTGGCGGGCAGGTGCGCGCGGGCGTCCACGACCGTGGTGACCTGCCCGTCCGGCACGCCGGAGCCGAGCTCGTCCAGCCCGGCGACCCGCGCGAACGGCAGCTTCGCCTCGCGCATCACCGCGATCGCCCGCGCCAGCACGGTGCGCGGGGTGGCGTAGGCGTAGAACTTCTTGGCCCGCCACGGCTCCTGCCCGTCCTCGAAGGACGGGTCGGCGGCCAGCTCGAACGCCCGCCAGGCGACGCGGTGCGCCTGGATGTGGTCGGGGTGGCCGTAGTTGCCGCGCTCGTCGTAGGTGACGATGACGTGCGGCCGGACGTCCCGGATGATCTTCGCGAGCTCCGCGCCGGCCTCGTCGACGTCGGCCTGCCAGAAGCTGCGCGGGTCGTCGTTGGTGGCGGTGCCCATCATGCCCGAGTCGCGCCACCGGCCGGGACCGCCGAGGTAGCGGTGGTCGCGCACGCCGAGCGCCGCGGCCGCCTCCGCCATCTCCCCGATCCGGTACTCGCCGAGGCGGTCCTCCTTGTCGGAGGCCAGATGGCGCAGCTCATCGGGGATGACCTCGCCCTCCTCGCCCAGCGTGCAGGTGACGAGACAGACGTGGGCGCCCTCGGCGGCGTACTTGGCCATGGTCGCCCCGGTCCCGATGGACTCGTCGTCCGGATGGGCATGGACGAACAGGATCCGCGGCTCCTTCATGGTCACGAGCCTACTCAGGCGTCGCGGGCACGGCGATGACCGCCCTGCCCGGGCGGCCCCGGCCGTGCGGGCGGGCGCTCGTCAGTTCGTGCCCCCTCCGCCGGTGCCGCCGCCCCCGCCGGTGCCGCCACCTCCGGTGCCGCCACCGGAGGTGTGCGTCGGGTTGGTGGTCGGCGTGTGCGACGTCGGGGGCTCGCTCGTCGGAGGCTCGCTCGTCGGAGGCTCGCTGGTCGGGGCCTCAGTGGTCGGGATGCGGGTGGGCGCCGTGTGCGTGGGACGCGGCGGGCGGGTGTACGTGGGCCGCTCCGTCGTCGGCTCCTCGCTGGTCGGGCTGTCGGAGGCCGACGCGGAGTCCGAGACGGTCGGGGACGTCCCCGGGTTCGGGGACTCGTTGTTACCCCGGTTCGCCATGAACAGGCCCACGACCAGCGCCAGCACGGCGATCGCCGCGATCCCCGCGAAGATCGGCCACTTGGACCGGCGCTCCGGCTCGAAGTCGTCGTAGCCGGTGTGCCGGCCGCCGCCCCGGTACGGCGGCTGCTGGACGGGCGGCAGCGTGCCGGTGTAGTTCGCCGGCGACACCCGCTGCGTCTGCCCGCCGTGCGGCCCGGCCTGCGCGGCCCCGAAGGCGGCGGCGGCGCCCGCGCCGGCGGCGAGCGTGGAGCCCTCCGCCAGCATCGTGGTGGCCTGCGCGGGGTCGTCCATCCGGGTCTGGCCGGCGCCGCCCGGCCCGCTGCCGATCAGCGCCATCATCAGCTGCTGCGCGGTGGGCCGCCGCTGCGGCTCCTTCACCAGGCACGCCGCGACGAGCCGGCGCAGGTCGGCGGGCACGCCCTCCAGGTACGGCGGCTCGTTCATCACCCGGTTGATCACCGCGACGACGGTGTCGTCGCCGAACGGCGGGTGCCCGGTCGCGGCGAACACCATCGTGGTCGCCCACGCCCACACGTCCACGGCCTCGGTGAGGGTGGCGCCCGCCACCTGCTCGGGGGCCATGTAGGACGGGGTGCCGATCGCCTTGGTCGCGTTGGTCTGGCCGGTGTCCAGCGCCCGCGCGATGCCGAAGTCGATCACCCGGGGGCCGTCCGGCGCCATGATCACGTTGTGCGGCTTGAAGTCGCGGTGCACGATCCCGGCCTGGTGGATCGCGACCAGCGCGGTCGCGGTGCCGATCGCGAGCCGGTCCAGCGCCGCGCCGGTGATCGGCCCGGTCTCGGTGACCTGCTTGTACAGCGACGGGCCCGGCACGTACTCGCTGGCGATGTAGGGCTGGTCGCCCGCGACGTCGGCCTCCAGCACCTGCGCGGTGCAGAACCGGGCGACCTGCTTGGCGGCCTGCGCCTCGCGGACGAACCGGTTGCGCGCGCCGGCGTCGGCGGACAGGTCGGCGCGCAGCAGCTTGATGGCGGCCCTGTTACCCGAGGCGTCGACGCCCGCGTAGACGACCCCCTGGCCGCCCTCGCCGAGCCGTTCGACGATCTCGTACGAGCCCAGCCGCCGGGGATCGCCCGGCTGCAGCTCCGGCATGGACCACTCCTTCAACGCCCGCGAGACAAAAGCTTGGGGAGGTCTTGAGCTTACGCGAGCGGGGCCATGCCCAAGGGCCGTTCCCCGGCCGCGATGACCGCCCGGAATCATAGGGGCAGGCACGGGCGCCGCGCCGCCGTTCGGGGAGGCTCGCGGGCTGGCAGACTCGGATGTCATGAGCATCAGCTATCCGCGGCAGAGCGCCCGCACCCGCCGTTTCACCCTCGGCGTCCCGCGCGCCTTCCAGATCGCGCCGGACGGGACGCGCGTGATCTTCCTGCGCACGAGGGCGGGCGACGATCCGGTGACCTGCCTGTGGACGCTGGACACCGGCACCGGCGAGGAGCGCCTCGTCGCCGACCCGGCCGCGCTGGACGTGCCGGGCGAGGAGAACCTGCCCGCCGAGGAGCGGGCCCGCCGCGAGCGCGCGCGCGAGCAGGCCGGCGGCATCGTCGGCTACGCCACCGACCGCGAGATGCGGCAGGCCGTGTTCACCCTGGGCGGGCGGCTCCACGTCGCCGACCTCGGAAGCGGGCAGGTCCGCGAGCTGCCCGCGCAGGCGCCGGTGTTCGACCCGCGCCCCGACCCGGCGGGCCGCCGCGTCGCCTACGTGTCCGGGCGGACGCTGCGGGTGATCGAGATCGACGGCTCGGAAGACCGGGCCGTCGTGCAGCCGGAGTCGGAGCAGATCTCCTACGGGCTCGCCGAGTTCGTCGCGGCCGAGGAGATGGGCCGGATGCGCGGCCACTGGTGGTCGCCGGACGGCGGGACCCTGCTCGTCGCCCGGGTCGACGAGACGCCGGTGCAGCGCTGGCACATCGCCGACCCCGCCAACCCGGACCGGACGCCCGCCGAGATCGCCTACCCGGCGGCGGGCACGCCGAACGCGATCGTGTCGCTGGTCCTGCTGAAGGTGGACGGCGGCCGGACCGGCGTCGCGTGGGACCGCGGCATGTTCCCCTACGTCGTCACCGCGTCGTGGGACCGGCACGGCCTGCTGATCGTCGTGCAGCCGCGCGACCAGCGGTCCCAGCGGGTGCTGCGGGTCGACCCGTCCAATGGGGAGACGTCGCTGGTGCACAACGAGCACGACCCGGTGTGGACCGACATCGTGCCCGGGCTGCCCGCGCACACGGGGACGGGCGACCTGGTGTGGGTCACCGAGGACCGCGAGACCGACACGCGCCGCATCACGATCGGCGGCAAGCCCGTCACGCCGGGCGGCCTGCAGGTCCGCTCGATCCTCGGCGTGGAGGGCGAGTCGATCCTGTTCACCGCCTCGGAGGAGCCCACGGAGGTGCACCTCTACTCCTACGACGCGGAGGAGATCGTCCGGCTGACCGACGGGCAGGGCGTGTTCGGCGGGGTCCGGGCCGCCGGTGTGACGGTCGTCACGGGATCGCGGCTGGACCGTCCGGGCACCGAGGTCGAGGTGCGCGAGCCGTCCGGCATCCACCCGGTCGCGTCGCTCGCCGAGACGCCGGTGATCACGCCGCGGGTCGAGCTGCTGCGCGCCGGGGACCGCGAGATCCGCACCGCCGTGGTGCTGCCGGCCGGCTGGAAGCCGGGCGACGGGCGGCTGCCCGTCCTGATGGACCCCTACGGCGGCCCGCACGCGCAGCGGGTGCTGGCCGTCCAGCGGGCGTACTGCGAGGCGCAGTGGCTCGCCGACCAGGGCTTCGCCGTGGTGATCGCGGACGGCCGCGGCACGCCGGGCCGCGGCCCGGTCTGGGACCGCGCGGTCCGCGGCGACTTCGTCGAGCCGGTGCTGGAGGACCAGATCACCGCGCTGATCGAGGCGGCGCGGCTGCATCCGGCGGCGCTCGACCTGGACCGGGTCGGCATCCGCGGCTGGTCGTTCGGCGGCTGGCTGGCGGCCCTGGCGGTGCTGCGCCGCCCGGACGTGTTCCATGCGGGCATCGCGGGCGCGCCCGTCACCGACTGGCGGCTGTACGACACCCACTACACCGAGCGGTACCTCGGCCACCCCGACGAGGAGCCGGAGTCCTACGCCGCGAACTCGCTGATCGAGATGGCCGGCGACCTGAAGCGCCCGCTGATGATCATCCACGGGCTCGCCGACGACAACGTGGTCGCCGCGCACACGCTGCGGCTGTCGTCGGCGCTGCTGGCCGCCGGCCGCCCGCACACCGTCCTGCCGCTGTCCGGCGTCACCCACATGACCCCGCAGGAGGTCGTGGCGGAGAACCTCCTCCTGATCCAGGTCGAGTACCTCAAGACCGCCCTGGCCCGATGAGCGCCCGCGTGGCCGGGGAAGCCGTTCTTCCCCGGCCACGCAACGACCCGGACCGTCGCGATCGCGAGCGAAGCCAAGTTCGAGCCTGCGAGAACTTGATCGCGCAGCGAGCCCCTGGGCGAGCCGGAGCGATGCAGCGATCGCACGCATCGCCCGTTGAAGGAAGGCGCCCCAGCGCCTGACGCCGAGGGTGGTGCCATCAACACAGCGATCGCACGCATTGCCCGCCGAAGGAAGGCCCTCTAGGGCCTGACGCCAAGGGCAATGCCAACTAACTCTGCCAGGACGTCCAGAGGGCGGCGTAGGAGCCGTTCTGGGCCAGGAGCTCGTCGTGGGTGCCGAGCTCGGTGATGCGGCCGTCCTCGACGACCGCGACGCGGTCGGCGTCGTGCGCGGTGTGCAGCCGGTGCGCGATCGCGACGACGGTCCGGCCGTCCAGGACGGCGGCGAGGGTGCTCTCCAGCCGGCGGGCGGCGCGCGGGTCGAGCAGCGACGTCGCCTCGTCCAGCACCAGCGTGTGCGGGTCGGCGAGGACGAGCCGGGCCAGCGCGAGCTGCTGCGCCTGCGCGGGCGACAGCGTCGCGCCGCCCTCGCCGACCTCGGCGTCCAGGCCGGGGCCGTCCCAGTCGACGGTCGCGAGGACGTCGCGCATCCGGGCGTCGGACGCGTCCGGGCGGGCCATCGCCAGGTTCTCGCGGAGCGTGCCGCGGAACACGTGGTGCTCCTGCGTGACGAGCGCGACGTGGCCGCGCAGGTCGTCGAGGGGCAGCTCGACCAGCGGGACGGGGGCGTCCGAGCCGACCGTGACCGCGCCGGAGCGCGGGCCGTCGATCCCGGCGAGCAGGCGGCCCAGCGTGGACTTCCCGGCGCCGCTCGGCCCGACCATCGCCAGCCGCTCGCCCGGCCGCAGGTCGAGGTCGACGCCGTGCAGGACGTCGCGGCCCGTCCGGTAGGAGTAGCGGACGTCCCGCGCGGTGAGCCGCTCGCCGTCCGGGCGCCGCTCGCCCGGCTCCCGGTCCGCCGGGACGTTCCCGACGCCGAGCAGCCGGGCCAGGGACGCGCCGCCGAGCTGCAGCTCGTCCAGCTTGGACAGCAGCATGTCGACCGGTTCGATCAGCTGCTGGACGTACAGGGTCGCGGCGGTCACCTGCGCGAGCGAGGCCATCCCGTGCGCGTAGAACAGGCCGCCGAACAGCAGGGTCGTCGCGACCGGCAGCACGAACCCGAACTCGGCGACGGGGAACAGCACCGTCCGCAGCCTCAGTGTGTACCGCTCGGCGGCGTAGCTGCGGGCGATGTCGGCGTCGCCGCGGGCCCGCCGACGGCCGGCGAGGCCGAACGCCTCGACGGTCCGGGCGCCGTGCACGGTCTCGGCGAGGCCGTCGGCGATCAGCGCCCAGGAGGCGTTCTCGCGCAGGTAGCCGTCCCGGCAGCGCGGCAGGTACCAGCGCATGACGCCCCACAGGATCGGGACGGACACCAGGCACGGCAGCGCGACCAGCGGGCCGTTGACCAGCAACGCGCCGAAGGTGAACGCGCCGACGACGATCGCGACGAGGGTCTCCGGGACCGCCTCGCGCAGCGACGAGCCGAGCGTGTCGACGTCCCGGGACGCGCGGGTGACGAGGTCGCCGGTGCCGGCCCGCTCGACCGCCGACAGCGGCAGCCCGAGCAGCCGGTCGACGAACTCCTCGCGCAGTTCGGCGAGGACGCGCTGGCCGAGCCGCGCGGAGGTGAAGTAGGCGTACCGGGTCAGCACGCCCTGGACGATGACGAATCCGGCGATGGCGAGCGCGGTGGTGTCGATGTGGGCGGTCCCGTCGCGGACGCCCTCGACCAGCTCGCCGAGCAGCCGGGGCGCGACGAGGCCGGCGACCGCGGCGAGCCCGTGCAGCGCCAGCGTGCCGGCGAGGGCGCGGGGATGGCGCAGGGCGACGCGCCGCGCGTACGCCCGTACCTGCGCGGGCTCCGCGACCGGCAGGATCTCGGTGCTCACGTCGTGCCCTTCCGTACTGCGGTTCCGATGGTTTTGTGGTGCGGTGGCGCGGCCGGGTCAGCGGCGCGCGGGCGCCTCGCCGCGGGTGACGGCCGCGGCGTAGCGCGGCTCGGCCCGCAGCAGGTCGCGGTGGGTGCCCTCCGCGACGACCCGGCCGTCCTCGACGAACGCGACGTGGTCGGCGCGGTCCAGCATCAGCGGGCTGGTCGTGCACACGACCGTGGTGCGGCCGGCGCGGGCCTCGCCGAGCCGGTCGGCGATGCGCGCCTCGGTGTGCGCGTCGACGGCGCTGGTCGGCTCCACGAGGACCAGCACCTCGGGGTCGGCGGCGAGCGCCCGGGCGAGCCGGAGCCGCTGCCGCTGCCCGCCGGAGAACTCCCGTCCGGCCTCGGCGACGTGCCGGTCCAGGCCGGACGCGGCGGCGATGTCCTCGGCGGACGCCGCGCGCAGCGCCGCGTCCAGGACGGCCGGCGGCGTGCCGGGCGGCGCGAGGGCCTCGGCGAGGGTGCCGGAGAACAGCCGGTCCTCGTTGACCGCGACCAGCACGCGGCGGCGCAGCCCGGCGACCTCGCGCAGCGGCACGCCGGCGAAGTCGACGTCGCCGGGCGCGTACCGGCCGAGCCGGTCGGCGATGGCCTGCGCGTCGCGCGGCTGCGCGGCGGCGACCGCGGTGACCCGCCCGGGCCGCACCACCAGGCCGGACGCGATGTCGACGAGCTCGGCGGGCCCGGCCGGGCGGGCGGTACCGGCGTCCGGGTCCGGGGCGAGGTCGAGCAGCCGGACGACCCGCCGCGCCGCCACCAGCCCCTTGGTGATCTTGCCGGCGGCCTCGCCGATCGTGCGCAGCGGGACGATCAGGAACACCGCGTAGCCGTAGCAGGCCACGAGGTCGCCGACGCCGATCTCGCCGCGCGCGACGTAGTGCGCGCCGGCCCAGGTCACGGCGGCGATCAGCAGGCCGGGCAGGAGCACCTCGGCGCCGGAGATCCGGGACTCGGCGCGGGCCGCGGCGACGCCCGCGTCGCGGACCCGGCCGGACAGGGCCCGGTACCGGCCGGAGAACAGCGGCTCCCCGCCGATGCCGCGCAGGATCCGCAGCCCCTCCACGAGGTCGGTGGCGCGGCCGTTCAGCTCGCCGACGAGCTCGCGGTGCGCCTCCTCGCGCTCGCGGAACGGGCGCAGCAGCGGCGCGGCGAGCAGCAGCACGAGCGGCACGCCGACCAGCACGATCAGCCCGAGCTTCGGCGCGGTGGCGAGCAGCACGACCGCCACGACGACGATCGCGACGACGGCGCCGGAGCCGCGGCACACGATGTCGACGACGTCGCCGAGGTGCGCGACGTCGGACAGGCCGATGCTGACGACCTCGCCCGCGCCGAGCCGCCTCGGCAGCGTCGCGCCCAGCCGGGTCGCGTGCCGGGTGACGATCTGGACGGTCCGGTAGGCCGACGACAGCCAGAGGAACACCGCCCGCCGGTGCCTGAGGATCCCGGTCGCGGCCTGCACGCCGCCGAGGGCGAGCAGCGCGCCCGTCCAGACGAGCAGCGCCCGGTCGTCGCGCCCGGCGACGCCGTCGCCGATGGCGCGGCCGATCGCGGCGGGCATCAGCGCCTGGCTGAGCATCCAGCCGACGCCGAACAGCGCGCCGACCAGCACGCCCCGCCATTCGGCGCGCAGCAGCCACAGCAGGTACCGGGCGGGGGATCTGTGGTCGGGGCTGCCTGGATCTTTCTCCGGCAACGGGTTCACCGGACGAAGATATGCGGCGGGCCCCGCCGCGATCGAACGATTTTTCCGGGGCGCGCGGTCCGCCGCGGGGACGCCGGCCGGCGCGCCGGAGGGGGTTTCCGGACCGTCCGGGACCCGCCCTGCGGACGATCACAGGGGTGCGCGGGGAGGTGAGGACACGCTAAGGTCGGAGGGCACGGAGCGAGGTCCCTCCCGCTCCTCGAGCCGGGACTCCGGCGGCTAAGCAGAAGCCGCTCCCCCGGTGCGGCCCGGCCCTGGCGTCCTGCCCCGCGCAGGAATAACCGGAACGGTCCGGCCGTTGCCAGTGCCGTCGCCAGCCCCGACTTTTCCGGAAGCTTAGTGAGCACTATCAGTCACCAGACGCATCCCTTCACGCCAGGGGCCGAGGACAGGGTCGACCTGCTCCTCATCGACGACGACCCCTCCGACGTGCTGATGGTCGAGAAGATGCTCGGCGACAGCGGCCTGGACGCGCTGATCACCGTCGCGGCGGACCTGCCGACCGCGCGGCGCCGGCTGACCCGCCGCACGCAGTGCATCATCGTGGACCTGTCGGCGCCGGGGATCGACCGGCTGGACGGGCTGCGCCAGGTGCTGGACATGTCCGGGACGGCCGCCGTGGTGGTGCTGACCGGGCTGGACGACGCGGGCCTCGGCGTCCGCGCGGTCGCCGCCGGCGCCGAGGACTACCTGGTCAAGCAGGAGGTCGACGGCCCGCTGCTGGCCCGCGCGGTGCGCTACGCCATCGAGCGCAAGCGGTCGGAGGAGACCGAGCGGCGGCTCGTCGAGGCGCGCATCCTGGGCCGCGAGAACGCGCGGCTGGAGCGCGGGCTGCTGCCCGTCCCGCTGATCGACGACCCGTCGCTGCGGCACCACACCCGCTACCGGCCGGGCCGGCGGCGGGCGCTGCTCGGCGGCGACTTCTACGACACGGTGCAGACCGAGGGCGGCGCCGTCCACCTGATGATCGGCGACGTGTGCGGGCACGGCCCGGACGAGGCGGCGCTCGGCGTGCAGCTGCGGATGGCGTGGCGGACGCTGGTGCTGGCCGGGCACACCGGCGAGCAGCTGCTCGGCACCCTCGACACGGTGCTCGGGCACGAGCGGCGCAGCGAGGAGATCTTCACCACGCTGTGCATGATCACGATCGCGCCGTCGCGGCGGACCGCGCGGATGCACCTGGCCGGCCATCCGGCGCCGCTGCTGTTCCGCGACGGGCCGGACGGCGGCTTCGAGGTCGCGGCGCTGCCGGAGTACGCGCACGGGCCGGCGCTCGGCCTGGTGCCGGGCGCGGAGTGGCCGACGACGGAGATCGACCTCGGCGAGTCGTGGGGGCTGATGCTCTACACCGACGGGCTGATCGAGGGGCGGGTCGGCGCGGGTTCGGCCCGGCTCGGCACCGACGGGCTCGTCGAGCTGGCGCGCCGGGCGCGCGGCAAGGGCGTCACCGGGCGGTCGCTGATCGACGAGCTGGTGACCGAGGTGGAGAACCTCAACGGGGACGCCCTGACCGACGACCTGGCGGTGCTGCTGCTGTCGCGGCAGGCCACGGCGGTGTGACGGCGGCCACAGCGGCGTCCTGACCGCACACCGGCGGCGACGGGTCAATGTCGCCTGCGTCACTGATCGGGCGGGTTCCCGAACCCGCTGTGAAGTCACTCACGATCATGAACGGCCGAGGAGGCGGGGAGGCCCGTCCCGGCTCGGTTCATAGCCTGCGGCTATCGGATTGAGTGCGCTGATGACTTGGCGCTCTTGTCCAAATTGGACATACCGTTCGCGACGTGGCTATAGCGATACCTGCGATCTACCGATCGACCGTCGGCAAGAAGGCCGTCATGGCCGTGACCGGCGCAATCCTGGTGCTGTTCCTGATCGCGCACATGATCGGGAACCTGAAGATCTTCCTCGGCGCGGGGGACTTCGACCACTACGCGCACTGGCTGCGCACGATGGGCGAGCCCGCCGTCCCGCACCGGACGCTGCTGACGATCCTGGAGATCGTGCTCGTCGTGTCGGTCGTCCTGCACATGTGGTCGGCCATCTCGCTCGGCAAGCGCGCCGCGCACGCCCGCCCGGTGAAGTACCAGTCGAAGAAGAAGTCGCACGCGCAGGGCTACGCCACCTACACGATGCGGTACGGCGGCATCGTCGTCGCGCTGTTCATCATCTGGCACCTGCTGGACCTCACCTTCTTCGCGGTGAACCCGCTGGGGTCCGACGCCACCCCCTACGACCGGGTCATCGCCGACTTCGACGGCTCCCGCTGGTACATCACCGTCTGGTACGTCCTGGCGGTCCTGCTGGTCGGCCTGCACCTCAACCACGGCATCTGGAGCGCGTTCCAGACCCTCGGCCTGCGCAGCCCCCGCAGCAACGGCGCGCTGCGCGTGCTCGCCGGCGGCGTCGCCGGGGTCGTGACCCTCGGCTTCATCGCCGTCCCGATCTCCGTCACCTTCGGATGGGTGAGCTGACATGAGCGACAGCTTCTACAAGTCCGGCGAGCCGATCGCCGACGCCAAGGCGCCCAAGGGCCCGATCGAGGACCGCTGGACGACGCGCAAGTTCGAGGCCAAGCTGGTCAACCCGGCCAACCGCCGGAAGAAGAAGATCATCATCATCGGCACCGGCCTGGCGGGCGGCTCGGCGGGCGCCACCCTCGGCGAGGCCGGCTACCACGTCATCCAGTTCTGCTTCCAGGACAGCCCGCGCCGCGCCCACTCGATCGCCGCGCAGGGCGGTATCAACGCCGCGAAGAACTACCGCAACGACGGCGACAGCGTGCACCGGCTGTTCTACGACACGGTCAAGGGCGGCGACTTCCGCTCCCGCGAGTCGAACGTGCACCGCCTCGCCGAGATCTCCACGCAGATCATCGACCAGTGCGTCGCGCAGGGCGTCCCGTTCGCCCGCGAGTACGGCGGCCTGCTCGACAACCGCTCGTTCGGCGGCACGCAGGTGTCCCGCACCTTCTACGCCCGCGGCCAGACGGGCCAGCAGCTGCTCCTCGGCGCCTACCAGGCGCTGATGCGGCAGGTCGACGCCGGGAACGTGGAGCTGCACCCGCGGCACGAGATGCTCGACCTGATCATGGAGGACGGGCGGGCGCGCGGCGTCGTCGTCCGCAACCTGATCAACGGCGAGATCAAGCACTACACCGCCGACGCGGTCGTGCTGGCGTCCGGCGGCTACGGCAACGTGTACTTCCTGTCCACCAACGCGATGGGCTCGAACGTCACCGCGTCGTGGCGCGCGCACCGGCACGGCGCCCTGTTCGCCAACCCGTGCTACACCCAGATCCACCCGACCTGCATCCCGGTCAGCGGCGACCACCAGTCGAAGCTGACGCTGATGTCGGAGTCGCTGCGCAACGACGGCCGCGTCTGGGTGCCGGAGAAGGCCGGCGACACCCGCCGGCCGTCCGACATCCCCGAGGACGAGCGCGACTACTACCTGGAGCGCATCTACCCGTCCTTCGGCAACCTGGTGCCCCGCGACATCGCGTCCCGCGCCGCGAAGAACGTCTGCGACGAGGGACGCGGCGTCGGCCCCGGCGGCCTCGGCGTCTACCTCGACTTCGCCGACGCGATCGAGCGGCTCGGCCGCGACACGGTCGAGGCCAAGTACGGCAACCTCTTCGAGATGTACGAGCGCATCACCGGCGAGAACCCGTACGAGACGCCGATGCGCATCTACCCCGCCGTGCACTACACGATGGGCGGCCTGTGGGTCGACTACGACCTGGAGTCGACCATCCCCGGCCTGTTCGTGATCGGCGAGGCGAACTTCTCCGACCACGGCGCGAACCGGCTCGGCGCGTCCGCGCTGATGCAGGGCCTCGCCGACGGCTACTTCGTGCTGCCGAACACCATCAACGACTACATCGCCCGCAACGCCCTCCCGCCCGTCCACGAGAAGGCGATCGCCGAGGCCGAGGAGCGGGTCACCTCCCGGATCGAGAAGTTCCTGTCGATCGACGGGGACCGCTCCGTCGACTCCTTCCACCGCGAGCTCGGCCACATCATGTGGGAGTACTGCGGCATGGAGCGCACCGAGGAGGGCCTGCGCAAGGCCCTGGAGCTCATCCCGGCGCTGCGGGACGAGTTCTGGACGCGCGTCAAGGTCACCGGCAAGGGCGAGGAGCTGAACCAGCAGCTGGAGAAGGCCGGCCGCGTCGCCGACTTCTTCGAGCTCGCCGAGCTGATGGTGATCGACGCCCTGCACCGCACCGAGTCCTGCGGCGGCCACTTCCGCGCCGAGAGCCAGGACGAGGACGGCGAGGCCAAGCGCGACGACGCCAACTTCGGTTACGTCGCCGCCTGGGAGTGGGCCGGCGAGGGCGAGCAGCCCGTCCTCCACAAGGAGGACCTGAACTTCGAATACGTCCACCCGACGCAGAGGTCGTACAAGTAATCATGAAGCTCACACTGCGCGTCTGGCGCCAGAGCGGCCCCCAGGACAAGGGGAGGATGGTCGAGTACAAGCTCGACGACGTCTCCCCGGACGCCTCGTTCCTGGAGATGCTGGACGTCCTCAACGAGAAGCTCATCGCGGGCGGCGAGGAGCCGGTGGCGTTCGACCACGACTGCCGCGAGGGCATCTGCGGCATGTGCTCGCTGGTCATCAACGGGACCCCGCACGGCCCCGAGGAGCGCACCACCACCTGCCAGCTGCACATGCGCAAGTTCAAGGACGGCGAGGTCATCGACGTCGAGCCGTGGCGCGCCAGGGCGTTCCCGGTCGTCAAGGACCTCGTGGTGGACCGGTCCGCGTTCGACCGGATCATCCAGGCGGGCGGCTACATCACCGCGCCGACCGGCACCGCGCCGGAGGCGCACTCCACGCCCGTCCCGAAGCCGGACGCGGACCGCGCGTTCGAGGCCGCCGAGTGCATCGGCTGCGGCGCCTGCGTCGCGGCCTGCCCGAACGGGTCGGCGTCGCTGTTCCTCGGCGCGAAGGTCACCCACCTCGGCCTGATGCCGCAGGGCCAGCCGGAGCGCTGGGACCGCGTCGTGTCGATGCTGGACACCCACGACGACGAGGGCTTCGGCGGCTGCACGAACACCGGCGAGTGCACGGTCGCGTGCCCGAAGGGCATCCCGCTCGACGTGATCGGGAACCTGAACCGCGACTACCTGAAGGCGACCGCCGGCGGCAAGAAGCGCTGATCGTCGTCTTCGCGGGCCACGGCCCCGTCCGGAGTACCGGGCGGGGCCGCTCTACTCTTGGCGCATGACGATCACGCTGGTCCCCTATCACCAGGACGAACACCTCCCCGAAACGACGTTCCCGCTCCCCGAGGCCGCGGCGGTCACCGTCACCCGCGAGTTCCCCGACGGCGACGTCTGGACGCGGATCGCCGCGCTGTACGAGCCGGTCGCCGCCGAGGTCGCCGCGCAGGCCGCGGCCGGAGCGGTCCCGTCGGTGGTGTCCGGCGACTGCCTGGTCTCCGAGGCCGTCCTCGCGGGCGTGCAGCGCGCCGGGGTGGACGCCTCGATCGTGTGGTTCGACGCGCACGGCGACGTCCACACGCCGGAGACCAGCACCTCCGGGTACATCGGCGGGATGCCGCTGCGGCAGATCCTCGGCGACCACCCCGAATTGCTGTCGTCGCGGCTGGGGCTGCGGCCGCTGCCGGAGGAGCGGGCCGTCCTCGTGGACGCCCGCGACCTCGACCCGGCCGAGGCGGAGTTCCTCGCGTCGTCGCGGGTGCGGCGCTGCCCCGTGGACGACCTCGACCTGCCGGACGGCCCGCTCGTCCTGCACGTCGACGTGGACGTGGTCGACAAGGCCGACCTGCCGGGCCTGAAGTTCCCCGTGGGCGGCGGACCGTCCTTCGACGCGGTCGTCGCGGCCGTCCAGCGGGTGAAGGCCACCGGACGCGTCGCCGCGCTCGACATCGCCTGCCCCTGGCACCCGCCGCGGCCGGGCGACGACCCCGTCCGCGCCCGCCTCCTCGCCGCCCTCCTGGCGTCCTGACCCGTCCCGAAAGTCTGCACGTCCCGGCGCGGGAACGGGCCCGGCTCGACCCCGGCGACCCCGGCGGACCGGTCGGGTGACGGATGCCCTGCCGGTCGGGGCGTTCCTAGCGTTGATCGTGTTCCCGGACGGAGGAGAAGACGATGAACGACAAGGAATTGGCGGGCCGGGTGGCGGAGCTGACCGACCGGGCGGAGATCACCGAGCTGGTCGCGCGGTTCTTCGGCTCGATCGACGACCGCCAGCGCGCCCCGGAGGAGCATCCCTTCGACGCGGCGTGGGCACGGGCGTTCTTCACCGAGGACGTCGAGTTCCGCTACCCCGTCGGCGCCTACACCGGGCACGCCGCCGAGCTGATGGACCTGACCATGGACAACTTCGGGCGCACCCAGCACCTGGCCGGCATCCCGGAGATCGCACTGGACGGCGACCGGGCGGCGGTGCGGTGGAGCGCCGTCCACCACCATGTACACCCGGCGTCCACGCAGGAGGCGCGCGGCGACCGCCTCGGGGAGACGTTCGTGTCGGGCGGGCACTACGACGCGGAGGCCGTCCGCACACCGGACGGCTGGCGGTTCCGCGCGGTCTCGCTGTCCGTCGCGTGGACGACCGGCAAGCCGCCGCTCGTGCCACCGGAGCGCCGCGCGGCCATGGCCCGCCTCGCCGCGTCCTGAGCAGGTCAGGGGCGCAGGCGGCAGTGGAGTTCGAGGCCCGGAACGGCGTCCCAGCCGATCAGCCGGACGAGCTTGTCGATGTGCGCGGTGACCGAGTGCAGGACGAGCAGGCCGTCGCGGCCGGCGAGGTCGCGGGCCGCGAGGGTGAGGGTGCGCAGGCCCGCGACGTCGATGAAGTCGACGCCGGCGAGGTCGAGGTGCAGGTCGCCGTCGATCCGGCCGCGGGCGGCGCGCAGGGCGCGGGTGAGGTCGGCCGCGTTGGACACGTCCACCTCGCCGGCCATGCGCAGCCAGGGGGCGTCCGCGGCGCCCTCGATGCGCAGCAGCGGGGTGTCGAGTTCGACGACGTCGTAGCGGGGAGCGGTGCGCTCCGGGCGCGGTCCGCCCGGACCGCCCTCCCCGCCGGTGATCCGCCAGACCGTCATCCGCTCCTCGCCCTTCGGGACCGGGGCGCCGCCTACCGCGGGCACGCCCGTATATGCCACGATCTCACCTGTTGACACCTTGTGGACCCCACCACGCGGGAAAACCGTCATCGGGAGGCTTTTCATGGACGAGAAGGCGATCCTGGAGCGGATCAACGAGTTCATCGACGAGGAGCACGCGCTCCGGCAGGCGCATGAACGCTCCGAGACCACCGGTGAGGACACGAGACGGCGGTTGCGGGAGCTGGAGGTGGCCCTCGACCAGTGCTGGGATCTGCTGCGCCAGCGGCGCGCCAGGATCGACGCGGGGCAGAACCCGGAGGACGCGCACGTGCGCCCGGCCGGCGAGGTCGAGGGCTACCGCCAGTAGCGCCCGCTACGGCACCATCCACGACAGGACGTCCGTGGACTGCAGGCCCGACAGCACGCACATGCCGGCCAGGAACAGCAGGCTCCACAGGACGACGCGGCGGAAGATGTCGCCCTCGCGGCCGTCCAGGCCGACGGCGGCCGCGGCGATCGCGAGGTTCTGCGGGGACACCATCTTCCCGAGGACGCCGCCGGAGCTGTTGGTGGCGGCCATCAGCACGGGCGATAGGTCGGCCTTGTTCGCGGCGGTGATCTGCAGGGCGCCGAACAGGGAGTTCGACGAGGTGTCCGAGCCGGTCACGGCGGTGCCGAGCCAGCCGAGGACCGGGGACAGCACGGCGAAGGCGCCGCCGGCGCCGGCCATCCAGGTGCCGAGCGTGACGGTCTGGCCGGAGGCGTTCATCACGAACGCGAGCGCCAGCACGGCCATCACGGTGACGATCGCCCAGCGGAGCTGGACGAGCGTGGTGCCGTAGGCACGCAGCGCCCGGCCCGCGCCGACACGCAGCGCGATCATGGTGAGGAGGCCCGCGACGAGCATCTGGGTGCCGGGCGTGGTGAAGTAGTTGAAGGTGAAGGTGGGCAGCGTCGACGGTTTGCCGGACGCGGCCGTGATGTGCAGGCCGGGCCAGCCGACCGTCTGGGTGGCGCCGTTCAGCCAGTCCTTGACCTGGTCGATCTGGCAGACGACGAACACCGCGATGATGATCGCGTAGGGGGCGTAGGCGCGGACGACGTCGGCGCGCGAGTCGGCCGGGGCCTCGCCGGCGCCGCCGCCGCGCCCGGCGCGGGCGGCGAACTCGGGGGCGGGCTCGTCGGCGGCGCCGCCGGCGATCACCGGGCGGGCCGGGGCGTGCGGG
>NZ_WBMR01000053.1 GCF_008923365.1 Actinomadura montaniterrae
CGGGCACCGGCCCGTCCCCGCCGCGCGGGCGCGGGCCGCCGGCCGGCCGGATGCAGGACGCGAAGGGGCGTCGATGAGTCTTCTCGAGGTGACCGACCTGCGGGTCTCCTTCAGCACGCCGGACGGGGTGGTGCGCGCCGTGCGGGGCGTCTCGTTCGAGGTGGACCGGGGCCGCACGCTCGGCATCGTCGGGGAGTCCGGCTCGGGGAAGAGCGTCAGCACCCAGACGCTGATGGGCCTCACCCCGGGCGCGAAGGTGACCGGGCAGGCCCTGTTCGAGGGCGCCGACCTGCTCACCGCGGGAGAGCGGCGGATGCGCCAGATCCGCGGCGCCGAGATCGGCATGATCTTCCAGGACCCGCTGTCCAGCCTGCACCCGCTGTACAAGGTGGGCCGGCAGATCGAGGAGATGATCCGCGCGCACGAGCCGGACACCGGCCGGGACGCGGCCCGCAAGCGGGCGGTGGAGATGCTCGGCACGGTCGGCATCCCGCAGCCGGCGCGGCGCGCCGAGGAGTACCCGCACCAGTTCTCCGGCGGCATGCGGCAGCGCGCCATGATCGCGATGGCGCTGGCGCTGAACCCGAAACTGATCATCGCGGACGAGCCGACGACCGCGCTGGACGCGACCGTCCAGGCGCAGATCCTGGACCTGATGCGGCGGCTGCAGCGCGAGTACGACACCGCCCTCATCATGATTACCCACGATCTCGGGGTGATCGCCGACATGGCCGACGACGTGCTGGTGATGTACGGCGGGAAGGCGGCGGAGAAGGCGCGGCGGCGGCCGCTGTACTACCGGCCGCACCACCCGTACACCAAGGGGCTGCTGCAGTCGACGCCGTCGGCGGCGGCCGGCGCGGACCGGCTGCGGCCGATCCCGGGGCAGCCGCCGAGCCTGATCAACATCCCGTCGGGGTGCGTGTTCCATCCGCGCTGCGAGTACGTGATGGACCGGTGCGTCACCGACGAGCCGGTGCTGGACCCGGTCACCGGCGACGACGACCCGACGCACGTGTCGGCGTGCTGGCTGCCGCTGGAGGCCCTCGGGCTCGGCGAGGACGCCGAGCGGCTGCGGCAGCGGGCGGTCGAGGAGGGGCGCGTGCGGGCGCGCCCCGCGTCGGCGGCACGCAACGGCGCGCCGGAGGCCTCCGGCGCGGTCGACGCCACCGCCGGCGGCGAGGACACGGGCGCGGGCGGCCGGGACGGCCCCGCGGAGGACGAGAGCGACGACGGCGGGACGCGCGGGGACGGAGGCGCCGCATGAACGGCGACATGAGCGACGCGCGGCGCGCGGGGCAGGGAGCCGGGCAGGGGACCGGGCCGGGCGACGTCCTGGTCGCAGTCGAGGACGTCTACAAGCACTTCCCCATCAAGCAGGGGATCGTGTTCAAGAAGGAGATCGGCCGCGTCCACGCGGTCGACGGCGTCGACCTGCAGGTCCGGCGCGGCGAGACGCTCGGCATCGTCGGCGAGTCCGGCTGCGGGAAGTCGACGCTGGCGCGCTGCATCACCGGGCTGCACCAGGTGACGGCGGGCCGGATCCTGTTCGAGGGCGACGACATCACCCGGCTCGGCAAGGCCGGCCTGAAGGCGTTCCGCCGCGACGTCCAGATGATCTTCCAGGACCCGTACGGGTCGCTGAACCCGCGCCGCCGCGTCGGCTCCATCATCGGCGACCCGTTCGCGGTCCACTCGATCGCGGGCGGCGCCGAGCGCAAGCGCCGGGTGCAGGAGCTGATGGAGCTCGTCGGGCTGAACCCCGAGCACTACAACCGGTTCCCCGCCGAGTTCTCCGGCGGGCAGCGGCAGCGGATCGGGGTCGCCCGGGCGCTGGCGCTCAAGCCGAAGCTGATCGTGTGCGACGAGCCGGTGTCGGCGCTGGACGTGTCGATCCAGGCGCAGGTCATCAACCTGCTCAAGGACCTGCAGGACGAGCTGGGCCTGACGTACGTGTTCATCGCGCACGACCTGTCGGTCGTCCGGTATGTCAGCGACCGGGTCGCGGTGATGTACCTCGGCAAGGTCGGCGAGGCCGCCGAGGCGGAGGTCCTCTACGGCCGGCCCCGGCACCCCTACACGGCGGCGCTGCTGTCGGCGGCGTCGATCGCCGATCCGGACGAGGCGGAGCGCGCCGAGCGGATCGTGCTGACCGGGGACGTCCCGTCGCCGATCGAGCCGCCGTCCGGCTGCCGGTTCCATCCGCGCTGCCCGAAGGCCGCGGACCGCTGCGTCCGGGAGGACCCGCCGCTCGTCCCCCGCGAGGGCGACCCGCCCGACCACGTGACCGCCTGCCACTTCCCGGTGGAGCCGGGCGAGCGCCTCGCGCACAAGCACGCCGCGATCGCCCAGGTCTCCACCCAGCCGGAACTCCCGGAGGTCGAGGAATGAGCAGCTACACCGATCTCGAGGCGCAGGAGGTCGACCCGACGGCGGGCACCGCGCCCGCCCGGGTGCAGGGCCGCACCCCGTTCCAGCTGGCGTGGGCGCGGTTCCGGCGCGACCGGCTCGCGGTCGCGTCCATCGTCGTGCTGGTCCTGATCGCGATCTACGCGATCCTCGCGCCGGTGTGGGCGCACCTGACCGGGCACCCCTACGACGCGACGTTCCCCAAGACGGGCCTGGACGTCAACGGGCAGCCGCGCGGGCCGTCCGGGACGTTCTGGCTCGGCGCCGACCAGCTCGGCCGCGACGTGCTGGTCCGGGCCGCCTACGGGGCGCGGATCTCGCTGCTGGTCGGGATCCTGTCGGCGGTGCTCGCGTCGATCGTCGGGACGCTGGTCGGGGTGCTCGCCGGGTTCGTCGGCGGGGCGATGGACACGCTGCTGGCGCGGCTGATGGACATGACCCTCGCGCTGCCCTACCTGCTGGTGGCGATCATGCTGGCGACCACGTTCCAGATCTCCTCGGTCGGCGCCAGCCTGACCCTGACGATCCTGGTGATCGCGTTCTTCTCGTTCGCGGCGTTCGGCCGGATCATCCGCGGGCAGGTGCTGTCGCTGAAGCAGAAGGAGTTCGTGGAGGCGGCCCGCTCGCTCGGCTCCTCCAACGCGCGGATCATGTTCGTGGACATCCTGCCGAACCTGGTCGCGCAGGTCACCGTGCTGACCTCGCTGCTGATCCCGACGTCGATCGTGTTCGAGGCGACGCTGTCGTTCCTCGGCGTCGGGGTGCGGCTGCCGATGCCGTCGTGGGGGTCGATGCTCGGCGAGGGCAGCGACGTGTTCCAGACCGCGTGGTGGCTGCTCGCGGTGCCCGGCGTCCTGCTGCTGCTGACCACGCTGTCGTTCAACCTGCTCGGCGACGGGATCCGGGACGCCCTGGACCCGCGCGGCGACCGGGCCACCGGGGGGAAGTGAGCGCCTGTGATCCGCTTCGTCATCCGCCGCCTGCTGTACGCGATCGTCGTGCTGTGGCTGGTGTCCACGCTGGTGTTCGTGTTCCTGCACGTCTCGCCCGTCCCGGTGGAGCGGGTCATCGGCGGGCCGCGCGCCACGACCGACACCCTCAACCAGATCCGCCGCAACCTCGGGCTGGACCAGCCGGTCATCGTGCAGTACGGGCAGTTCCTCGGCCGGCTGCTGCACGCGAACCTCGGCGACTCCTACATCAACGGGGAGCCGGTGACGACGCTGATCGGGGACCGGCTGCCGACCACGCTGTGGCTGGTGTTCGGCGCCGGCATCATCTGGTTCGTCGGCGGCGTCGTCACCGGGGTGCTGTCGGCGACCCGGGCGCGCAGCCTGTCCGACCGGTTCGTCACGGTGTTCGTCCTGATCGGATTGTCGACGCCGCCGTTCGTGATGGCGCTGGTGCTGCTGTACCTGTTCTCCACGAAGCTGAGCGAGGCGGGCATCTACTTCTTCGAGGCGGGCCCGCCGCTGCAGATGCACTTCTGGCGGCGGATGATCCTGCCGTGGATCGCGCTGGCGTTCCTGATGGTCGCGGCGTACACGCGGCTGACGCGCGGCGCGATGCTGGACGTGCTGGGGGAGGACTACGTCCGGACGGCCCGCGCCAAGGGGCTGTCGCGGCGCCGCGTCGTCTACCGGCACGGCCTGCGGGCGGCGCTGACCCCGGTCGTCACCCAGTTCGGCATCGACCTCGGCGCGCTGATCGGCTCCACGATCGTCACCGAGAAGGTGTTCGGGCTGCAGGGCGTCGGGCAGCTGGTGTACCAGTCGATCGCGCTGGGCGACACCCCGGTGATCATCGGGGTGACGCTGATGGTGACGTTCTTCGTGATCGTGGCGAACCTGCTGGTGGACATCGGCTACTCGTTCCTGGATCCGCGGGTCCGGCTGTCCTGACGGCGGTCCCGGGGCCCGCGGCGCGGCCGGGGCACGCGCCCGGGCCCGGTCACGATGCGGACACTCGGGACGGTCAACGCGATCTCGGAGTAATGCCGCGAGGTGCGCATGGATAAGCTTTCCGTATGCGATCGTGGCCCGCTTCCGACGTCCCCAGCCTCACCGACGCGGGACTCCCCGCCGCGGCGCGGCGGCTCAGCCTGTACGACACCGGGACGGCCGAGGTGCGGCCCACGGAGCCCGGCGAGACCGCCCGGATGTACGTCTGCGGGATCACCCCCTACGACGCGACGCACCTCGGGCACGCCAACACCTACCTGACCTTCGACCTCGTCAACCGGGTGTGGCGCGACCTCGGCCACGAGGTCCACTACGTGCAGAACGTCACCGACGTCGACGATCCCCTTCTGGAACGTGCCCAGCAGACCGGTGAGGACTGGCGGGAGCTCGCCGAGCGGGAGATCCAGCTGTTCCGCGACGACATGACGGCGCTGCGGATCCTGCCGCCGGAGCGCTACGTCGGCGCGGTCGAGGCGATCCCGCTGATCGTCGAGATGATCGAGAAGCTGCGCGGCCGGGACGCCACCTACGAGGTCGACGGCGACGTGTACTTCCCGATCACCGCGGACCCCGCGTTCGGGCAGGTCAGCCGGCTGGCGCGGGAGCAGATGGCGCCGCTGTTCGCCGAGCGCGGCGGCGACCCGGACCGGCCCGGCAAGCGCGACCCGCTGGACGCGCTGGTGTGGATGGCGCGGCGGCCCGGGGAGCCCGGCTGGGAGTCCCCCTTCGGGGAGGGCCGCCCCGGCTGGCACGTGGAGTGCTCGGCGATCTCCATCGAGTACCTCGGCATGGGCTTCGACGTGGAGGGCGGCGGGTCGGACCTGGCGTTCCCGCACCACGAGATGGGCGCCTCGCACGCGCAGGTCGCGACGGGGGAGCGCCCGCACGCCCGCGCCTACGTCCACGCCGGCATGGTCGGCCTGGACGGCGAGAAGATGTCGAAGTCGCGCGGGAACCTCGTGTTCGTGTCGAAGCTCCGCGAGGCGGGCGTCGACCCGATGGCGGTGCGGCTGGCGCTGCTGTCCCACCACTACCGGTCCGACTGGGAGTGGACGGACGCGGAGCTGCGCGGCGCGGGCACCCGCCTGGGCCGGTGGCGCGCAGCCGTGGCGCGCCCGTCCGGGCCGCCGGCGGGACCGGTCGCCGACACGGTCCGCGAGCGCCTCGCCGACGACCTGGACGCCCCCGCGGCGCTCGCCGCGATCGACGCGTGGGCCGCCGCGGACGGCGCCGACGCGTCCTCGCCCGCGCAGGTGCGCGCGCTCGCCGACGCCCTGCTCGGCATCGCCCTCTGAGCGCGGCCCCGGCACCCCGCCCTCACAGCAGCCCGGCGAGCTTGTAGAGGACGAGGGACCCGGCGACGGCGACGTTGAGGCTGCTGCCGTCGCCGACCATCGGGATCTCGACGGCCGCGTCCAGCAGGTCGAGGGCCTCGGCGGGGATGCCGTGCTGCTCGTGGCCGAGGACGGCGACGGTCCGGGTCCGCGCGGCGGGCAGGTCGGCGAGCCGCACCGCCTCGTCGGCCAGCTCGACCCCGACGACGCGGGTGCCGGGGTCGTCGCGGGCCCGCTCCAGCCAGCCGACCGGGTCGTTGACCCAGTGCACGCACGAGGGGCGGCGCAGCGTGTTGCCGCGCTCCAGCGCGGCCGGCACCCACGGGAACCGCGGCACGGCGAGGCAGGCGCCGACGGCGTCGCAGGTCCGCAGCAGGGTGCCGAGGTTCGCGCCGTGCAGCGGCCACAGCGGCGCGGCGATCAGATGGTCCCAGCAGGAATGGGCGCGGCCGCGGCGCTGCCGCCGCAGCTCGCGGGGGGTCCGCACGCGGATCGCGGGCGGCCGGGCGGCGCGGCTCACCGCCTCCGGGGGGCGCCGCCCCTCATGTCGCTGATGCTCATGGTGGACGCACTTGTCGGCGTGCGCGGGCCATCACCGGCGGGTCGCTTACCCCCGCGAGTGTAGCGGGGTAGAGTCCGGCGCATGCGCATGGAACTGGTCTGGCTGATGCTGCCCGGCGTCCTCGTCGCACTGATCGTTTTCGCGTCGGTCAAGCGCCCGGACGAGCCGGGGGACTGACCGGCCGCCGCGGGTCAGCCGGGGTCGCGGCGCCGCAGGTACCGTTCGAACTCGCGGGCGATCGCGTCGCCGCTCGCCTCGGGCAGCTCGGTGGCGTCCTTCTGCTCCTCCAGCGTCCGCACGTACTCGGCGACCTCGGAGTCCTCCTCGGCGAGCTCGTTGACGCCGTTCTCCCAGGCCCGCGCCTCCTCGGGCAGCTCGCCCAGCGGGACGGTGACGTCCAGCAGGTCCTCGACGCGGCGCAGCAGCGCCAGCGTCGCCTTCGGCGACGGCGGCTGCGCGACGTAGTGCGGGACGGCCGCCCACAGCGACACGGTGTCCAGGTCGGCCTTGGCGCAGGCGTCCTGCAGCACCCCGAGGATCCCGGTGGGGCCCTGGTAGCGGGCGGGCTCCAGGTGCAGGGTGCTGACCAGCCCGGCCTCGGACGCGGCGCCGGTGACCGGGACGGGGCGGGTGTGCGGCGCGTCGGCGAGCAGCGCGCCGAGCAGCACCACGTTGCGGACGTCCAGTTCCAGCATCAGCCCGACCAGCTCGCGGCAGAACGACCGCCACCGCATGTTCGGCTCGATGCCGTGGATCAGCACGACGTCCTTGCCGTTGGGGAGCCGCGCCCAGGAGATCCGCGTGGTGGGCCAGGTGATGTCGCGGGTCTCCCCGTCGACCATCTCCACGATGGGGCGGGTGACCTGGAAGTCGTAGTAGTCGTCGGGATCGAGCTCGGCGATCGGTACCGCGTCCCAGCTGGACTCCAGGTGCTGGATGACCCCGCTGGCGGCCTCCCCGGCGTCGTTCCATCCCTCAAAGGCGGCCACGAGCACCGGTTCGACGAGCTCCGGCACGCTCTCCAGCTCGATCACGCGCTGCCTCCTTCCGACGCCTGGGTACAGCGTCACCGGCGGGGGTCTCATTCCCGGGGTCGGGGGCCCCGCTCATGATCGGTGGCTGTCAGCCTACGTCCTGACAGTGACCTACCCCACCGTTCCGCCGCCAGACCCCCGCGCTGTACGCCCGCGGCGGAACGGAGGTCACGATCGGATCACTTGCCGTCGGTGGTGTGCACGATCAGCACGTCGCACGGGGAGCGGTGCGACAGGTTCGCCGGGACGGACCCGAGGATGCGGCCGGCGAGGCTGTTGAGGCCGCGGTTGCCGATCACGACCAGCTCGGCGCCGCGCTCCTTGGCGAGGCGGCTGATGACGTCGACGGCGTCGCCTTCGACGGACTCCTGCTGGATGTCCCGGGCGCCCGCCGCGACGGCCCGCTCCCGCGCCGCGCGCAGCGCGTCGTCGGCGGGGGTGGAGCCCTGCACCTTGTAGGCCAGGTCGCCGAGCCGGTCGGCGGCGCTCGCGCGCTCGCGCTCGGGCATCGGGCTGTAGGCGGAGGCGAGCAGCAGGGTGGCGCCGGTCGCGGCGGCCAGCTGCGCGGCCCGGTCGACCGCGCGGAACGAGGAGTCCGAGCCGTCGGTGCCGACGAGGATCATGCGGTACGCGCTCATGCCGTTCCTTACCCGTTGGTAGTAACTGGGGGCACGTTATCGGTCGGGTGACCCATCCGTCACCGTCTTCTTGCACGGCCCGTCCAACGCACGCGCGGGCCGGCGGGCCCGGGCGGGGGCGTGTTCCGCCATGTGGACGGATCGGAGGGCTCCGCAGACCCGCGGATAGTCTGGGATCCCATGAGCACTCCCGTTCCGCGGTCCCTGCGTCAGGCCCTGAAGGAGCGCGTCGTCGTGGCCGACGGGGGCATGGGGACGATGCTCCAGGACGCGGGACCCTCCCTGGAGGACTTCCAGGGACATGAGGGCTGCAACGAGATCCTCAACGTCACCCGGCCCGACATCGTCCGCGCGGTGCACGAGGCGTACCTCGCGGCGGGCGTCGACTGCGTGGAGACCAACACCTTCGGCGCCAACCTCGGCAACCTCGGCGAGTACGGCATCACCGACCGGATCTTCGAGCTGGCCGAGGCGGGCGCCCGGATCGCCCGCGAGGCCGCGGACTCCTTCACGACGCCGGACCGGCCCCGCTGGGTGATCGGGTCGGTCGGCCCCGGCACCAAGCTCCCGACCCTCGGGCACGTCGCGTTCGCCGAGCTCCGCGACGCCTACCAGCGGGGCGTCGAGGGCCTGCTCGCGGGCGGCGTCGACGCGGTCCTGGTGGAGACCTGCCAGGACCTGCTGCAGGCCAAGGCCGCGCTGATCGGCGCGCGCCGCGCCATCGCCGCCGCCGGCGGCGAAACGGTGCTGATCGGGCAGGTGACGATCGAGCAGAACGGCGCGATGCTGATGGGCTCGGAGATCGGCGCCGCGCTGACCGCCCTGGAGCCGCTCGGCATCGACCTCATCGGGCTGAACTGCGCGACCGGCCCCGCCGAGATGAGCGAGCACCTGCGCCACCTCGCCCGGCACGCCCGGATCGGCCTGTCGTGCATGCCGAACGCGGGGCTGCCGGAGCTGACCGCCGACGGCGCCCGCTACCCGCTCACCCCCGGGCAGCTCGCGGACGCGCACGACGCGTTCACCCGCGACTACGGGCTGTCGCTGGTCGGCGGCTGCTGCGGCACCACCCCCGAGCACCTGCGGCAGGTCGTCGACCGGGTCCGCGGGCGGCAGGTCGCCGAGCGGCGGCCCCGGCCCGAGCCGGGCGCCTCGTCGCTGTACCAGCACGTCCCGTTCCGGCAGGACACGTCCTACCTGGCGATCGGGGAGCGCACCAACGCCAACGGGTCCAAGGCGTTCCGGGAGGCGATGCTGGAGCGCCGCTGGGACGACTGCGTGAAGATCGCCCGCGACCAGGCCCGCGACGGCGCGCACCTGCTGGACCTGTGCGTCGACTACGTCGGCCGCGACGGCGTCGCCGACATGAAGGAGCTGGCGTTCCGGCTGGCGACCGCAGCGACGCCGCCGATCGTGCTGGACTCCACCGAGGTCCCGGTGATCGAGGCGGGGCTGGAGATGCTCGGCGGCCGCGCCGTCGTCAACTCCGTCAGCTTCGAGGACGGCGACGGGGCGGGCTCCAAGCTGCGGCGGCTGATGCCGGTCGTCCGCGAGCACGGCGCCGCGGTCGTCGTGATGTGCATCGACGAGGAGGGGCAGGCCCGCACCGCCGCCCGCAAGGCCGCGATCGCCTCCCGGATGATCGAGGAGCTGACGGGCCGCTGGGGGATGCGGATCGAGGACGTCGTCGTCGACTGCCTCACCTTCACCATCGGCACCGGCCAGGAGGAGTCGCGCCGCGACGCGCTGGAGACGATCGAGGCGATCCGCGAGCTGAAGCGCCGCCACCCTGACGTGCAGACCACGCTCGGGCTGTCGAACGTGTCGTTCGGGCTGAACCCGGCCGCGCGGATCGTGCTGAACTCGGTGTTCATGCACGAGTGCGTCGACGCGGGGCTGGACTCGGCGATCGTGCACGCGTCCAAGATCCTGCCGATGGCGCGGATCCCCGAGGAGCAGCGGAAGGTCGCCCTCGACCTGATCTACGACCGCCGTTCGGACGGCTACGACCCGCTGCACGCGTTCATGCAGCTGTTCGAGGGCGTCGACACCGCCGCGATGAAGGCCGACCGCGCCGCCGAGCTGCTCGCGCTGCCGCTGTGGGAGCGGCTGAAGCGCCGCATCGTCGACGGCGAGCTCGACGGCCTCGACGCCGACCTGGCCGAGGCCCTGGAGCAGCGTCCGGCCCTGGAGATCGTCAACGACGTGCTGCTGGACGGGATGAAGACCGTCGGGGAGCTGTTCGGGTCGGGGCAGATGCAGCTGCCGTTCGTGCTGCAGTCCGCCGAGGTGATGAAGACCGCCGTCGCCCGCCTCGAACCGCACATGGAGCGCTCCGAGGACGGCGGCAAGGGCCGGATCGTCCTCGCCACCGTCAAGGGCGACGTCCACGACATCGGCAAGAACCTCGTCGACATCATCCTGTCCAACAACGGCTACGACGTCGTCAACATCGGCATCAAGCAGCCGGTGTCGGCGATCCTGGAGGCCGCCCGCGAGCACCGCGCCGACGTGATCGGCATGTCCGGGCTGCTGGTGAAGTCCACCGTGGTGATGAAGGAGAACCTCGAGGAGCTGAACGCCCGCGGCCTCGCGGGGGAGTGGCCGGTGCTGCTCGGCGGCGCCGCCCTCACCCGCGCCTACGTCGAGCAGGACCTCGCCGGCCTCTACGATGGCGAGGTCCGCTACGCCCGCGACGCGTTCGAGGGGCTGCGGCTGATGGACGCGTTCATGGCCGTCAAGCGCGGCGTCGAGGGCGCGAGCCTGCCGCCGCTGCGCGAGCGGCGGGTGCGGCGGGGCGCGACGCTCCAGGTCACCGCGCCGGAGGACATGCCGGCCCGGTCCGACGTCGCCGTCGACAACAAAGTCCCCGAGCCGCCGTTCTGGGGCGACCGGGTCGTCAAGGGCCTCGCCCTCGCCGACTACGCCGCCTTCCTCGACGAGCGCGCCACCTTCATGGGCCAGTGGGGGCTGAAGCCGGCGCGCGGCGGCGACGGCCCCACCTACGAGGAGCTGGTGGAGGCCGAGGGGCGGCCCCGGCTGCGGATGTGGCTGGACCGTGTCCAGACCGAGGGCCTGATCGAGGCCGGAGTCGTGTACGGGTACTTTCCGGCCGTGTCGGAGGGCGACGACCTGGTCGTCCTCAACGAGGACGGCTCGGAGCGGCAGCGGTTCACGTTCCCGCGCCAGCGCCGCGACCGGCACCTGTGCCTGGCCGACTTCTTCCGGCCCCGCGAGTCCGGCGAGACCGACGTCGTCGCGCTGCAGCTCGTCACCATGGGCCCGCGGATCGCCGAGGCGACCGCGGAGCTGTTCGCCAAGAACGCCTACCGCGACTACCTGGAGCTGCACGGGCTGTCGGTGCAGCTCACCGAGGCGCTGATGGAGTACTGGCACGCCCGGATCCGCGCCGAGCTCGGCTTCGGCGGCGAGGACTCCGCCGACCTCGAGGACTTCTTCAAGCTCGGCTACCGCGGCGCCCGGTTCTCCTTCGGCTACGCCGCCTGCCCCGACCTGGAGGACCGCGCCAAGCTCGTCGGGCTGCTGGACCCGGGCCGGATCGGGGTGACGCTGTCGGAGGAGCTGCAGCTGGCGCCCGAGCAGTCGGCGGACGCGCTGGTCGTCCACCACCCCGAGGCGAAGTACTTCAACACGTGACGGCGCGCGGGGTGCGCGCCGGCGGCGACGAGGAGGGAAGGACGATCTTGGGGGACGGTCGCGGGGGCCTGCAGGCCGTGCTGTTCGACATGGACGGGCTGCTCGTCGACTCCGAGCGGGTCTGGCTGGAGGTCGAGTCGCAGGTGGTCGCGTGGCTCGGCGGGGAGTGGGGCGAGGAGCACCAGAAGGCGCTGGTGGGCGGGTCGCTCACCCTCGCCGCCGACTACATGCTGCGGCTGACCGGCGCGGACGTCCCGGCCGAGGAGGTCGGGCGGCGGATGCTGGACGGCATGCACGAGCGGCTGAGCGAGAGCGTGCCGCTGATGCCGGGCGCCAAGGAACTGCTGGTGGAGCTGAAGGACGCGGGCGTCACCGCCGCGCTGGTGTCCTCCAGCCACCGGCGGCTGATCGAGCCGGTGCTGGACGCCGTCGGCCGGGAGTTCTTCGCGCTCAGCGTCGCGGGCGACGAGGTCGCGCGCACCAAGCCCGACCCGGAGCCGTACCTGACCGCGACGGCGCGCCTCGGCGCGGAGCCGGGCCGCTGCGTCGTGCTGGAGGACTCCCCGAACGGGGTGGCCGCGGGGGAGGCGGCGGGCTGCGTGACGGTCGCGGTGCCGAGCGTCCTGCCGATCCCGCCCGCGCCCGGACGCACCGTGGCGGCGTCGCTGCGCGAGGTGACCCTGGAACGGCTGTTCTCGCTGGTCGGATGAGGTTCCGGCGGCCGCCGGGACGGCCCGCTCGACCGGTTCGACGTCCAACCGTTGCGCGATGTTGATCTCTGCCGGGCGGGTACGCCGGCGGGAGCGCGTCCCGCGCCGACGCCTGCTCCCGTGGCGGCAGGCCGCGCCCGCGACCCCGGGCGGCGGTCCCTAGGGGACGGATCACGCCGGAGGAGGAGACCGCGATGTCCGGAAACCGTCCGCCGGGAGGAGCGTGATCGGCGCCCGGACGTGTGACGATGGAGGGAGCAGCGCCGGCAGAGCAGCACCGTACGGAGTGAGGGGCCGACATGAGCGACACGGCGATCGATCTGATCAGCCTCGGGGTGACCCTGGTCGGGCTGGTCATCAGCTGGGGGGTCTACCGGCGCCGCGGGGCGGCGTCGGGGATGCGCGGCGCCGCGCTGTCGCTGGTGCCGCTGGCGGCGGCGATGACCGGGGTGACCGAGTTCTTCGTCGACCTGGCGTTCAGCCCGGTGAAGTGGGCCGGGGTCGGGGTGGCGGGGCTGGCCGTCCTGCTCTACCTGACCTCCGGCGCGATGCTGAGCCGCCGCGCCGGGTCCGGCGACGCCGGCGGGAAGGCCGCCGCGCCCGGCGCGGGCGAGCCGAAGGCGGCGGGCCGCGCCGGCCGCAAGCCCAAGGGCGCGGTGGGCGGCGCGCAGCCGTCCGGCGACCCCGAGATGGCGGAGATCGAGAAGATCCTGCGCGACCGCGGCATCTCCTGACGCCCGGTCCCGCCGTTTCTGCGTTCCGGGGCGCTGACCTGCGGACGATCGATCTCAGAACGGACTCAGTACGGTAAAGCTTGCCGGTCTAGACCGCGTTCGTGTTGCGGAGCACGCCACAGGCGAACGTACTATTCGGGCGATTTGTCCGACGTGATGCCGAGCACGTGTGCCCGAGATGACGACGAGATCACAACTCAGATACGGGTACTGGCGCAGCCCGTCTCACGGATGGACAGTCGTGGCCGAGGGGCTACCTTTCCCTTCAGCAAACGCGGCGTAACGGGCACGGGGTCAGCGGATGATCTCCGCGACCGCCGGTCACCGCGCCGGCGGCGGCATGGCCGAACCAGTGGCCGGACGGTAGGAGGTACAGAGCGTGGCCGCACCCCTTGAGGTGACCGGGTCCGACACCGAGGCGCAGCCGGAAGCGGTCCTCGCCGGTGTCGACGGCAAGGCGATCCAGGGACGCTCCCTGGGGCAGATCGCCTGGATGCGACTCAAGCGCGACAAGGTCGCGCTCGCCGGCGGCGTCATCGTGATCCTGCTGATCCTCCTGGCGATCTTCGGGCCGCTGCTGGTGCAGTCGCCGCTGGCCTACCACCAGAACCTGATCGACCCGACGTACAACCGGCCGAAGACCGGCATCTGGCACACCGGCATCAGCGCCGACCACCTCCTCGGAGTGGAGCCCGGCACCGGCCGGGACCTGCTCTCCCGGATCGTGCACGGCGCCCGGATCTCGCTGCTGGTGTCGTTCCTCGCGACGCTGCTGTCGGTGGTCATCGGCACGATCCTCGGCATCACCGCCGGCTACTTCGGCGGCTGGGTCGACATGCTCATCAGCCGGGCGATGGACGCGTTCCTGGCGTTCCCCCTGCTGCTGTTCGCGATCGCGCTGGTCGCCGTCATCTCCGACGGCTCGTTCGGGCTGAGCGGCAACGGGCTGCGCATCGGCGTCCTCGTCGTCGTCATCGGCTTCTTCAACTGGCCGTACATCGGCCGCATCATCCGCGGCCAGACCCTCTCGCTGCGCGAACGCGAGTTCGTCGACGCGGCCCGCAGCATGGGCGCACGGAACTCCTACATCCTGTTCAAGGAGATCCTGCCGAACCTCGTCGCGCCGATCCTGGTCTACGCGACCCTGCTGATCCCGACGAACATCCTGTTCGAGGCGGCGCTGTCGTTCCTCGGCGTCGGCGTCATCCCGCCGACGCCGTCGTGGGGCGGCATGCTGACCCTCGCGGTCCCGATCTACTCCTCGGACCCGATGTACATGATCGTCCCCGGTGTGGCGATCTTCATCACCGTCCTCGCCTTCAACCTGCTCGGTGACGGGCTGCGGGACGCTCTCGACCCTCGGGCCAAGTGACCTCGGGTTCATCCGACCCGGCGAAATGAATGGGGTGCGCCTGCACATGAACAAGATGAGACCAATCGCGGCCCTCGCCGCCGGCGTGCTCGCCGCGGCGGGCCTCGCCGCCTGCGGCGGCGGTGACTCGGGCGGCTCGGGGAGCGGGCCGGGCTACGGCGCGGCCATCGACAAGATCATCAACCAGTCGGACAAGAAGGGCGGCACGCTCCGCCTGGCGATGTCCGACGACTTCGACTCGCCGGACCCGGGCAACCAGTACTACGCGTGGGACCAGAACTTCTCGCGCCTGTACGGCCGCGGCCTGATGACGTTCAAGCCCGCCGCGGGCAAGGACAGCCTGAACGTCATCCCCGACCTGGCGACCGCGCCCGGTCAGATGGCCGACGGCGGCAAGACCTGGACCTACAAGCTCCGCACCGGCGTGAAGTACGACGACGGCACGGCGGTCACGTCCAAGGACGTCAAGTACGCCGTCGAGCGCAGCAACTTCACCGACGAGATGCAGCTCGGTCCGAAGTACTTCAAGACCTACCTGGTCGACAACAAGCCCGCGTACAAGGGTCCCTACAAGGACAAGAGCGACGAGGGCCTGAAGTCGATCGAGACGCCGGACGACAACACCATCGTCTTCCACCTGTCGAAGCCGTTCGCGGAGTTCGACTACCTGGTGGCGATGTCGCAGACGATCCCCGTCCCGAAGGCCAAGGACACCGGCCTGAAGTACGAGTCGTCGATCGTCTCCAGCGGCCCGTACAAGGTCGACAACTACACCCGCGGCAAGTCGATGACGCTGTCGCGGAACCCGAACTGGGACCCCAGCACCGACCCGATCCGCAAGGCGCTGCCCGACAAGATCGAGCTGCAGCTGAAGCAGAACGCCGACGACATCGACAACCGCCTGCTGGCCGGTTCGCTCGACATGGACGTCGCGGGCGTCGGTGTGCAGTCCGGCACGCAGCCGAAGGTGCTGACGCCGCAGCAGAAGCCCTACACCGACAACCCGATCCAGGGCTACCTGCGGTTCATGTCGCTGAACCAGCACGTCAAGCCGCTGGACAACATCCACTGCCGGATCGCCGTGCAGTACGCGACCGACAAGGTCGCCGCGCAGACCGCCTACGGAGGCCCGCTGGCCGGCGGTGACGTCGCGACCACGATCCTGCCCCCGTCGGTCGACGGCTACCGCAAGTTCGACCTGTACCCGCAGAAGCAGGCGGCGGGCGGCAACGGCCTGGACCAGGCCACGCTGGCGAAGGCCAAGCAGGAGCTCGCGGCGTGCGGCAAGCCGAACGGCTTCAGCACCAAGATCTCGGCCCGGTCCGACCGGCCGAAGGAAGTCGCGATGGCGCAGGCCATCCAGCAGGGCCTGAAGAAGGTCGGCATCAACGTCAGCATCGTGCAGTGGCCGGCCGGCGACTACTTCAACAAGTACGTCGGCGTCCCGAACTACGTGCACCAGCACGGCGTCGGCATGATGCTCATGGCGTGGGCGGCGGACTGGCCGACCGGCTACGGCTTCCTCTCCCAGATCGTCGACGGCCGGGCCATCAAGCCCTCCGGCGGCAACAACCTGGCCGAGGAGGACAACCCGAAGGTCAACGACGGTCTCGACCAGGCGATCTCCAGCCCGGACAAGGCGACCCGCACCAAGCTCTACGGCGACATCGACCAGATGGTCATGCAGGACGCCGTCGAGGTCCCGCTGATCTACGCCAAGGCGCTGCTGTACCGGCCGAAGCGGGTCACCAACGTCGGTATCACCATGGGCTATGGCGGAATGTACGACTACCTCAACATGGGCGTGGAGAAGTAATTCTCCCTCCGTCCGTGCGTTCATCTGAAGGCAGGTGAAGGCGATGCCCGCCGGCCGGTACCGGGCCCACAGGTCCGGCCGGCCGGCGGGTGGGGCCGCGAAGTGTGCTCGCATACATCATCCGGCGCCTCGTCGGCGTCGTTCTCATGCTGTTGCTCATCACCCTGGTGACCTTCGGCATCTTCTTCGGGCTTCCGAAGCTGGCCGGTCAGACCACCGACCAGCTCGCGGCGTCCTATGTCGGCAAGGCCCCGACGCAGGAGGCGATCGAGGCCACCAAGGAGCGGCTCGGCCTCGACAAGCCGATCGTGGTGCAGTACGGCAACTACCTCAAGGGCATCGTCGCCGGTGAGGACTTCAAGGCCGGACCGGTCACCGACCACTGCCCGGCGCCCTGCCTCGGTTACTCCTTCCGCACCAGCCAGCCGGTGCTCCCGACGCTGATGGACCGCGCCCCGGCGACCCTGGGGCTGGCCGTGGGCGCCGCCGTCGTCTGGCTGATCGCCGGCGTGTCCACCGGTGTCGTCTCGGCGCTGAAGAGAGGCAGCATCTGGGACCGCACCGCGATGGTGATCGCCCTGGGCGGCGTGTCGCTGCCGATCTACTTCACCGGCCTGGTGTCGCTGGCGCTGTTCTCCTACAAGCTGGGCATCTTCCCCGGCGGAGGCAGCTACGTGGGCATCACCGAGGATCCGGTGAAGTGGTTCGAGTCGCTGGTGCTGCCCTGGGTCACCCTGGCGTTCCTGTACGCCGCGATGTACGCACGGCTCACCAGAGCGGGCATGCTGGAGACGATGAACGAGGACTACATCCGGACGGCCCGCGCCAAGGGCCTGCCGGAGAAGACGGTCATCACCCGGCACGCGCTGCGCGCCTCGCTGACCCCGATCCTGACCGTCTTCGGCCTGGACTTCGGGCTGCTGATCGGCGGCGCGGTGCTCACCGAGAACACCTTCAGCATCCAGGGCCTCGGGCAGCTGGCGATCAGCTCGATCGGCACCGGCGACCTGCCGATGGTGCTCGGCGTCACCACCCTCGCCGCCGCCTTCATCGTCGTGATCAACCTGATCGTCGACCTGCTGTACGCCGTGATCGACCCGAGAGTGAGGCTTGGCTGATGACCGACACCACGCCGGCCGCGGGGCCCGCCACGGGCGCCGGTGAGGCTCCCACGGCGTTCCTCGAGGTCCGCGACCTGAAGATCCACTTCCCGACCGACGACGGTCTGGTGAAGTCGGTCGACGGGCTGTCGTTCCAGCTGGAGAAGGGCCGCACCCTCGGCATCGTCGGCGAGTCCGGCTCCGGGAAGAGCGTCACCAGCCTCGGCGTCCTCGGGCTGCACAACCGCCACAACGCGAACGTGTCCGGCGAGATCTGGCTGGACGGCCAGGAGCTCGTCGGCGCATCGCCCGGCGACGTCCGCCGGCTCCGCGGCCGCAAGATGGCGATGATCTTCCAGGACCCGCTGTCGTCGATGCACCCCTTCTACACCGTCGGCGCCCAGATCATCGAGGCCTACCGGGTCCACAACGACGTGTCGAAGCAGGTGGCGCGCAAGCACGCCATCGACATGCTCGGCCGCGTCGGCATCCCGAAGCCGGACAAGCGCGTCGACGACTACCCCCACCAGTTCTCCGGCGGCATGCGGCAGCGCGCGATGATCGCGATGGCGCTGTCCTGCGACCCCGAGCTGCTGATCGCCGACGAGCCGACCACGGCGCTGGACGTCACCGTCCAGGCGCAGATCCTCGACCTGATCCGGGACCTGCAGGAGGAGTTCAACTCCGCCGTCATCATGATCACCCACGATCTCGGGGTGGTCGCCGAGCTGTCGGACGACATCCTGGTGATGTACGCGGGCCGCTGCGCCGAGTACGCCTCGGTGGAGGACGCCTTCCACAAGCCGCTGCACCCCTACACCTGGGGGCTGCTCGGCTCGATGCCGCGGCTGGACCGGGAGCGCACCGAGCGGCTCATGCCGATCAAGGGCACCCCGCCGAGCCTGATCAACGTGCCGCAGGGCTGCGCGTTCAACCCGCGGTGCGCCTACAAGGACCTCAACGGCGACAAGTCGACGACGGTGCGCCCCGAACTGGTCGAGGCGGTCCCGGGCCACAAGGTGGCCTGCCATCTCCCGCTGGAGAAGAAGCAGGAGATCTGGGAATCCGAGATCCGGCCGAAGCTGTGACGAGCACGGGTGGGAACAAGACTGTGAGCACTTCTGACACCGCCGCGGCGGGGACCACCGTCCCCGGCGCCGCGGAGACCTCCGCCGACGCGGCGGCGCCCCGTCCCGTCCGGGACGGGGAGATGCTGCTGGAGGTGGACAACCTCGGCAAGCACTTCCCCGTCACCGCGGGGCTGCTGCGCCGGCAGGTCGCGGCGGTGAAGGCCGTCGACGGCGTGTCGTTCTCGGTCCGCAAGGGCGAGACCCTCGGCCTGGTGGGGGAGTCGGGCTGCGGCAAGTCCACCACCGGCCGGATGATCATGCGGCTGCTGGACCCCAGCTTCGGGAAGATCACCTTCGAGGGCGAGGACATCACCAGGATGTCGCAGGGGCGGCTCCGGCCGCTCCGCCGCGACCTCCAGATGATCTTCCAGGACCCGTACTCGTCGCTGAACCCCCGCAAGACGGTCGGCGCGATCGTCGGGGCCCCGTTCCGGCTGCAGAACATCGCCACCGAGAACGGCGTGAAGAAGGCCGTCCAGGAGATCCTGGAGCTCGTCGGCCTCAACCCCGAGCACTACAACCGGTACCCGCACGAGTTCTCCGGCGGCCAGCGCCAGCGCATCGGCATCGCCCGCACGCTCGCGCTCAAGCCGAAGCTGATCGTCGCGGACGAGCCGGTGTCGGCGCTGGACGTGTCGGTGCAGGCGCAGGTCGTCAACCTGCTGGAGGACCTGCAGGACGAGCTCGACCTCACCTACGTGGTGATCGCGCACGACCTGTCGGTCGTCCGGCACATCTCCGACCGGGTCGCCGTCATGTACCTCGGCAAGATCGTCGAGATCGCGGACCGCAACGACCTGTACGAGCGGCCGATGCACCCCTACACCAACGCGCTGCTGTCGGCGGTGCCGGTCCCCGACCCGAGCGAGCGCGGGAACCGGCAGCGGATCCGGCTGCAGGGCGACGTGCCGAGCCCCCTCGACCCGCCGCCCGCGTGCCGGTTCCACACCCGCTGCTGGAAGGCGCAGGACATCTGCAAGCAGGTCGAGCCGCCGCTGATCGAGCTCAGCCACGGCCACCAGGCCGCCTGCCACTTCCCGGAGAACACCACCGTGTCGGCGACCGACGAGGTCGCCAAGGCCGCGGTGGCGCCCGGCGCCGCCCCGGCCGGCGAGACCGACGCCGAGACCGGCGAGTAGGCCCCGCCCGGACGACCGCCCTCGGGCGTGCCTCCCGCACGCCGAAGCCCCGGCCCCCGCACAGGGGGGACCGGGGCTTCGCCTTTCCCACCCTCGCACAGGGAATCTGAGGCTTCCTCGTCCCCGCCTCTCGAAGGGGGCTAGGGCTTCGTCGTGACCGCCCTGCGGCTCTGTGGCCGGGCGCGATGCGCGGGTCTCGGGGACGGTGCGCGCTGCCGTACGGCGAAGCCCCGGCCCCCTTTCGGGAGGGCCGGGGCTTCGGCGGGGGAGCGACGGTCACTCGGTGGAGATGGCCTTCAGCACGTCCATCCGCCCGGCCCGCCACGCCGGCCACAGCGCCGCGAGGACACCGATCACCGCCGCGACCACCAGGTACACCCCGAGCGTCCCGTACGGCACCGCCAGCACCCCGAGCCCCTGGCCCTTCAGCGCGTTCTGCAGCGCCGCGCCGAACGCCACGCCGATGCCCATGCCGAGCACCGCGCCGAACACCGCGATCACGATCGACTCGATCCGGATCATCCGGCGCAGCTGGCGGCGGCTGATGCCGATCGCCCGCAGCAGCCCGATCTCCCGGGTCCGCTCGATCACCGACAGCGCCAGCGTGTTGACGACCCCGACCGCCGCGATGATCACCGACATGGCCAGCAGGATCGACAGGAACGTCACGAACCCGTCCACCTGCTTGCGGGCGTCCTTCTTCAGCGACGACTGGTCCGACACCTTCAGGTTCGGGTACGCCTTCAGCGCCGACTCGATCGACGTCTTCGTCGCCGCGTCGGTCTTCGCCGCGTTCACCAGGACCGCGTCCACCGACGGCCGCACCGTGTGCCGCAGGTACACCTGCTCCGACACGATCCTGCCGCCGATCAGGTCGCTCTTGGCGAAGATCCCGGTGACCTTCAGCTGCTCGGTCTTCCCGTCGGGGAACAGCGCCGGCACCGTCGACCCGACGTGCCAGCCCTTGTCCTTGGCGGTCGACTCGTTCACCATCAGCCCGTCCGCGCCGATCGCCGTGCCGCCGGACACGATCTTCAGCCGCGCCGCCTTCGCGATCACGCCGACGTCGCCCGACATGTACGTGCCGCGGTCACCGGCGAGCTTCGCGGTGCCCTCGTAGGTCGGGGACGCCGACTCCACCCCGGGCGCCGCCTTGATCTTCTGCGTGGCGTCGGGGGTGATGTCGCCGCCGGTCGCCTGCACGAGGTAGTCCGCGCCGAACTGCGCGTCCACCTGCTGGTCGATCGACGCGCGCATCGTCGCGCCGAGCACGTTCACCGTGGTGATCAGCGCCAGGCCGATCATCAGCGCCGCGGCGGTCGCGGCGGTGCGGCGCGGGTTGCGCAGCGCGTTCTGCCGGGCGAGCCGGCCCGGCGCGCCCATCAGCCGCGCGAACGGCCACCCGAGCACCTTCACCACCGGGACGCTGATCACCGGCGCGAGCATCGCCACCCCGATGAACACCGCGAACGCGCCCGCCCCGACCGGCACCGCCGGGTTCCCGCCGTTCCCGGCCAGCCCCGCCGCGATCAGGCCCGCGCCGACCAGGGTCAGCAGCGACCCGAGCGCCACCCGGATCCGCAGCGTCCGCTGCGGCAGCGCCACGTCGTCACGCATCGCCGCGACCGGCGGGATCTTCGCCGCGCGCCGCGCCGGGAAGTACGCCGACACGACCGTCACGACGATCCCGACGACGTACGACCAGATCACCGGTGTCGCGGTGAACGTCAGGCCGCCGGACCCGGCGTCGCCCATCTGCCCCTGCAGCAGCGCCGCCAGGCCCGCGCCGGCCGCGAGGCCCAGCGTCGACCCGACGAACCCGACCGCGACCGCCTCACCGATCACCGCACGGGTCACCTGCGGGCGCGCCGCGCCGATCGCGCGCAGCAGCGCCAGCTCCCGGGTCCGCTGCGCCACCAGCATCGAGAACGTGTTGAAGATGATGAACGCCCCGACGAAGATCGAGATCAGCGCGAACACCAGCAGGAACGTGCGGAAGAACCCCATGATCTGCGCGACGTCGCTCTTGTTCTCGTCGCGCATCTTGGTGCCGGTGACGGCCTCCACGCCGTCCGGCAGCACCTTCGCGACCCGGTCGCGCAGCTGCGTCTCCGACGGGCCGGAGGAGCTCATCTCGATGTCGCTGTAGTAGCCGGGCTTCAGCAGCAGCTTCTGCGCGGTCGGGGTGTCGAACGCGGTGACGCTCGCGCCCATCAGGTTCCCGGTGTCGATCAGGCCGACGATCCGCATCCGCTGAGCCGCGCCCGACGACACGACCCCGACGGTGTCGCCGATCGCGAGCCGCCCCTTCTTCGCGGTCTCCGCGTCGATGATCACCTCGGCGGGGCCGTGCGGCGCCCGGCCCGACTTCAGGTCGAACGACCCGATGGTGTTCCAGTTCGTGCCGAGCTGCGGCGGGCCCTGCCCGCCCGAGCCGACGATCTTCCCGTCGCGGCCCACGACGGCGGCGTACCCGTTGACGTTGCCCTGCGGGTCCTTCACCCCGTCGACGCCCTTCAGCGCCGCCAGCACCGACGCCGGCACCGGCTGCGCCGCCTGCCCGTCGTCGTCGCCGCCGACGACCTTCTTGGCCCGCACGTCCACGGCGACGTTCTTGCCGACCCGGCTGAACAGGTCGTCGAACTGCTTGTTCATGCTGTCGGTGAAGATCAGCGTGCCGGCCACGAACGCCACGCCGAGGATCACCGCGACGGCCGTCAGCACCAGCCTGATCTTGTGCGCCGCGAGGTTGCGGCGCGTGACCTTGCCCATCATCGCGCCGCGACCCCCGGCTCCGGCGCGCCCGGCGCCGCGGCGGGACGGCCGCCCGTCTCGAAGCCCTTCATCCGCTCCAGGACGCGCTCGGCGGTCGGCCCGGTCATCGTGTCGACGATCTGCCCGTCCGTCAGGAACAGCACCTGGTCGGCGTACGCCGCCGCGGACGGGTCGTGCGTCACCATCACGATCGTCTGGCCCATCCGCCGCACCGAGTCCCGCAGGAACGCCAGCACCTCCGCGCCGGACCGCGAGTCGAGGTTGCCGGTCGGCTCGTCCGCGAAGATGATCTCCGGGCGGGACGCCAGCGCCCGCGCGCACGCCACCCGCTGCTGCTGGCCGCCCGACAGCTCCGACGGGCGGTGCTTCAGCCGCGGCCGCAGCCCGACGGTGTCGATCACCTGGTCCAGCCACGCCCGGTCGGCCTTCCGGCCGGCGATGTCCATCGGCAGCGTGATGTTCTCCAGCGCCGTCAGCGTCGGGACCAGGTTGAACGCCTGGAAGATGAACCCGATCTTGTCGCGGCGCAGCCGGGTGAGCTGCTTGTCCTTCAGCCCCGTCAGCTCGGTGCCGCCGATGAACACCTGCCCGGAGTCCACCGAGTCCAGCCCCGCCATGCAGTGCATCAGCGTGGACTTTCCCGAACCCGACGGGCCCATGATCGCGGTGAAGCGGCCGCGGGGGATCCCCACGGTCACCGAGTCCAGCGCGACCACCTGGGCGTCGCCGCGCCCGTACACCTTGGCGATCTGATGGGCCCGTGCGGCGAAGTCGCCCGCCCCGGGCGCGGAATGCGCGTCAGCGGTCGATGGGGCGGTGTTCGTCACGTGAACTCCCCTGTGTGAGTGGATGAGGGTGGAATCGAACTGCGCGGACCGCGCTTTCGTCCCCCGGCGGTCCGTCCCTCAGAACAGTAGGAGTCCCGCGGCCCCGTGAGATGCACCCCAGGAATGGACTTATCACTCCATCCCTGGCAGGAGAGGCGGTGCCGGGGTCGTCCTCCCGGAGTAGGGGGTCCACTGGCGAAAGAAGGGACCGCTCAGGGGCCGCCCCCGAGGCCGCGCCCGTGGACCACCGCTTCACCAGCCCCGACACCCGCCCCGACCCCTGCCCCGCACCCTAGGGACGCGTCAGGGATCCCCCCGGAGGATCAGCTCTGGCCCGGGCGGCTCAACCCCGTCTCATAGGCGTACACCACCGCCTGCACCCGGTCCCGCAGCCCCAGCTTCGCCAGCACGTTCCCCACATGCGTCTTCACCGTCGTCTCGCTCACCACGAGCTCCGCGGCGATCTCCGCGTTCGACTGGCCCCGCGCCACATGCGTCAGCACCTCGCGCTCCCGCTCGGTCAGCGTGTCCAGACCCGGCGGCGGCGACGCGTCCCGCACCGCCGGCAGCCGCGTCGCGAACCGGTCCAGCAGCCGCCGCGTCACGCTCGGCGCCACGATCGCGTCGCCCGCCGCCACGATCCGGATCGCCTGCACCAGGTCCTCCGGCGGCGAGTCCTTCAGCAGGAACCCGCTCGCCCCCGCCCGCACCGCCTCGATCACGTACTCGTCCAGGTCGAACGTCGTCAGGATCAGCACCTTCGGATCGTGCGACGCCGCCCCCTCCCGGATGATCCGCCGCGTCGCCTCGATCCCGTCGACCCCCGGCATCCGGATGTCCATCAGCACCACGTCCGGCAGCAGCGACCGCGTCATCTCCACCGCCGCCGCGCCGTCACCGGCCTCGCCGACCACCGCGATGTCCGCCTCGGCCTCCAGGATCAGCCGGAACCCCGTCCGCAGCAACGGCTGATCATCGACGAGCAGCACCCGCACCGCGCTCACCCGGCCACCCCGCTTGCGTCCATCGTCCCCGCTCCTCGCCTCGCACCGGCAAACGTCACCCTATGCCCTCCCCATCCCCGCCACGCCCCCGCACGGCCCGGCCCCCGCACGCCCGAGGCACCCGCCGTCCCGCACCCGCGCACCGCCACCCCTCACGCCTCCAACGGGAACCGCGCCCGCACCCCGAACCCCCCGCCGACCCGCGGCCCGATCCGCAGCTCGCCCCCATACAACGCCACCCGCTCGTACATCCCCACCAGCCCGTGCCCCGGATTGTCCGTCCCGTCCGCCACGATCGTCGCCGTCCCCCGCCCGTCGTCCTCGATCTCCACCGTCAGATCCGCGTCCGTGTAGTACAACCGCACCCACGCCCGCGCCTGCGCCCCCGCGTGCTTCAACGTGTTCGTCAGCGCCTCCTGGATCAACCGGAACGCCGCCACGTCCACCCCCGGCGACGGCGTCCGCGCCTCACCCTCGATCCACAGCTGCACCGACAGCCCCGTCTCCCGCACATGGTCCAGCAGCTCCCCGAGATCCCCGAGGCCCGGCTGCGGCGCCAGCTCCCGCCCCGCCTGGTCGGCGTCCCGCTCCGTCCGCAGCACCCCCACGATCCGCCGCATCTCGCTCAGCGCCGTCCGCCCGACCTCCTCGATCGTCGACATCGCCTCCCGCGCGCTCCCCGGATCCCGGTCGATGATCCGCCGCGCCGCCCCCGCCTGCACCGTCATCACGCTCACATGGTGCGCCACCACGTCGTGCAGCTCCCGCGCGATCCGCGACCGCTCCTCGATCCGCGCCGCCCGCGCGTCCGTCCCCCGCGCCCGCTCCAGCCGCGCCGCACGGTCCTCCAGCTCCGCGAAGTACGCCCGCCGCAACCGCAGGTTCCGGCCCAGCACCCACACCCCCGCCACCAGCGCGCAGTCGCTCACCAGCACCACCGGCGACGTCCCCACCGGAAGCATCACCAAAGACACCAGGAACGACACGAACCCCGCCACGCCCCCCAGCGCGCTCTGCGCCAGCCCCCGGTGCGCCGCCAGGCTGTAGATCGCGATCAGGAACGCCATCACGTCCGGCACCGACGGCGGATACCCCCACACCGTCAGCGACATCTCACCCGCCACGATCACCAGCAGCACCGGCAGCGGATGGCGGCGCCGCCACGCCAGCGCCATCGTCACCACCACGACGATCAGCCCGTTGGCCGCGTCCGGCGTCCGGAACGCCGCGTAGTCACCGCTCTCCGGGAAGTCCTGCAGATACATCTGCGGGAGGCCCACCAGCAGCAGCCCCAGCGCGAGCAACGCGTCCGCCGCCTGCGGACGCGCCTGCAGCCAGGCACGAAAGGTACGAAGACCACGGATGCGGGGTGACACGACTCTCACCCTAGGAGGTCACAGCAGGTCGAGACCCATCCTGCGCGCGGATCCGCGCTCCTCCCCAAGGATGACCCCGCCCACCGCCCCCTGCGCCCCCGGACGTCCCCGCGCCGGGTCCGGGGCAGGCGCCGGGGCCGCGCCCCTACAGGTCGTCGCGTTCCCGCGCCGCCCCGACCTCCGCGGCGCCCTCCAGATCCGCCGGAGACGGACGCCGCACCGGGACCGCGGGCAGCGGCGGGGGAGTGCCCCCGAACTCCGGGCACCGCTCCTTGTGATCGCACCAGTCGCACAACCGGCTCGCCCGCGGCCGCCACTCACCCGAGTCCATCGCCCGCCGGATCGCCTGCCACAGAGCCTCCACCTTCCGCTCCGTCGCCCGCAGATCCCGCTCGTCCGGCTCGTACCGCAGCACCTCGCCGTTCCCCAGATACATCAGCTGCAGCAACCGCGGCACACGCCCCTGCAGCCGCCACAGCACCAGCGCGTAGAACTTCATCTGGAACAGCGCCCGCGCCTCGAAATCCGCCCGCGGCGCCGTCCCCGTCTTGTAGTCCACGATCCGCACGTCACCCGACGGCGCCACGTCCACCCGGTCGATGTACCCCCGCAGCTTCAGCCCCGAATCCAGCACCGTCTCCACGAACAGCTCGCGCTCCGCCGGCTCCAGCCGCCGCGGATCCTCCAGCGTGAAGTACCGCTCCACCATCCGCTCCGCCTGCGCCAGCCACTCCGCCCGCTCCGCCGCCCCGGCCTCGTCGTCCCCGAAAAGCCCCTCCAGCTCCGGCTCCGCCGACAGCAGCCGCTCCCACTGCGGCCCCAGCAGCTCGAGCGCCGCCCCCACCGTCCGGCCGCCCGCCGGCAGGTCGTACAGCCGCTCCAGCACCGCGTGCACCAGCGTCCCCCGCGCCGCCGCCGGCGACGGACGCTCCGGAAGCCGATCGATCACCCGGAACCGGTACAACAACGGACACGTCATGAAATCGCCCGCCCGCGACGGCGACAGCGACCCCACCACCTCCACCCCGCCCCCACCCCGCGGAGACGGAACGGACACCTCACCACCGGCCTCGGTCGTCGTCATGGCACAGCAGCGTAGGCGACACCCCCGACGAAATCCCGCACCCCCGCCCACCCGCCACGATCACCCCGCACCGCCCGCCGACCCGCCCCTACGGGGCCGTAGCATCGGATACGTGACCAACAGCGCGCCCCCGACCCAGGGCAAGACGCCCGCCGGCGACCCCGGCCCCCGCAACGGCGGCCCCGACACCCGGCCCGGCCTCTACATGGGCCGCCCCTTCGGCGTCCCCGTCTACGTCTCGCCCAGCTGGTTCCTGGTCGCCATCCTCGTCACCGTCATGTTCGAAGGCCAGGTCAACGGCGTCATCGACCGCCCCCTCAGCTACCTCGTCGCCTTCGCCTACGCCGTCCTGCTCTACGGCTCCGTCTTCGTCCACGAACTCAGCCACGCCGTCACCGCCCGCGTCCTCGGCCTCCCCGTCCGCTCCGTCACCCTCCACATCCTCGGCGGCGAGACCTCCATCGAACGCGAGGCCGCCACCCCCGGCCGCGAATTCCTCATCGCCTTCGCCGGCCCCCTCGTCAACCTCGTCCTCGCCGGCCTCGGCCTCCTCGCCCACGCCGTCCTCCCCCTCCCCGACGTCGCCCTCCTCCTCATCGACGCCCTCACCTTCGCCAACCTCCTCGTCGGCGTCTTCAACCTCCTCCCCGGCCTTCCCCTCGACGGCGGACGCCTCGTCCGCGCCGCCGTCTGGAAGGCCACCGGCCACAGCCGCAGCGGCGCCATCTTCGCCGGCTGGGTCGGCCGCGCCGTCGCCGTCGCCTGCCTCGTCTCCGGCGCCTACCTCGCCACCTACCGCACCGACGAAGGCGGCAACGGCGGATTCGGCTGGCTCGCCCTCCTCTGGTCCGCCCTCGTCGCCTCCTTCATCTGGGTCGGCGCCACCCAGGCCATCCGCGCCGAACGCTTCCGCGACCGCGTCCCCCTCCTGTCCGCCCGCCGCCTCGCCCGCCGCGCCACCCTCGTCACCGCCGACACCCCCCTCGCCGAGGCCATCCGCCGCGCCCACGCCGACCAGGCCGGCGCCCTCGTCATCGCCGACCACGACGGCAACCCCCAGGCCCTCGTCAGCGAGAAGGCCGTCACCGCCACCCCCGAGCACCGCCGCCCCTGGATCACCGTCGGCGAACTGTCCCGCGGCCTCGAACCCGACCTCACCCTCCCCGCCGACCTCACCGGCGAAGACCTCATCACCGCCCTCCGCCGCAACCCCGCCTCCGAATACCTCCTCACCGAACCCGACGGCCGCGTCTACGGCGTCCTCGCCGTCACCGACGTCGACCGCGCCTTCGCCGGCGTCTGACCCCCGCCCCCCACCGCTCCCGGACGGCCTGAGCTGCGGCCGCCCGGCGCTAGCCTTGACCACCATGAGCGAACCCCAGCCCACCGAGCCCGCACCGTCCACCGGCCGCATCCCGCACGGCCCGTTCCGGCCCGGAGACCAGGTTCAGCTCACCGACCCCAAAGGCCGCATCAACACCATCACCCTCCAACCCGGCAAGCTCTACCACTCCCACAAAGGCTCCGTCCCCCACGACGACATCATCGGCAGCCCCGAAGGCACCGTCTACCGCTCCACCGGCGGCGTCGAATACCTCGCCTTCCGCCCCCTCCTCGCCGACTTCGCCGTCCGCATGCCCCGCGGCGCCGCCGTCGTCTACCCCAAGGACGCCGCCCAGATCGTCGCCATGGCCGACATCTTCCCCGGCGCCCGCGTCATCGAGGCCGGCGCCGGCTCCGGCGCCCTCAGCTGCTTCCTCCTGCGCGCCGTAGGCGAACACGGCCTCGTCTCCTCCTACGAACGCCGCCCCGACTTCGCCGACATCGCCCGCGCCAACGTCGAGAAGTTCTTCGGCGGCCCCCACCCCTCCTGGCGCCTCACCGTCGGCTCCCTCGAGGACGCCCTCACCGAGACCGAGGCCGACCGCGTCGTCCTCGACATGCTCGCCCCCTGGGAGACCCTCGACGCCGTCGCCAAGGCCCTCATCCCCGGCGGCATGGTCTGCGCCTACATCGCCACCACCACCCAGATGTCCCGCGTCGTCGAGGACCTGCGCGCCCACGGCGCCTTCGCCGAGCCCTACGCCTTCGAGACCCTCCTGCGGTCCTGGCACGTCGACGGCCTCGCCGTCCGCCCCGACCACCGCATGGTCGGCCACACCGGATTCCTCGTCACCGCCCGCCGCCTCGCCGACGGCGTCACCCCGCCCGCCCGGCGCCGCCGCCCCGCCAAGGGCGCCCACCCCGCCCCCGAAACAGACGCGAACGCTGCGACGGGCTTGCAATAAGCACAGCGACACGCCGTGTGCCACCCCACACACCCCGAAATCGACAAACCCTCCACCCCGACACGCCCCCACACCCAAAACCCCAGGTCCGCCCAGCACAACACCACCACCAACACCACCCCCGGCCCGCCCCCCGAACACCACCCGAACCACACCCGCACGACACGAGTACCGAATGGGCAGGTTACGGAAGCCCTCCAGATAGGTAGGGTCTCAGTAGGTCGTCGGCTCTCTTCGTGAGGAGGTGACGGGGCGTGGCCGCTCGTGACGATGCTGGGGCGCGCAGGGCGCAGCACGACAAGGAGGTCAGGGACCTCCAAACGCAGATCTCCTTCCTGGAGGAGGAGATCTCCGTGCTGCGCCGCAAGCTCGCGGAATCCCCGCGCCAAGTACGTGTCCTGGAAGAACGCCTCCATGAGGCACAAGCGAACCTGGCCGCCGTGACAGGCCAGAACGAGCGACTCGTAGCGACCCTCAAAGAGGCTCGCGAACAGATCGTGGCGCTCAAGGAGGAGGTCGACAGGCTCGCGCAACCACCCTCCGGATTCGGAGTGTTCCTCGAAACCCGCGACGACGGAACCGTCGACATCTTCACCGGCGGACGCAAGCTGCGCGTCAACGTCAGCCCCGCCGTCGACGTCGACGAACTCCAACGCGGCCAGGAGGTCATGCTCAACGAGGCCCTCAACGTCGTCGAAGCGCTCAAGTTCGAAGAGCAGGGCGAGGTCGTCATGCTCAAGGAGCTCTTCGACGACGGCGAACGCGCCCTCGTGATCGCCCACGCCGACGAGGAACGCGTCATCAAGCTCGCCGAACCGCTCCGCGGCGTCCCGCTGCGCGCCGGCGACTCGCTGATGCTCGAACCCCGCTCCGGCTACGCCTACGAGAAGATCCACAAGGCCGAGGTCGAAGAGCTCGTCCTCGAAGAGGTCCCCGACATCTCCTACGAGGAGATCGGCGGGCTCGGCTCCCAGATCGAGATGATCCGCGACGCCGTCGAACTGCCCTACCTGCACGCCGACCTGTTCCGCGAGCACAAGCTCCGGCCCCCCAAGGGCGTCCTCCTCTACGGACCGCCCGGATGCGGCAAGACCCTCATCGCCAAGGCCGTCGCCAACAGCCTCGCCAAGAAGGTCGCCGAACAGACCGGCAAGGAGGGCAAGAGCTTCTTCCTCAACATCAAGGGCCCCGAACTCCTCAACAAGTACGTCGGCGAGACCGAGCGGCACATCCGCCTGGTCTTCCAACGGGCCCGCGAGAAGGCCTCCGCCGGAACCCCGGTCATCGTCTTCTTCGACGAGATGGACTCCATCTTCCGCACCCGCGGATCCGGCGTCTCCTCCGACGTCGAGAACACCATCGTCCCGCAGCTGCTCAGCGAGATCGACGGCGTCGAAGGGCTGGAGAACGTCATCGTCATCGGCGCCTCCAACCGCGAAGACATGATCGACCCCGCGATCCTGCGGCCCGGCCGGCTCGACGTCAAGATCAAGATCGAACGGCCCGACGCCGAGGCCGCCAAGGACATCTTCTCCAAGTACATCCTCAGCGGCCTCCCGCTGCACCCCGACGACCTCAAGGAGCACGGCGGCTCCGAAGAGGCCACCGTCGAGGCCATGATCCAGCGGACCGTCGAGCGCATGTACACCGAGAGCGAGGAGAACCGCTTCCTCGAGGTCACCTACGCCAACGGCGACAAGGAAGTCCTCTTCTTCAAGGACTTCAACTCCGGCGCGATGATCCAGAACATCGTCGACCGCGCCAAGAAGATGGCCATCAAGCAGTTCCTCGACACCGGCCAGAAGGGACTGCGCGTCCAGCACCTCCTCGCCGCCTGCGTCGACGAGTTCAGCGAGAACGAGGACCTGCCCAACACCACCAACCCCGACGACTGGGCCCGCATCTCCGGCAAGAAGGGCGAGCGGATCGTCTACATCCGCACCCTCGTCTCCGGAACCAAGGGCGCCGAAGCCGGCCGATCCATCGACACCGTCGCCAACACCGGCCAGTACCTGTAACCCGCACCACAAATCACGGCCACGCGGCGGCCGCCCCACCACGGGGCGGCCGCCGCACGCCGTCCCACCACCCCGCCCGGCACCCCGACACGCCCCGGGAAAGACCGGCCCCATGGCTCCACCCTCCCGGCCCCGATAGGCTCGACGATATGAGTGTTCGGCGGGTGATGGGCATCGAGACCGAGTACGGCATCTCCGTACCCGGACAGCCAGGGGCCAACGCGATGGTGACCTCCAGCCAGGTCGTCAACGCCTACCTCGCGGCATCGGCGGCACGGGCCCGCAGAGCCCGCTGGGACTTCGAGGAGGAGAACCCCCTCCGCGACGCCCGCGGCTTCGACCTCGCCCGCGAGGTCGCCGACCCCACCCAGCTCACCGACGAGGACCTCGGCCTCGCCAACATCATCCTCACCAACGGCGCCCGGCTCTACGTCGACCACGCCCACCCCGAGTACTCCGCGCCCGAATGCACCAACCCCCGCGACGCAGTCATCTGGGACAAGGCAGGCGAACGCGTCATGGCCGACGCCGCCGCCCGCGCCGCCATGGTCCCCGGCACCCACCCCATCCAGCTCTACAAGAACAACACCGACAACAAGGGCGCCTCCTACGGCTGCCATGAGAACTACCTCATGCGCCGCGAGACCCCCTTCGCCGACATCGTCCGCCACCTCACCCCCTTCTTCGTCTCCCGCCAGGTCGTCTGCGGCGCCGGCCGCGTCGGCATCGGCGTCGACGGACGCGGCGACGGCTTCCAGATCAGCCAGCGCGCCGACTTCTTCGAAGTCGAGGTCGGCCTCGAGACCACCCTCAAGCGCCCCATCATCAACACCCGTGACGAACCCCACGCCGACCCCGAGAAGTACCGCCGCCTCCACGTCATCATCGGCGACGCCAACATGGCCGAGCTGTCCACCTACCTCAAGCTCGGCACCACCTCCCTCGTCCTCGCCATGATCGAGGACGGCTTCCTCACCGTCGACCTCTCCGTCGACATGCCCGTCGCCGCCCTGCGCGCCGTCTCCCACGACCCGTCCTGCAAGCACCTGCTCACCCTCCGCGACGGCCGCAAGATGACCGCCGTCCAGCTCCAGATGGAGTACCTCGAGCAGTCCCGCAAGTACGTCGAGGACCGCTACGGCGCCGACGTCGACGAGATGACCAAGGACGTCCTGGACCGCTGGGAGTCCGTCCTGCACCGCCTCGGCGACGACCCCATGCAGCTGTCCCGCGAGCTCGACTGGGTCGCCAAGCTCGCCCTCCTCGAGGGCTACCGCAGCCGCGACGGCATCGACTGGTCCCACCCCCGCCTCCAGCTCGTCGACCTGCAGTACGCCGACATCCGGCCCGACAAGGGCCTCTACAACCGCCTGGCGTCCCGCGACCGCGTCGAGCACCTCATCACCGAGGCCGAGGTCGAGCGCGCCATCGACGACCCGCCCGAGGACACCCGCGCCTACTTCCGCGGCCGCTGCCTGCGCCAGTACGCCGACTCCGTGGCCGCCGCCTCCTGGGACTCCGTCATCTTCGACGTGCCGGGCCGCGAGTCGCTCCAGCGCGTCCCGACCCTGGAGCCGCTCCGCGGCACCAAGCAGCACGTGGGCGCCCTGCTGGACCGCTGCCGCACCGCCGCCGACCTGGTGGCCACGCTGACCGGCCAGGGCTGAGCAGAGCCCCTCGAGGGGCTGACACGCGGGCGCCGTCCGATCTTGGACGGCGCCCGTTGGATAGTGCCACTATCGAGTGGCGTCCCGCACTGACCTGCGACGACGGGCGATGTCGCGGTTTCGTGACCGCTTTGCCTGTTTCACCGGTCCGCGGACGGGCGATAACCGGATCAGGCCCCCGACGCCTGCAGCGACCCGGACGAAACGGACCATAAGATCCGCTCGTCTAGGAAGATCGGAGATAGGGTCGGGGTACCGGCAAGAAGCGGAGGTACGGAATGGCCACGAAGGACACCGGCGGTCAGAAGCAGACCACCCGGCGCACGGAAGAGGTCGAGGAGACCGAGGCCACGACGACCGAAGACGTCCAGGAGCGGCAGGAGAAGCTCACCGACGACGTCGATTCAATTCTCGACGAAATTGACGAAGTTCTCGAAGAGAACGCAGAGGAATTTGTTCGCGGTTTCGTGCAAAAGGGCGGTCAGTGAATAAAACGGACATAATGCCCAAGATGCGAAACGGGTAATTCCTCGACCGGGCAAATATTCGAATACTCGATTCAAGGCATGGGCGGACAGGTTAAAGTCTCGCCCATGTCTCATAAGAAATGCCGCGACTGTGGCGAGACCAAACCCGCGACGGACTTCTTCAAGCGAGCCGCGTCCGCAGACGGCCTGGCCCTGTACTGCAGGGAGTGCTTCGGGCTGCGGAACGCGGCGTCGAAGCGTAGGAGGCAGGAGCGCCTCGGAAAGCCCGTAAAGCCTTACCAGAGGCGCCGCAAAGTTCCAGATGGGATGAAGTACTGCCCTCGGTGCGAAACGGTCAAGAACGTCGACGAATTCGGGAGCAATCGCTCGAAGGCGTCCGGTCTCTCTACATATTGCAAGCCCTGCCACAATCAGGTGATCGCCGAGCATAAGGGGGAGAAGCACGGGGGGCAGCGCAACTACATGCTCAAGCTCCGCTACGGGGTGACGGAGCAGGAGGTGGCGCGGATGGTCGCCGAGCAGGGCGGCGTCTGTGTCATCTGCCTCCGAGCGCCGGCGAAGCACGTCGACCACAGCCACCTCACAGGTCTGGTCCGCCGGATCCTGTGCTTCAAGTGCAACGGCGGGCTCGGCCAGTTCCACGACGATCCCGCCCTGCTCCGCCTCGCGGCGGACTACCTCGAACTGCGCGGCGCGCACGCGCGGCGGCTGCGGATCGAGATCGGAGCGCCGGTCCTCGGCGGCCCGGATCGCGTCCGCTGGGACCCGTTCTGGCGGACGCGCGGGGACAGCCTGCAGTCGGCGCGGCACTACCACCTGCGCAGGAAGTACGGGATCAACGACGAGGACGCCAAGTGGCTCCTGAAGCTGCAGGTCGGTTACTGCGCCGTCTGCTGCGACCGGCCGGCGGAGCACGTCGACCATGACCACGTCACCGGTGCGGTGCGGGGCCTGGCCTGCTCGAGCTGCAACACGGGCATGGGGCAGCTGAGGGACGACCCCATAACCCTGCGCCGGGCGGCGGACTACGTGGAGGGGCGGCTCGTCCGGACGGTGGAGACGCCTGATGGCGGGACGCGGCTGTCGCTGACGGTTCCGGACGTGGACCCGGCGACGGTGCCGAAGGGCGGGTGGAAGGAGTTCTGGGAGGCGGACGGCCGGTACCGCAAGGAGACGCTGCCGTTCGACGAGGAGCTCGACATGCCGACGTGGGTCGGGTCGGACGAGGACGGCGCGTTCGTCTATTCCTGACCGCCCCAGGAGTGCCCCAGGAGTACGGAGCGGGGGGGCGACACGCGCACACGGCCGGCCCGTCGTGTGCGCGTGCGTTCTGTGCGGGTGGGCGGGCTTTCGCGGGGGAAGGTTCGCCGTGGGCTGACGCGGTGGTGGATCACGCGGCATGCGCCGGGTGAGGGTTGAACAGTAGGGTCGTAGGAGTCTGCGCCGGTGGGGTATGCGAGGGTCACCGGCGCCTGGTGGAGGGAAGGGAGTCGCGTGGCGTCCCACGATTCGCACACCGGACGTCTGCCGGGGCTGTTCACGAGCCCGGATACGTCTTCGTTCACGGAGTTCCTGGGGGTGTACTCGCCGGAGTTGCTGCCGGGCCGGCGCGCGGTGCCGGTGTCGCCGGCGGGGGATGAGATCCCGCATGGGACGACGATCGTCGCGGTGAGCTTCCCCGGCGGGGTGGTGATGGCGGGGGACCGGCGGGCGACGGCGGGGAACGTGATCGCGCAGCGGGACATCGAGAAGGTGTTCCGGGCGGACGAGTTCTCGGCGATCGCGATCGCGGGGACGGCCGGGATCGGGATCGAGATGGTCCGGTTGTTCCAGGTGGAGCTGGAGCATTACGAGAAGCGCGAGGGCCGGACGCTGTCGGTGGAGGGCAAGGCGAACCGGCTGGCGACGATGGTGCGGCAGAACCTGGCGATGGCGATGCAGGGGCTGGCGGTGGTGCCGCTGTTCGCGGGCTATGACGAGGAGCGGGACGGGGGGCGGATCTTCTCCTACGATCCGGCGGGCGGCCGGTACGAGGAGCGGGACTTCCACTCGATCGGTTCGGGGTCGGTGTTCGCGCGGGGGTCGCTGAAGAAGCTGTATCGGGCGGACCTGTCGGCGGAGGATGCGGCGCTGGTGTGCGTGCAGGCGCTGTACGACGCGGCGGACGACGATTCGGCGACGGGCGGTCCCGATCTGACGCGGCGGATCTTCCCGGTGGTGGCGACGGTGACGTCGGAGGGGTATCGCCGGCTGGGTGAGGACGAGGTGGGCGCGTTGGCGCAGGCCGTCGTGGATGGACGTTACGACTCGCCGGGCGGTCCGACCGCCCCGCTGCGATAGAAGGGATCCGACCGGTGTCCATGCCGTTCTATGTGTCGCCCGAACAGCAGATGAAGGACAAGGCGGACTATGCGCGCAAGGGGATCGCGCGTGGCCGCAGTGTGGTGGTGCTGCAGTACGACGACGGCATCCTGTTCGTGGCGGACAATCCGTCGCGTGCGCTGCACAAGATCAGTGAGATCTATGACCGGATCGCGTTCGCGGCGGTGGGGAAGTACAACGAGTTCGAGAATCTGCGGCTGGGCGGGGTCCGGTACGCGGACATCAACGGGTACCAGTACGACCGTCGTGATGTGACGGCGCGGGGTCTGGCGAACGTGTACGCGCAGTCGCTGGGGACGATCTTCACGGAGACGAACAAGCCTTATGAGGTGGAGTTGGTCGTCGCGGAGGTGGGCGAGGACGCGGAGACGGACCAGATCTACCGGCTGACGTTCGACGGGTCGGTGGCGGATGAGCACGGGTACGTGGCGATGGGCGGTCAGACGGAGTCGGTCGCGCAGGCGCTGAAGGACGGGTACGAGGAGGGGGCGTCGCTGGAGGTGGCGCTGCGGACGGCGGTGCGGGCTCTGGAGGCGCAGGATTCGGATCGGCGGCTGGAGGCGAAGTCGCTGGAGGTGGCGGTGCTGGACCGGAACCGGGAGCACCGGTTGTTCCGGCGGTTGCCGGCGCGGCGGATCGAGGAGTTGCTGGCGGCGGGCGACGGTGGTTCGGCCGGGGGGTCGGCGGGGTCGTCCGGTGGGTCGTCGGCGGGTCCGTCGGTGGAGGATGTGGACGACGTGCTGGGCGACGGCAAGGACTGATCGGCCGTCGGCGGCGCCGGGGGATTGTGGCGCCGGGGTGAGTTTGGCCCGTCGTGGCCGGGTGGTGTGGTGCCGTCCGGCCGCGGCGGGTTTGTTTCGTGGGGGAATCGGTGGGCTTTTGAGACTGCCAAGTCGGGGCCGGGCCGCATAGGGTCGTGGTGTGGACAGGCGCATCTTCGGGCTTGAGAACGAGTACGGCGTCACTTGCACCTTCCGCGGTCAGCGGCGGTTGTCACCGGACGAGGTGGCCCGCTACCTGTTCCGCAGGGTGGTGTCCTGGGGCCGGAGTAGCAACGTGTTCCTGCGCAATGGCGCGCGGCTCTACCTGGATGTGGGCAGCCATCCGGAGTATGCGACGCCGGAGTGCGACAGCGTCGTGGATCTGGTGACGCATGACAAGGCGGGGGAGCGGATCCTGGAGGGTCTGCTGGTGGATGCGGAGCGGCGGTTGCGTGAGGAGGGGATCGCCGGCGACATCTACCTGTTCAAGAACAACACGGATTCGGCGGGGAACTCGTACGGGTGCCATGAGAACTATCTCGTGGGGCGGCATGGGGAGTTCGGGCGGCTGGCGGACGTGCTGATCCCGTATCTGGTGACGCGGCAGATCATCTGCGGTGCGGGGAAGGTGCTGCAGACGCCGCGGGGTGCGGTGTACTGCGTGTCGCAGCGGGCGGAGCACATCTGGGAGGGCGTGTCGTCGGCGACGACGCGGTCGCGTCCGATCATCAACACGCGGGACGAGCCGCATGCGGACGCGGAGCGGTTCCGGCGGCTGCATGTGATCGTCGGTGACTCGAACATGAGCGAGGCGACGATGCTGCTGAAGGTCGGGGCGACCGACCTGGTGCTGCGGATGGTGGAGGCGGGGGTGGTGATGCGTGATCTGACGCTGGAGAACCCGATCCGGGCGATCCGGGAGGTCAGTCATGACATGACGGGGCGGCGGAAGGTGCGGTTGGCGAACGGGCGCGAGGCGAGTTCGCTGGAGATCCAGAAGGAGTACTTCGGGAAGGCGCGGGACTTCGTGGACTCGCGGGGCGGGGACGTGACGGCGAAGCGGGTGCTGGATCTGTGGGAGCGGACGCTGCGGGCGGTGGAGACGGGCGATCTGGACCTGGTGTCGCGGGAGATCGACTGGGTGATGAAGTACAAGCTGATCGAGCGGTACCGGCGGAAGTACGATCTGCCGTTGTCGTCGCCGCGGGTGGCTCAGCTGGATCTGACGTATCACGATGTGCATCGTGATCGGGGGTTGTACTACCTGCTGGAGAAGCGGGGGTCGGTGGAGCGGGTGTCGCGGGATCTGGACATCTTCGAGGCGAAGTCGGTGCCGCCGCAGACGACGCGGGCGCGGCTGCGGGGGGAGTTCATCCGGAAGGCGCAGGAGAAGCGGCGTGATTTCACGGTGGACTGGGTGCATCTGAAGTTGAACGATCAGGCGCAGCGGACGGTGCTGTGCAAGGATCCGTTCCGGTCGGTGGACGAGCGGGTGGACAAGCTGATCGCGGGGATGTGACGGCGGGTTCCGGGGGCCGTCGCGGGGGCGGCGGCGCTTGGGGCGGGTGTGGTCGGTGCGTCTCGCGTGGTGTGGGCTACCGGCTGGTCACTTGGGGGGTAGGGTGAGCGCGCAGCAGCGCTCATCACCCCCTGAAGGACCCGTATGCGCCGTCGTGTTCTCCGTCGTGTCGTCGCCGTGCCCGCTGTCGCCGTTCTGGCGGTGCCGCTGTTGGCGGGTTGTTCGGGCGGTTCGGATGTGAAGGTGTCGGTGAAGGGCGCGTTCGGGCGTCTGCCGGAGGTGTCGTTCCCGAAGGGCGGTCCGGAGGGGTCGCTGGCGGTGAAGACGCTGAAGGAGGGGAAGGGCGCGGCGGCCCGCAAGGGTGATCTGGTGATGGCGGACTATGTCGGGTACCGCTGGAACAAGTCGGGCAAGAAGCTGGTGGCGAGCAGTTACGCGGACGGGCGTCCGGGGTTCTTCTCGACGTGGCAGCTGGTGCCGGGTCTGGTGAAGGCGTTGGAGGGGGCGCGGCCGGGGTCGCGGGTGGTGGCGCGGATTCCGCCGAAGGACGGGTTCGGGTCGGCGGGTGACGCGGGGCATCAGGTGGGTCCGGGGGACACGCTGGTGTACGTGCTGGACGTGCTGGGGGTGTATTCGGGCAAGGCGGGGCCGCATGGGGTGAAGCAGGCGCCGTTGGACGATCCGTCGTTGCCGAAGGTGTCGGACGCGCCGGCGGGGCAGGCGCCGGTGGTGACGGTGCCGAAGGTGGCGGCGCCGAAGCGGTTGCAGGTGCGGACGCTGGTGCGGGGTGATGGGCCGGTGCTGCGGAAGGGGCAGCTGCTGGCGACGCAGTATGCGGGGTATTTCTGGCGTGATGGGCGGGTGTTCAATTCGTCGTGGTCGGCGGGGCATCCGTTCGGTGTGGTGGTGGGGACGGGTCAGGTGATGAAGGGCTGGGATCAGGCGTTGCTGGGGCAGCGGGTGGGGAGCCGGTTGCTGCTGGTGGTGCCGCCGGCGTTGGGGTACGGGTCGAAGGGGTTGGCGCAGTACGGGATCCGGGGGTCGGACACGCTGGTGTTCGTGGTGGATCTGCTGGGCGCCCATTGATCTGAGTTCGTCGGTCGGCCGTCGCCGGGGGCGTTGTCGTCTCTGGTGGCGGCCGTCGCGCGTTTCTATGTTTTATCTGCGCTGTTCTTAGAATGGCGGGGTGGAGGACATCGAGGCGGTGGCGCTGCTGCAGGATCCGGTGCGGCGGCGGTTGTACGAGTTCGTGGTCGGGCGCGGCCGCGAGGTGGGGCGCAACGAGGCGGCGGAGGCCGCGGGGGTGGGGCGGACGCTGGCGGCGTTCCATCTGGACAAGCTGGTGGACGGGGGTCTGCTGGAGGCGGGGAGCCGGCGGTTGTCGGGGCGTTCGGGGCCGGGTGCGGGGCGTCCGGCGAAGGTGTACCGGCGGTCGGCGGGGGAGCGTGCGGTGTCTTTGCCGGCGCGTGATTACCGGACGGTGGCGGGTCTGCTGGCGGAGGCGGCGGAGCGTGCGGGGCTGGACGGGGAGGTGCAGGAGGCGGCGCGCCGGGAGGGGGCGGCGCTGGCGGCGGGGGAGCCGTGCGGTGATCTGGACGCGTTGGCGAAGGTGCTGGTGGCGCGCGGCTACGAACCGGTTCTCGAGAGCGCTGAGGGCGATGGAGGCGTTGAGGGCGGTGGCGGGCCGGTGCTGCGGATGCGCAATTGCCCGTTCCATGCGGTGGCGGAGCGGTTCCCTCCGCTGGTGTGCGGGATGAACCTGGCGCTGCTGGAGGGCCTGGTGGAGGGTTCCGAGGGGGTGCGGGTGCGGATGGACGCGCGGCCGGGGTGGTGCTGCGTGGTGGCCGAGCCTTCTAAAAACAATCAAGATTGACATAGAAGCGGAGGGCATGGTGAGGTGGCGCCATGACCGCACATGAGGGCGCTCGCGCCGGCCTCCATCTCGCCCAGTTCAACGTCGCCACGCTCCGCCACCCGCTGGACGATCCGCGGACCGCGGACTTCGTGGCGCTTCTCGACCCGGTGAACGCGGCCGCCGACGGGGCGCCCGGGTTCGTGTGGCGGCTCGTCGAGGAGGGGCAGGCGGACGCGACGCGGATGCGCCCCGCCGGCGACGACGTGATCATCACCTTCTCGGTGTGGGAGTCGCAGGAGGCGCTGTGGGACTTCGTGTACCGCAGCACGCACCTGGCGGCGATGCGGCGGCGCCGCGACTGGTTCGAGCGGCACGCGGAGGCGCACGTGGTGCTGTGGTGGATCCCGGCCGGGCGCGTCCCGACCGTGGAGGAGGCGATGGAGCGGCTGCGGCTGGTGCGCGAGGAGGGGCCGTCGCCCCGCGCGTTCACGTTCGCGGCGGCGTACACGGCTGAGGAGGCCGCGGCCGCCGGCGCGGTGGCGGAGGGTGCGGAGCCCGCGGCGCTGTGAAGGCGGTTCCGGTTCCGGGGCCGGTTCCGGGGCTGTGGCGGGGGCGCCGGCCCCGGCGCGTCAGCCGAGGAGGGCGGCGGTGTGGCGGCCCGCGGCGGCGGCCGTGAGGAAGTAGGGGAGGTCCTCGTCGAGGCGGCGGCCCATGGTGGACAGGCGGACGCCCCAGTCCTTCTCGGCGGCCCTGAGCGTGTCGTGGAGGCCGTCGACGGGGACGGGGACGAGGGTGTGGCGGTCGCCGAGCGGGGCGGCCTCGGCGGCGACGCGGGCGCCGAACGCGCCGCCGAGCTCGGGGACGGGGACGTCGGCGCGGGCGAGGGCGACGCGGCCGTAGGCGGTGAGGGAGTGGTGGGAGACGCCGATGTGGCGTTCCCGCTTGTCGCCCTCGCTGACGCGCAGGGACGCGACGGGGCGGCCGTCCAGCACCGACGCGGCGTTGACGGCCTCGCCCGCCGAGACGCCGGAGAACCCCCATTTCGTGCCGGTGCCGAGGTTGCCGGGGCCCTGGGCGAGGACGACGGCGTCGGCGTCGAGCACCAGCCGGGCCGCGAGGAGGCCGGTGTGGACGGTGACGGCCTCCAGGTCGCCGCCGAACGCCTGCCCGGCGGTGACGGTGGCGGCGAGGGCGCCGGCGTCCTTGAGGCGGGCGATGGACATGGAGAACCAGGACGGCAGCGCGCCGCCGTCCGGCATGAGGTAGACGATCCGGGCGCCGGGGCGCGCGGCGAGCAGCCCGGCGAGGATCGGCGCGAGGGCGGAGTGCAGGTCGGCGATGACGACGGGCATGCCGCCGAGGGAGTCGGCGTCGCGGAGGACCTCGTGGTGGGGTGAGTCCTGCTCGTCGGCGCCGAGGACGGTGGCCTGCAGCGGGGTGTAGCGGGCCTTGACGAGGTGGCCGGGGCCTGACGGGTCGGGCGGAAGCCGGTCGGGGACGGCGACGACCATGGCGTAGCCGCCGGTGCCGAGGCCCAGCGCCAAGGCCGTAGTGTTGAGCAGGACGGTGTCGCCGGGCTCGGGGCGTCCGACCAGGTCGGGGTAGGCCAGTGCGCGGTGCGCGCCGTCGCCCCCGATCACGACGTCGAGTTCGACCGCCCCCGGCCATTCGCGGCGGATGCCCTCTACTGTGCCTTTGCGCCATCGGATCACACCGGGAAACGGTAGCGTCCTGGGCGACGGGCGGGGGCGCGATCGGGCCGCCGGCCCGGCCGGGGCCGCCGGAGGCCGCGGAGCGGAGGGGCGGAGCGCGAGGCTCCGCGGAAGGGGTTGGTGGCGAAGTGTCGCGGCGCAAGACCGAGCGCCTGCTGAATCTGGTGGTCTGCCTGCTCGCCACCCGGCGCTATCTGACCGCCGAGCAGATCCGGCGGGCGGTGCCGGGCTACCCGGACTCCGACGAGGCGTTCAAGCGGATGTTCGAGCGCGACAAGGAGGAGCTGCGCGAGCTCGGCGTCCCGCTGGAGGTCGGCAGCGACCAGCAGGGCGGCGGCGGTGAGGAGATCGGGTACCGGATCCCTCCGCAGGCCTACGAGCTGCCCGACATCCACCTGACGCCGGACGAGGCGGCGGTGCTGGGGCTGGCGGCGCGGGTGTGGCAGCGCGCGAGCATGGCGGAGGCCGCCTCCGGTGCCCTGTTGAAGCTGCGGGCGGCCGGGGTCGAGACGGACGTGACCACGGCGGTGGGGGTGGAGCCGCGGGTGAACACCGGCGATCCGGCGTTCCCGGCGCTGTGGGAGGCGGTCCGCGACGGCCGTCCGGTGGCGTTCGACTACCAGGGGATCGGGCGGACGTCGGTGGCGCGGCGGCATCTGGAGCCGTGGGGCGTGGTGTCGCGGCGGGGCCGCTGGTACGTGGTGGGGTTCGACCGGGACCGCGAGGAGGAGCGGGTGTTCCGGCTGAGCCGCATCGTGGGCGAGGTGGCGGCGGACGGCCCGGACGGGTCGGTCACGGTCCCGGACGGGGTGGACGTGCGGAAGATCGCGTTCGACTGGGGCGACCCGGTGACCGAGCCGCGGCCGGCGACGGTGCGGCTGCGGGCCGGTGCGGCGCAGGGTCCGCGGCGGTGGGCGCGGGACGTGCGCCCGGCCGGGGACGGGGAGTGGGACGAGGCGGTCCTGACGTTCCGTGACGTGGAGCGGTTCGCGCCGTACCTGGCGCGGTTCGCCGATGACGTGGTGGTGCTGGATCCGCCGGACCTGCGGGAGGCGGTCATCCAGCAGCTGAAGTCGGTGCTGGGGTGAGCGGGGCGATGGCGAACGCGAAGACGGGCAAGGCGCCGGCGAAGGCGGGCGTGAAGGCGGGCAAGGCGCCGGCGACGACGTCGACGGACCGGCTGGCGCGGCTGCTGGCGCTGGTGCCGTACGTGGTGAACCGCGACTCGGTGCTGCTGGGCGAGGCGGCGGCGGCGTTCGGGGTGACCGAGAAGCAGCTGATCGACGACCTGAACCTGCTGTGGTGCGTGGAGCTGCGCGCGCCGGACCCGTACTGCCCGATCGACCTGTCCTACGAGGGCGGGGAGATCACGGTGGCGGAGGCGGAGTCGATCGCGCGGCCGCTGCGGCTGAAGGTGGACGAGGCGTCGGCGCTGCTGGTGGCGCTGCGGATGCTGGCGGGCATCCCGGACCTGCACGACCGGGACGCGCTGTCGCGGGTGATCGCGAAGCTGGAGTCGGCGGCGGGCGCCGCGGCGGCGGTGTCGAGCAAGGTGGCCGTCGAGGTCGACGCGCGGGGCGGGTCGGCGGACTCGGCGCGCACCGGCCTCGGGGCGCTGCGGGACGCGATCGCGCAGGGCCGCCGCGTCCATCTGCGGTACTACGTGCCGGCGCGGGACGAGAACACCGAGCGGGACGTGGACCCGATGCGGCTGCTGGTGGTGGAGGGCAACACCTACCTGGAGGGGTGGTGCCGGCGGGCGGAGGCGGTGCGGCTGTTCAAGCTGGACCGGATCTTCGACCTGACGGTGCTGGACGTGCCTGCGGAGGTGCCCGAGGAGGCGGAGCCGATCGACGTGGACGCGGGGCTGTTCCGGCCCTCGCCGCAGGACGTGGCGGTGACGCTGGAGCTGACGGCGCGCGGCCGGTGGGTGGCGGACTACTACCCGTGCGAGAGCGTGGAGGAGCTCGGGGAGGGGCGGCTGCGGGTGGTGCTGCGCACGCCCGACACGCGGTGGGTGCGGGGCCTGGCGCTGCGGCTCGGCGACCAGGGCCGGGTGGTGTCGCCGGAGGAACTGGCCGACGGCGTCCGCGACGACGCGTCCCGCGCGCTCGCGCTGTACGGCATGGCCTGACCTCCCGCGCCGGCGCTGTACGGCATGGCGTGATCCCTCCATAGGGGCTGGGCGGGCGGCCGGATCGGTGCTCGGGCCGTGCCGGTGGGGCGCCGGGCCGGGGGATCGGCTACCGTGGCGGGCGTGTCGTGGGTTGGGGTGTCGGTGTCGCTGGGCTTCGTCGGCCTGGCCGTCCTCGCCTGGTGCGCGTTCCGCGTGTACATGGGCGTACGGCGGTTCGGGCGTGAACTGGAGCGCACCAGGCGGCGGCTGGCGCCCAAACAGTCGGCGTTGCGCGATGAACTGTCCGAACTCCAGGACGCTCGAGTGCCACAAGCGCCCGGGGACGGCGTACGATCGTCCTGAGGACCCCTGCTGAAGAGGATTGTCATGGCTGGACTGGGTACGCCCGAGATTCTGATCATTCTGGTGGTCGTTCTTCTGCTGTTCGGATCGGCGAAGCTGCCCCAGCTCGCCCGGTCCCTGGGCAAGTCGGCGCGGATCCTGAAGGCCGAGACCAAGGGCCTGCACGACGACGGAGCCGAGGACGCCAAGACCGCCCCCGCCGCCGCGGAGGCGTCGTCGGACGCGCGGGACAAGGCGGCGCGGCTGCGCGAGGAGGCGGCGCGGCTGGAGCGCGAGGCGGCCGCCGCCGACGGGCAGCGCAGCCGGGGCGCGCTGGCGTCCGGTGAGCCGATCGAGGGCGTGCCGGTGTCGGACCCGGGCCGGATGCGCCAGGGCTGACCGCCCGAGCAGGCCGCACACCCCCAGCCGAACCGAGCCCGGAAAGCCCGTCATGAAGCCCAGGCAGAGCAGCGCGCCCGACGGCCGCATGCCGCTCATGGACCACCTGCGCGAGCTGCGCAACCGGTTGATCAAGGCGATCCTCGGGCTCGTCGCCGGCGGGATCGTCGCGTGGCTGCTGTTCGACCCGATCTGGAAGTTCCTGCAGAAGCCGTACACGCGCATTCCGCAGGAGCACTGCCTGGGCGGCGAGTGCGACCTGGTGGTGCACGGGATCTTCGACGGGTTCTTCGTGCACCTGAAGGTCGCGCTGATCGTCGGGGCGGTGCTGTCGTCGCCGATCTGGCTGTACCAGATCTGGGCGTTCGTGGCGCCGGGGCTGTACAAGCGGGAGCGCCGCTGGACGTACACGTTCATGGGCGCGGCGGTCCCGCTGTTCCTCGCGGGCGCCGCGCTGGCGTACCTGACGATGGACAAGGGCCTGAAGATCTTCATCGGGCTCGCGCCGGGCGACACCAAGGTGCTGGTCGGCATCCAGGACTACCTCGGGTACGCCCAGGCGATGCTGCTGATCTTCGGGCTGACGTTCGAGCTGCCGCTGTTCGTGGTGATGCTGAACCTCGCCGGGGTCCTCACGCACGAGCGGATCCGCAGGTCGCGGCGGCTGATCGTGTTCGGGGTGTTCGTGTTCGCGGCGGTCGCCACGCCCAGCCAGGACCCGTTCACGATGCTGGCGCTGGCGGTGCCGACGGTGGTGCTGTTCGAGATCGCCGAAGTGCTGGCGTTCTTCCACGACCGCCGCAAGGGCCGCAGGCCCGATCCCGACGCGGAGCTGTCCGACGACGAGGCGTCGCCCCTGGACCTGGAGGCGATCGACGCCGAGCTGGAGGGCGGCGGCCGCGCCCGCTGACCGCCCCCGCCGACCGCCTGGTGGGCCCCTGGCGGGCCGGTACGGGTGCGCCGTGAGGGGACGCGTGGGAAAAGGCGTCCCGAATTGGGAATCGGGCCGGTCGAAACCGTAGGCTCGAAGACATGACCTCCCCCGACACCGCGCAGGCCGCGGACAGCCCGGCCGGGCGGTACGCGGCCTACCGCGCGCGCACCGCAGGGAACGGCCCGGCCCTGCTGGACTTCCGCACCCTGTACGACTTCGACCTGGACGCCTTCCAGATCGAGGCGTGCCGGGCGCTGGAGGGCGGCAGCGGCGTGCTGGTCGCGGCGCCCACCGGATCCGGCAAGACCGTCGTCGGGGAGTTCGCGGTCCACCTGGCGCTCACCGGCGGCACCAAGTGCTTCTACACCACGCCGATCAAGGCGCTGTCGAACCAGAAGTACGCCGACCTCGTCCGCCGCTACGGCCCCGAGAAGGTGGGGCTGCTCACCGGCGACAACAGCGTCAACGGCGAGGCGCCGATCGTGGTGATGACCACCGAGGTGCTGCGCAACATGCTGTACGCGCAGTCGCCGACGCTCGCCGGGCTGGCGTTCGTGGTGATGGACGAGGTGCACTACCTCGCCGACCGGTTCCGCGGCGCGGTCTGGGAAGAGGTGATCATCCACGTTCCGGACTCGGTGCGGATCGTGGCGCTGTCGGCGACGGTGTCCAACGCCGAGGAGTTCGGCGAGTGGCTGCACGAGGTCCGCGGCGACACCGCCGTGATCGTCGACGAGCACCGGCCCGTCCCGCTGTTCCAGCACATGCTGGTCGGGACGCGGCTGTACGACCTGTTCGTCGACACCGGCAAGGGCAAGGACCGGCAGGCCCGGCTGAACCCGCAGCTGACGCGGATGGCGGTGGAGGAGGTCCGCCGCGCCAAGGTCAACCAGGGGCGCCGCACCGGCCGCCGCCGGGCGCCGCGCCCGCAGCGGTTCCGGCCGCCGGCCCGCCCCGACGTGATCGAGCGGCTGGAGCGGGCGGGGCTGCTCCCGGCGATCACGTTCATCTTCAGCCGCGCCGGCTGCGACGCGGCGGTGCTGCAGTGCCTGCACGCGGGGATCCGGCTGACCTCCAAGGAGGAGGCGGAGGAGATCCGCGCGCACGTCGAGCTGCGCACGTCCGACATCTCGCCGGAGGACCTGCGGATCCTCGGCTACACCGACTTCCTGGAGGCGCTCGAGCGGGGCGTCGCCGCGCACCACGCCGGGATGCTGCCGACGTTCAAGGAGATCGTCGAGGAGCTGTTCACCCGCGGGCTGATCAAGGCGGTGTTCGCCACCGAGACGCTCGCGCTCGGCATCAACATGCCGGCCCGCACCGTGGTGATCGAGAAGCTCGACAAGTGGAACGGCGAAGCCCACGTCGACCTGACGCCGGGGGAGTACACGCAGCTGACGGGCCGTGCGGGGCGCCGCGGCATCGACGTGGAGGGCCACGCCGTCGTGGTGTGGGGCCCGAGCGTGGAGCCCGCGTCGGTCGCGGGCCTCGCCGGTACCCGCACCTACCCGCTGAACTCCAGCTTCCGGCCGTCGTACAACATGGCGGTGAACCTCGTCGGCGCGGTGGGGATCGAGCGGGCGCGGACGCTGCTGGAGGAGTCGTTCGCGCAGTTCCAGGCCGACCGGGCCGTGGTGGGGCTGGCGCGGCAGGTCCGCAAGAACGAGGAGGCCCTGGAGGGGTACGCCAAGGCCGCCGAATGCCACCTCGGCGACTTCATGGAATATGCGGCGATGCGGCGGCGGCTGTCGGACCGGGAGGCGGAGCTGTCCCGGGAGCGGTCGTCGGCGCGGCGCGCGGAGGCCGCGAGGTCGCTGGAGCACCTGCGGCCCGGCGACGTGATCCTGGTGCCGTCGGGGCGGCGGTCCGGGCTCGCCGTCGTCCTCGACCCGGGGGTGGGGCGCCGCTCGGACGGGCCCGCGCCGCTGGTGCTGACGGTGAACCGGTCGGTGCAGCGGCTGTCGATCCAGGACTTCCCGCGCGCGGTGGAGCCCGTCGACCGGATCCGTATCCCGAAGTCGTTCAGCCCCCGCAACCCGCAGGATCGCCGCGACCTGGCGTCCACGCTGCGCAACAAGGTGCCCGACGACGTCCGGGAGCGGCGCCGCACCCGCGGCGACTCCGCCGCCTCCGACGACACCGAGATCGCCCGGCTGCGCGCCGACCTGCGCGCCCACCCGGTGCACGGCTGCGACAAGCGCGAGGACCACGCCCGCTGGGCCGAGCGGTACCACCGCCTGGACCGGGAGACCGAGCAGCTGCGGCGCCGCGTCGAGGGCCGCTCCCAGGTGATCGCCCGGACCTTCGACCGGGTCTGCGCCGTGCTGCAGCAGCTCGGCTACCTCGACGGCGACGACGTCACCGCTGAGGGCCGCCGCCTCGGCCGGATCTACAACGAGCTGGACCTGCTGACCGCCGAGAGCCTGCGCGCCGGGCTGTGGGACAAGCTCGACCACGCCGAGCTGGCCGCGTGCGTGTCGGCGCTGGTGTACGAGTCGCGGCAGCCCGACGACGCGGCCCCGCCGCGGACGCCGACCGGCCCGTCGCAGGACGCGCTGGCGGCGATGGTACGGCTGTGGGGCGAGCTGGAGGCCGTCGAGCGCGACAACCGGGTGTCGTTCCTGCGCGAACCCGACCTCGGGTTCGCGTGGACGGCGTACCGGTGGGCGAAGGGCGACGACCTCGACGAGGTGCTGCTGGAGAGCGACCTGACCGCCGGCGACTTCGTCCGCGCGGTCAAGCAGCTGCTGGACCTGCTCGGCCAGGTCGTGGACGCCGCGCCGGAGAACTCGCACCTGCGCAAGACGGCGCGGCGCGCGATGGACGCGATGCGCCGCGGCGTCGTCGCGTACACCTCCGTCGGCTGATCGCGGGCCGGCTGATCGGGCAGCGGCCGGGTCAGCCGTCCTGCTCGGCGGGCAGCGCGAGGTCGGCGGCGACGACGGCGGCGAACGCGCCGCGGGCGGCCACCGCGACCCACAGGACGGGGACGACGGCGGCGAGCGCGACCCAGCCGAGCCCGTCGACCAGCGCCGACGTCAGCACCGCGACGATCGCCGCGCCGCCGCCGACGAACCCGGCGACGAGCGCGGCGCGCAGCGGACCGGGGCCGTCCGCGCCGGCGTCGGTGAGCCCGAACTGGTGCAGCACGCACATGATCAGCCCGAGCGAGCCGAGCGCCAGCGCGCCCGTGACGTACAGGGCGGCGGCGAGGCCGGAGGTGAGGAAGTCCGCGACGTGCCCGGCGATGGCGCCGAGGTCGCCGAGGTTCAGGAACGGCGGGAACGCCCGGTAGCCGGCGCGGTCGGTGGACAGGAACCGCTTCCAGCCGTCGCCGTCCGGGCCGTGCACCACGGCCAGGCACATCAGCAGGTTCGCCAGGATCACCTGGCAGGCCGCCCAGCGGATCCGTCCCGCGACGAGGAGCCCGCGGGTGATCAGGAAGCCGGTGGCGGTGAGCGCGACCTCGCCGGCGGCGAGGGCCGTCAGCGCGCCGTGCGAGAGGTGCGAGGCCTGCTGCAGCGTCGCCCACTGCGGATGCGCCGCGGCGACGAACAGGCTCGTCGGAACGAAGATCAGGACGCTGTAGGCCATCGCGAGCGCGAAGTGGCGGCCCCCGGTGGCGCCCGCGACGCGGGGCGCGCGGCCCGGAACCGGCTCGTCCGCCGGGTCCGG
>NZ_WBMR01000054.1 GCF_008923365.1 Actinomadura montaniterrae
CTGCGCGCGGCGCCGCTCGCCGCGCTCCCGGCCGCCCGCGAGGCGCTCCTGCAGCGCCCGCAGGTCGCCGCGCCCGGCGGCGGCGAACAGCGGTGCCAGCTCCCGGTGCTCGGCCTCCAGCCGGTCGATCAGCTTGCGGTACTTCAGCTGGCCGCGCGCCCGCCGCCAGCACTGCCGCACCTGCTTCACCCGCGCCTCGACGCCCGGCCCGGACAGCGGGTCGGCCAGCGCGTACCGGACGCGCAGGTCCTCGGGCGGCTGGTCGCCCGCGGCCCGCGCCGGCTCCAGCACCTCCCGCCGGTACTCCTCGTCGAACGTCACCGCGGCGCGCCGGCCCTCAGCTCACCTGGACCCGGGAGAGGGCCTTGCGGGAGCGCTCGACCTCCTCCTCGGACATCCCCCCGACGTCCACCTTCAGCTCCAGCCGCTCGCCGGACTCCTTCTCCACGGCCGTCACGTTCAGCAGCCCCGACGCGTCGAGCGCGAACGTCACGCCGATCGGCCAGCCCGCCTTCTTGCCCGGCGGGACGCGGATCTCCCCGGTCGCGATCTCGGTGTTGTCGATCAGCTCGGCGGACTCGACGCTGCCCGCCTGCTCCATCACCCGGACGTCGGCGGAGGTCTGGTCGTCGTAGACGGTGAAGAAGTCCTCGGTGCGGGCCGCCGGCAGCTCGTCGTTGGCGTGCACGAGGTGCGCGACGTGCTCGGCGCCGGAGTCGCGGTCGACCACGACGATCCCGAACGCGTGCGAGGCGACCGTGCGGATCTGCCGCCCGGCGATCTGCTTCTGCTGCTCGGCCGACAGCCCCGCCCGGCTCGCCATCTCCTCCGCGCGCTCGGCGGCGCCCTCCCGCATCAGCCGCCGGTAGGTCTCCTCGAACGCGTACAGCGCGGCGCCCTTCGCGACGGCGAGGTCCGGGTCCTGCAGCCGCGGCGACAGCCCCAGCTCGGTCTCCAGCCGCGACGCGACCACCGGCATCTTCGTGGACCCGCCGACCAGCACCAGGTCGTCGTAGTCGTGCACGCCCTTCTCGGCGGCGGTCGACAGCGTCCGCCCGGTGATCTCCACGGTGCGGTCGAGCAGGTCCTTGGTCAGCTCCTCCAGCTTCTCCCGCGTCACCTCGATCGCCGCGACCCGCCCGGCGTGCATCACCCGGACGGTGTGCGCCGTGCGGGTCGTGAGCGCCTTCTTGGCGTCCTCGGCGTCGCGGCGCAGCTGCTGCTCGGTCTGCTTGTCGTCGAGCGGGTCGCCCGCGTCGGGGTGCTCGGCGCGGAACCGCTCCGCCAGGTACTCCACCAGCCGCGCGTCCCAGTCGGCGCCGCCGAGCTCGTGGTCGCCGTCGGTGCAGATCACCTCGATGTGCCCGCCGCGCAGCGCGATGACGGTCGTGTCGAACGTGCCGCCGCCGAGGTCGTAGACCAGGATCGTCCGGTCGGCGTCGGGGTTCAGCACCCCGTAGGTGATCGCGGCGGCGATCGGCTCGGACACGATGTCGATGACGTTCAGCCCCGCGATCCGGCCCGCCTTGCGGGTCGCGTCCCGCTCCGCCGCGCCGAAGTACGCCGGGACGGTGATGACGACGTCCCGGGTCTCCTCGCCCGTCGTCGTCCGCGCGTCCGTCGCGAGCTTCAGCAGGATGAACGCCGACAGCTCCTCGGGGGTGAAGTCGATCCCGTGGATCGGGCGGGTGACGTCCCGGCCCATGTCGCGCTTGATCAGGCTGACGACGTTGTCGGGCTCCAGCACCGCGGTGTCCTTCGCGGTGGCGCCGACGACGACGTTCTCGCCGCTCTCGAAGTACACCACCGACGGCGTGGTGTCGGTGCCCTCCAGGTTCCGCAGGACCGCCGGCCGCCCCACGTCGTCGATGGAGGCAATGCAGGAGTACGTGGTTCCCAGGTCGATCCCGTAGACAGCCATGTCCCTCTCACCCATCGGTGCCGAGTCGGTTGTTCGTCGTCTCGCCGCGGCCGGCCGCGCGGTGGCGGCCCGACCCGGCCCTCGCGGCGGGCTCGGCGCGGTCCGCGGTGCCGTTCGCCGTGCCGTTCGCGGTGCCGTTCGCGGTGCCGTTCGCGGCCGGGTCGAGGCGGCCGACGCTGACCGCCGCCTTGCGCAGCACCTTGCCGCCCTGCTCGAAGCCGTCCGCCTGCACGCCGGTCACCAGGCCGTCGCGGCCCGGGTCGGTGACCGGGGTGACGGCGACGGGCCGGTGCCGGGACGCGTCGTACGGCTCGCCGGGCGCCACGCCGAACCGCTCGACGCCGAGCCGGGCGAGCGCGTCGGCGACGTCGTCGGCGACGGCGCCGAGCAGCCCGGCGGTGCGGACCGGGTCGGGCGGCTCCGCGGCGCCCGGCCCCGCCAGCCGGTCGGCCTCGCGGCGGGCCTGGTCGTGCAGCCGGTACAGCGCGGTCCGGACGGGCTCCAGCATCGCCTGCAGCTCCCCGCGCCGCAGCCGCTGGTTCTCCTCGTGGAGCCGGTCGATGACCGCCTCCCGGTGCGCGGCGCGCTCGTGCTCGCGGTCCAGCCGCGCGGTCAGCGCCGCGAGGGCGTCTCTGATCTCGGCCTCGAACGCGGCGCGGCCCTCCCCCGCGACCTCGGCGGACACCGCCTGGGGCGCGGCCACGGGCGCGGCCACGGACGCGGCCTCGGGCGCCGTCCCGGCGGGCGCGGAGGCGCCGTCCGCCCCCGGCACGGCGCCGTCCATGCCGGAGTCGGCCCCGTCGTTGACTGTGCGATCCCCGTCGCTCGACACGTGCAGTCACCTTAATGATGAGGCGGCAGAGGCGATAGGTCTGCTGTTGACCTTCATTGGACTCTAGTTTGACGCCTCCCCGCCGTTCCAGCACCGACTTCTTCGCGTCGACACGAATGGGTAACACGTGGGAAACGGGTCTCCCGGAAGCTGAGGGGACATGGAAGAAGGAGGTGGCGATGTTGCTGCGGATCCGCGTCCGGCTGCCCGACCGTCCGGGCTCGCTGGGCCAGGTGGCGCGCACGCTGGGCGCCGCGGGCGCCGACGTGGCGCAGATGGCGGTGCTGGAGCGCGACAACGGGCGGGCCCTGGACGACTTCACCGTGACGTGGCCCGCGGGCGCGGGCGTCGAGCGGCTGCGCGACGGGCTCGGCTCGGTGAACGGGGTGGAGATCGTCGGCATCTGGCCGACCGTCGAGCCGCAGGGCGCCCACCCGGACGCCGCCGTGATCGGGCAGGTCGCGGCGGTGCCCGAGCGCGGCGCGGCGACGCTGGCCGACGCCGTGCCCGGCATCCTCAGCGCCGACTGGGCGGGGATCGCCGAGCTGGGGGAGCAGGACGCGGCGGTGCTGGTGCACGCCAGCGTCGGCGGGCTGACCGGCGCCGAGCTGCCGGTGCTGCCGCCGCTGCGGCCGCGCGCCTTCGCCGGGGCGGACGGCACCGAGTACGCGGTCTGCCCGCTGTCGGAGGGGCGCGCCGCGCTGGTCGTCGCGCGCAAGGGCGCGCCGCCGTTCCACCGGACGGAGGTGCTGCGGCTGGAGCAGCTGGTGAACGCGGCGGAGGCGGTGCTGGCCACCGATCTCGTCCGGACGTCGTGACCCGGCTCTGGCCATCGCGGCGCGGAAAGTTCTAGAGTCGAATTCTAGGATTTGTCCCGTTCCAGGAGGCGACCGATGGCCGAACTGCTCCGCCCGCACGCCGACGCCCGTCCGGACGAGCCCGCGCTGACCGACGAGCGCGGCACCACCACCTGGCGCGAGCTCGACGCCAGGACCGACCGGCTGGCGAACGCGCTGCGCGGCCTGGGGCCGGCCACCGGCGACGTGATCGCGATCCACTCCGGCAACCGCCGCGAGTTCTTCGAGGCCATGTGCGCCGCCGGGCACATCGGCCTGCGCTACGTCCTGGTCAACTGGCACTGGACGGCGGACGAGCTGCGCTACGTCCTCCAGGACGCGGGGGCCCGCGTGCTGTTCACCGAGGACGCCTTCGGGGACGTCGCGCGCGAGGCGTCCGCCGGCCTCGGCCTCACCGCCCGCGTCGCGTTCGGCGAGCCGGTCGACGGCTTCACCCCGTACGAGGAGTTCCTCGCGACGGGCGCCGAGGAGGAGATCGCGGACCCGTCCACGGGGCTGCCGATGTTCTACACCTCCGGCACCACCGGCCGTCCGAAGGGCGTCACCCGCAAGCTCACCGACGCGGGCGGGCCGATCGAGAACGCGCGGCTGCTCGGCGACCTGATGGCGGGCGTCCTGCAGATCCCCGAGCAGGGCCGCACCCTGCTCGTCGGGCCCGTCTACCACTCGGCGCAGTGGCTGTGGTCGCACGTGTTCCTGCTCGGCGGGCGGTCGGTGGTGATGCGCCGCGGCTTCGACGCCGCCGAGACGCTGCGGCTCATCGACGAGCACGCGATCACGAACGTCCACCTGGTGCCGACCCAGTTCGTCCGGCTGCTGCGGCTGGACGAGGCGACCCGCAAGGCGTTCGACGGCTCCTCCCTGAAGGCGGTGTGGCACGGCGCCGCGCCGTGCTCCCCGGACGTCAAGCGCGCGATGATCGACTGGTTCGGCCCGATCGTGCACGAGTACTACGGGTCCACCGAGGCGTCGGTGAACAGCGTGATCACCGCGTCCGAGTGGCTGGAGCGGCCCGGCAGCGTCGGCCGCCCGCTGCCCACCACCGAGGTGCACGTCCTGCGCGAGGACGGCGAGCCCGCCGCGCCGGGGGAGCGCGGCCAGATCTGGTTCCGCTACGCCAGCGGCGACGACGTGGAGTACTGGGGCGACGAGGAGAAGACCCGCTCGGTGCACCGCTCCGACGGGCTGTTCACCACCGGCGACGCCGGCTACCTCGACGAGGACGGCTACCTGTTCCTCGCCGACCGGGTCATCGACATGATCATCAGCGGCGGGGTGAACATCTACCCGGCCGAGATCGAGGGCGTGCTGATCACCCATCCCGCCGTCCGGGACGTGGCGGTGTTCGGCGTCCCGGACGAGGAGTTCGGCGAGCAGGTGAAGGCCGCCGTCGAGCTCGCCGACGGCGTGGAGCCGTCCGCCGCGCTCGCGGACGAGCTGATCGGGCACGTCCGCGCGTCCCTCGCCGGCTACAAGGCGCCGCGCTCGGTCGACTTCGTCGATGAGATGCCCCGCACTCCCACCGGCAAGCTCTACAAGCGCCTCCTCCGCGACCCCTACTGGCAGGACCGGGCGCAGAAGATCTAGGCCAGCAAGGCCAGGACGGAGTCGAGGTCTTTGAGGCCGGCGTCGGAGCCGAGGCCCTGGGCGACGGTCGCGGCGGCGGCGGTGCCCCAGCGGGCCGACTCCAGGACGTCCTCGCCGCGGCCGAGGCCGGTGATGAACCCGGCGCAGTAGGCGTCGCCGCAGCCGGTGGTGTCGACGACCTCGACGGGCAGGACGGGCAGCCGGTGCACGCCGCCGGCGGTGGCGACGAGGCTGCCCTCCGCGCCGAGCGTGACGACCACCGTGGCGGGGCCCTCGGCGAGCAGGGCGCGCGCGGCCTTCTCCGGGTCGTCCTCGCCGGTCATCGCCGTGGCCTGCTCCTCGTTGGGCAGGAAGTGGTCGACGTGCGGCAGGAACGCGGCGGCGCCCCGCACCAGGTCGGGCATGTTGGACAGCAGGTCCATGGTGACGACGGTGCCGGACGCGCGGGCCGCGTCGAGGGCGGCGAAGAACTCCGGGTCGTTCAGCCCGAACGTGACGTCGGGGCCGCCGAGGTGGACGGCGTTCGCGGCGGCGAGCAGGCCGGGCTCGACCGCGTGCGCGGTGAGGGTGAGGTTCGCGCCGGGGACGTGGAAGCTCGGCCGGCCGCCGTCCGGGCGGATCGGCAGGATCGACGCGCTGGTCTGCTCGGCGGTGCGGCGGACGAGGCCGGTGACGTCCACCCCGTTCCGGTTCATGATCGTGACGAGCAGGTCGCCGAGGTCGTCGTCGCCGATCGCGCCGACCGAGACGACCCGGTTGCCGAGCCGGGCGAGCGCGACGGCGGTTCCGGCGGCGGCGCCGGCCGCGGTCACCCTGATCTGGTCGACGACCACGGTGTCCTGGCCGCCCGGGATGCCCTCGACGGGCCGGGCCAGCACGTCCAGGATGTGCGCTCCGACCGTGACCACAGTTGCCATGCCGGGTTCTCCCTCGTGATCGTCAGGGCCGTAGCGTACGACGGGCAGGGGCTAGAACGTGAGAGGGATTCGCATGTTGCTGGAGGACGAGCGGCGCGCGCTGTGCGCGGTGGGCCGCAGGCTGGCCGAGACGGGCCTGGTGACGGGCGCGTCCGGCAACGTCAGCGTACGTTCGGGGGACCTGGTGGCGGTGACACCGGGCGGAATGATGCTCGACCGGATGCGGCCGGAGGACTGCCCGATCGTGAACCTCGACGCCCGGCTCGTCGAGGGCGACCGCGCGCCGTCGTCGGAGACGCCGATGCACCTCGCGCTGTACGCGGAGACGCCCGCGGCGGCGATCGTCCACACGCACTCGACGTACGGCGCCGTCGTCGCGACGACCATGACCGAGCTGCCGCCGATCCACTACAACACGCTTTTGCTGGGCGGCGTGGTGAAGGTCGCCGAGTACGCCACCTACGGGACGCCGGAGCTGGCCGGGAAAGTGCGGGCCGCGATGGAGGGCGGCAAGCGCGCCGCGCTGATGGCCAACCACGGCGGCGTCACGATCGGCCGCGACCTGGACGAGGCGTACGAGAACGCGCGGCTGCTGGAGTGGCTGTGCGGGGTGTACGTGCGGGCCAAGATGATCGGCGAGCCGCGGATCCTGACCGACGAGCAGCTGACGAAGGTGGTCGAGCGGGGCCTCACGCCGCCCGAGTTCCCGCCTGTGTAACCTAGCGCTTGCTAGGCCACCCAGGAGGTCCCGTTGCCGTTCGTCCTGATCGACAAGCCGCGCCCGCACGTCACGCTCATCACCCTCAACCGGCCCGAGCGGATGAACGCGATGGCGTTCGACGTCATGGTGCCCTTCCGCGAGGCACTCGAAGAGGTGAGCCGCGACAACGACACCCGCGCCGTCGTCATCACCGGCGCCGGGCGCGGCTTCTGCTCCGGCGCCGACCTGGAGTCGGCCGGCGCGCCCCCCGGCATCGACGGGCTGACGCTGTCGACGATCGCGCTGCGCTCCATGGAGCTGCTGGACGACGTCGTCCGCGCGATGCGCCGCGTCCACCAGCCGGTGATCGCGGCGATCAACGGGCCGGCGATCGGCGGCGGGATGTGCCTGAGCCTCGCCGCCGACATCCGGCTGGCGTCCGAGACCGCGCTGTTCCGCGCCGCCGGCATCAACAACGGGCTGACCGCGAGCGAGCTCGGCCTCAGCTACCTGCTGCCGCGCGCGATCGGCGCGTCCCGCGCGTTCGAGATCATGCTGTCGGGCCGGGACGTGGACGCCGCCGAGGCCGAGCGGATCGGCCTGGTCTCCCGCACCGTCCCCGGCGACAAGCTGCTCGGCGCCTGCTACGACCTCGCCGAGCGGATCGCCGGGTTCAGCCGTCCCGGCGTCGAGCTGACCAAGCGGTCGCTGTGGTCCGGGCTGGACGCGTCGAGCCTCGACGCGCACATGGGGCAGGAGGGCCTCGGCCAGCTGTACGTCCGGCTCACCACGCAGAACTTCGACGAGGCGATCGCGGCGCGCAAGCAGAACCGCCCGCCGGACTTCAAGGACTGACCTCCGGCGCGGCGGCCCGGACGGCGTCTCCCGGAAGTGCGGCGGCGCAGCGGGGCCGGGTCCGGCGCTGGTAGGAGAGCGCGGCGGCGCCGAGCGCGATCCCGTAGACGCCGAACGCGCCGATCCCGCACGCGGCGACCGTCCACCCGGACCAGCCGCTCATGAGCCCGTCGTGCGGGAGGTCGCGGACGCCGGCCGCGATCGGCAGCAGGTAGGCGAGCGTCCCGACGACCCCGTACGGGCCGAGCGTCGCCGCGCCGAGCCACGCCGGGACGAGCGGGAGCCAGCGCGGCACCCGGCGCCCGGTGAGCGGCGGCGCCCAGCGCGGGAACACCTGCCCCCACCGGTGCGTCAGCCCGAGCAGCAGGAAGATCCCGGCGAGCGCGGACAGCGTCGTGAAGTCCAGCCCGTACCGCTCCAGCGTCAGGATCAGCCCCGACGCGCCGTTGCGGCGGAACTCCGCGACGACCTCGTCACCCGGGATCCCTGCGAACGTCCCGCCGAACGCCCACGTCGTCTTCATCGCCATGTACGGGACGAACGCGAGCACGCCCGCCCACGCCGCCCGCCGGACGCCACGCGGCGCGTCCGTCACCGGCGCCGCCACCTTCGCGACGCCCGTCGCGGCGTGCACGAGCCCGCAGCGCGCACACGTCCCCTCGGTCCGGCGCCGGAACGCCACGGCCGCTCCCGCGAGCAGGGCCGCGCCGACCGCGCAGGACACCTCGACGCCGAACACCGGCCAGTCGTCCACCGTCCCGGTGAACAGCAGCTGGAGCGCGCTCATGACGATCCCGAACGTGCCGGCGCCCGCCACCGCGCAGGCCGCCCAGAGCCCCGCGAGGGGCCACGCACGCGGCATGAGCCGCCCGACGTCGCGGACGCTCGACACCGCCATGATCCCGCCCACCAGCAGGACCGCCCCGATCGGCCAGGCCGCCGCGGCCGCGTCCCGCACGTCCCGCAGCGGGTAGCCGGCCGTCCCACCGGCGGCCCAGTAGAGGGCCAGTGCCGCCGCGCCCGCCGCCCACGCGCCGGCCGCGTACCCGGCCCACGCCGGCCACCGTCTGATGATCGTTCCCATGCGTCCGAGCCTTCCGGGCGGGGCCGGGGCGGGCCTCCCGCCGGGGAGCGATCCGCCTCGCCCGCGCGGGGGAGCCTGGGATCCGGGCTCGCGCCGTGGCAGGCTGCACCCCGTGCCCAAGCTCTCACCGGACGGCGCGCGCCGGCTGCTCGCGAGCGCGCCCGTCGCGCGGCTCGCGACCGTCGGGGAGGACGGCCGCCCGCACCTGGTCCCCGTCACGTTCGCCGTGTACCGCGGGTCGGTCTACACCGCCGTCGACCACAAGCCGAAGAGCACGCGGGACCTGCGGCGGCTGGCGAACATACGCGCCAACCCGCGCGTCGCGCTGCTCGCCGACCACTACGAGGACGACTGGGACCGGCTCTGGTGGGTCCGCGTCGACGGCCACGCCGCCGTGGTGGAGGACGACGCGCGCCGCGCCGAGCCCGTCCGGCTCCTCGCCGCCCGCTACGCCCAGTACCGGGACCGTCCGCCCGAGGGCCCGGTCATCGCGATCACCATCGACGCCTGGACGGGCTGGACGGCCGCGTCCGCCTAGAGCCCCGCGTCGAAGGTCCGGACGGCCTCGGTGATCTCGGCGGGGAACTCCACGTGCGGGTGGTGGCCGGCGCCGTCCAGCATGACCACCTCGCCGTTCAGGCGTCCGGCGACCCACCGCGCCTCGGCGGCCGGGTCGGGCCAGTCGACGTCCGCGGTGCCCATGATGACCAGGACGGGGGCGGTGACCTTGTCCAGCCGCGCCTCGGCCTCGTCGTGCGACATGCCCATGTACGACGCGATGACCTTGCCGCGTCCCGGCTCCTTGAAGTTCGCCTTCAGCAGCGCCGCGTGCTCGTCGAAGTCCGCGGGGCGCTTCGGCTCCCACTTCGGGTAGTACGACATGTACAGCGGCAGCGCCAGCCCGGGGATCCGGAAGAGCGACATCGTCAGCTTCATGACCAGGCCGCCCTGCGCGTTCCGGACGAACGGCGCCGCCAGGACCAGGCCCTTGACCAGCTCGGGCGCCTCCGCGGCGGCGTAGACGGCCGCCGCGGCGCCGTTCGAGCAGCCGTAGACCAGGGCCGGTCCGGCGTCCAGGTGCCGCAGCAGCGCCATCAGGTCGTGCGCCAGCGGCGTGCTCCCGTACTCGGGCCAGTCCGCGCTGCTCTCGCCCATCCCGCGCTGGTCGACGGTGACGACCCGGTAGCCGGCCTCCAGCAGCCGCGGCCTGAGGAACCGGAACTGCGACCGCAGGTCGAGCATCGACGGCAGGCACACGATGAGCGGGCCGTCGCCCTCGTCGTCGTAGGCGAGGCGTCCGCCGGGAAGGTCGAGGTACTGCGTCTGGTCGCTCATGGCGCGCTCCAGTTTGTTCGGTGTAGCCCTATGGCTAATGAGATTAGCTTTTGGGTGCGGCGAGGTCAAGGGGCTCGTCCGGAGAGATCCCGTGCCCGTCGCCCGGGTGCTAGTCCCAGGCACTCCCGAGCCTGGTCAGCTGATCCGCGTACTCGATGCGCCCGGCCCACTCGCCCGGCCAGGCGTCCATGCCGAGGTGCGCGCCCGCGAACGCGCCCGCCAGGCACGCGATCGAGTCGGAGTCGCCGGAGCTCGCCGCGCCGCGCCGGATCGCCGCGACGGGCTCGTCGGGGAACAGCAGGAAGCACAGCAGCCCGGTGGCGAGGGCCTCCTCCGCGCACCAGCCCGCACCGGTGACCTCGCACGGGTCGGACGCGCGGTCGCCCCGCGCGAGCGCCTCGTCCAGCCGGTCGAGGACGTCCAGGCACTCGTCCCAGCCGCGCGCGATGAACGTCCCGGGGGAGTCGATGCCGGGCCACTGCCACAGCGTGCCGAGCCACCGCTCGTGGTAGACGGCCCGCTGCTCGTGGCAGCGGTCGCGCAGCGCGGCGGGCAGGTCGGCGGGCGCCAAGCCGTCCGCCAGCCACCGGACGGCGAACGCGGTCAGCTCGCTCGCCGCGAGCCCGGTCGGGTGCCCGTGCGTCATCGCCGCCTGCAGTTGGGACGCCCCTGCGCGCGTCTCGTCCGTCAGGCCCGGCGCGAGCCCGACCGGCGCCACCCGCATGTTCGCGCCGCAGCCCTTGGAGCCCGCGACGGTCGCCTCCACCCACGGCCGCCCGGCCGCCAGGCCCCGGCAGGCCCGCAGGCACGTGTTGCCCGGCGCGCGGTTGTTGTCGGGGCTGTTCAGCCAGTCGACGAACCGCCGCCGCCACATCGGCGCGACCAGGTCGGGAGTGAACGGCGGGTTCGCCAGGGCGTCCAGGAGGGCGAGGCCCACCGCGATCGCCATCTGCGTGTCGTCGGTGACGAGCGCGGGATCGCCCTCCGGCTCCGCCGGGTCGAACTCACCGAAGCGCCGCCCGATCTGCTTCATTGTGAGGAACTCGGTGGGGGCGCCCAGCGCGTCCCCGTACGCCAGCCCGAACATCGCTCCGCTCGCCCGCATCATGGGCGACATTGTTCCTCAATCACCACGTTCCTCGATCAACCGCACGCACCACGAAATCTCCCAGGCGTCATCGCATAGCAGCGGACGAACCAGCGCGTCAGATGGCTCTGGTCGGCGAACCCCGTCGCCGCCGCGACCTCCCCGATCGGCTCGCCGCGCGCCAGCCGGACGCGCGCCGCCCGCAGCCGCAGCTGCCGCTGGTAGTCGCTCGGCGCCATCCCGTACGCCCGCCGGAACGCCCGGTACAGCGCGAACCTGCTGCACCCCGCCGCCTCGGCCAGCTCGTCCGCCCCGACGTCGTCCAGGTAGCGGTCCTCCAGGCGGCGCCGGGCCCGCGCGGCGGCACCGGACGACGGCCCGACGCGTAGCCGCCCCGACGCGGCGCGGTTCACCATCGCGCCGACCGCCGCCGTGAGCAGCTCGTCCCGGCGCAGCGCGGGCGCCCCGCCGAGCAGCGCGGCGTGCAGGGCCCGCAGGTTCCCGGCGAGGACGGGATCGCCGACCACCGGCGCGTCGAACAGCGGGAGCCCCGCCGGACGCCCCCCGATGTCGGCCAGCACCCTCGCCACCAGCTCCGGGCCGATGTGCACGATGCGGTAGGTGAAGCCGAGCGCGTCCGCCGGGCGGCCGTCGTGCGGGTCGTCCGGGTTGAACGCGATGACCATCCCGGCCGCGCTCGTATGGGCGCCGCCCCGGCACTTGAACGCCTGGTAGCCGTCCTCGGTCACGCCGAACGAGTACGTCTCATGGCTGTGCCGGTGGTAGGCGTGCCGTTCGAAGTGCGCGTGCATCGCCTCCAGCGGGCGGTCCGGCGACCGCCAGTACCTGCTCCAGTCCACGCTCCCAGTCTCGCGCGCCGCACGAGCGTTCAAGACCGCCGCCCGCCCGCCGCGCCAGCCTGGACGGCATGCGCTTCGACACCAAGATCGGCATCGTGGTCCGCGACGACCTGGCCGCCTGGCAGCGGCTCAACGTCACCGCGTTCCTCGCGAGCGCGGTGGCCGGGGGAGTGCCCGGCGTGATCGGCGACCCGTACGAGGACGCGTCCGGCAACGGCTACCTCGCGATGTTCCGCCAGCCCGTCCTCGTCTACGAGGCCGACGCGGCGGGGGTCAAGGCGGCGCACGCGCGCGCCCTCGCCCGCGGGATGGACATCGCCGTCTACATCGAGGACATGTTCAAGACCGGCCACGACGAGGCCAACCGCGCCACCGTCCGCGCCGTCACCGCCGAGGACATGCCGCTCGTCGGGTTCGCCGTCCACGGGCCGAAGAACGGCGTGGACAAGGCGTTGAAGGGCCTCAAGCTGCACCCGTGATGCCGGCGAGCGCGGCGAGCCGCTCGCGGTGCGCGTCCGGCGACCCGAACAGCTGCCGCGACGACTGCGCCCGCTTGAAGTACAGGTGCGCGTCGTGCTCCCAGGTGAACCCGATGCCGCCGTGCAGCTGGATCGCCTCGCCCGCGGTGTGGAAGAACGCGTCCGAGCAGTACGCCTTCGCCAGCGCCGCCGCCCGCGGCAGCTCCTCCGGGCTCCCGTCGGCGGCCGCCGCCGCGTACAGCACCGCCGACCGCGCCGACTCCACCAGCACGAACATGTCCGCGCACCGGTGCTTGATCGCCTGGAACGACCCGATCGGGCGGCCGAACTGGTGCCGCACCTTCGCGTACTCGACCGTCATGTCCAGGGTCCGCTGCGCGCCGCCGAGCTGCTCGGCCGCCAGCGCCACCGCCGCGACGTCCAGCGCGTGCCGGATCGCGTCCGCGCCGCCGATCTTGCGCGCCGGCGTCCCGTCGAACCCGATCCGCGCGAGCTTGCGCGTCTGGTCGAGCGTCGGCATGGACGTCCGGGTCATGCCCTCGGCGCCGGCGTCCACGGCGTAGAGCCCGACGCCGTCCTCGTCCTGCGCCGCCACGAGCACGAGCCCGGCGACGCACCCGTCCAACACGAAGCTCTTGGCCCCGCGCAGAACACCGCCCTCGGCCCGCGTCTCCACAGCACCGAGATCCCAGCTCCCGCCGTCTTCAGCGACGGCGAGGGTCGCGATCGTGGTGCCGTCCGCGATGCCGGGCAGCAGGTCGTGCCCGCCGTCCCCGGCCCGCAGCGCCGCCGCCGCGGTGATCGTCGCGAGGAACGGCGCGCACACGACCGCCCGCCCCATCTCCTCGAACACGACCGCCAGCTCCCGCACGCCGAAGCCCGCGCCGCCGTGCTCCTCCGGGATCGCCAGGCCCTGCAGCCCGAGCTGCTCGGCCATCTGCGCCCACATCTTCGGGTCGTGGCCCTCGGCCGTCTCCATCAGCCGCCGCACCTCGGCGGACGGCGACCGGTCGGCGAAGAACCGCCGCAGCGCGTCGCGCAGCTCCCGCTGTTCCTCGGTGACGACGAGCTCCATCCGGCGGCCTCCCTGACGCGGCACACGTGTACGACGGTCGACCATCCTCCCGTCCCGCGCCCCGGGCGGCCCCGCCGCTCCCGCTCACCGGGACGCCCCGCAGGTCACGCGTCCCAGTCGTGCGGGCCCAGCACGTAGCCCTTCGGGGTGGAGTGCAGATGGTTGATCGACACCAGGTGGCCCAGCGCGGCCCAGAGGTCCTCCTCGGGCGCCTCCATGAGCCGCTCGATCGACTCGAAGTCCGCCGCGCGGCCCTCGACGTCGATCTCCGCCACGGTCTCGTACACCGCCAGCTCGAAGTCGCTCAGCTCCTGAACGTCCCCACGCGGATCGTCTCGCTCGTCCATGGCGAGAACGTGCCCGCTCCACGCCGATCTATTTGCCCGGCGAGTGTGCGGACGCCGGCGCACGGGGACCGTAGGCTGAGGACGAACGCACCGATGACCACGATCTGTATGTGAAAGGTGGCGCTCCGCTCATATCCTCGCTCGCGAGGAAAGGAGCAGGGCATGACGACGATGGTTCATGAGCCCGAGAGCCAGAGGGACGTACTCCTGGACTACTTCCTCTCGCTGGACCCTCCCGAGGGTCATCGAGCCGAGCTGATCGACGGAGAGATCTTCGTGTCCCCACCCCTCAGCAACAGGCACGACCGGAACAACGGCAAGATCGTCTTCCAGGTCGCGCTCAAGAGTTCGACGGTGATGGAGTACGCCCCCGGCAGGGGGATCTCGGTCCCCGGTGGCATGGGGAACAGGACTAACATGGCGATTCCGGACGCGACCTTCGCCCCTCGCGAACTCAATGTCTTTGACAACGAAGACTCGTGGCTCGAGCCCGACGGGGTCTGCATGGTCGTCGAGGTGACGTCCTCTCGACCCCAGATGGATCGGGAGGCCAAGCGGTACGGATACGCGCGCGCGGGCATCCCGCTCTACCTGCTGGTGGATCGTGGGGAGCAGAAGACGATCTTGTTCGGCGAGCCCGACGGCAGGGACTACGGCCAGGCACATCAGGTGCAGTTCGGCAAGGGGCTGGCGCTGCCGGAGCCGTTCGGGTTCGAACTGGACACGGCCGAGTTCGCGTGAGCCGGGGGGACGCCGCGCGGACGGGCGTCCCACCGGGGGCGAGGCGTCAGCCGTAGCGCTTCATCTCGTGGAAGAAGCCGGGGATCGTGTTCAGGGTCCCGGCGGCGGTGACCTGGTCGTGGACGTACTTGGCGACGGCGAGGTCGAGGACGCCGAGGCCGAACGGCGAGAAGACCACCGGCTTGCCGGCGGGCGGGGTGGTCGCGCCGGTGAGGACGTCGTACAGGGTGCCGGCGACGAAGTCGCGGTTGCCGACCTGCTGCTCGGCCAGGTGCGGGGACGTGTTGGCCTTCATGCAGTGCTCGACGTCGTCCACGACGTTGTACGCGGACAGGATGATCTCGGGGGAGAGGTCCCGCAGCGAGACGTGCAGCACGAGCGGATTGTGCGCGAACCAGGCCGGGTCGGTGACGTGCGGCTCGCCCGCGACGGTCGCGAACACGATCAGGTCGGACGAGCGGATCAGCGACTCCGCGGAGTCGTGGATCGTGACCGTGCCCTTCTCGGACCGCTCGAGGTAGCCCTTGAAGCCCTCGGCGTGCTCGCGCGACAGGTCGTGGATCCCGAGCCCGTCGAACGCGAACCCGTTGCCCGCCAGGTAGGTGTGGATGTAGCGGGCGATGAGGCCGACGCCGACGAAGCCGACGCGGCGGGGCCGGTCGCCGCGCTTGTCGGCGAGGGTCGCGGCGGCGAGCGAGGCGGACGCGGCGGTGCGGGCGGCGGAGATGATGGAGCTCTCCAGGCACGCGAACGGGTAGCCGGTCTCGGCGTCGTTGAGGACCAGCACGGCGGACGCGCGGGGGATGCCGTTCGCGACGTTGCCGGGGAAGCTGGAGATCCACTTGATGCCGTGCACGCCGACGTCGCCCGCGACCGAGGCGGGCAGCGCGATGATCCGGTCGGACGGCCGGTCCGGGAAGCGCAGGAAGTAGGAGTCGGGGTTGACGGTCGCGCCCTCGCCGTGCAGCCGGTAGGCCGCCTCGACCATGCCGATGACCTGCCGCTCGCGCCCGGCGATCGCGTCGTGGACCTGGGCGCCGGAGATCACGGCGAACGTGGGGGCCTGCGTCATGAGGGAACTCCGTGTCCTTTTCGCGCTGCGGGGGATGATCAGACGCCGAGGATACCGGCGGCCGGGAGATCGAGGCCGGGGAGCAGTTCGCCGAAGTGCTCGCCGAGCCAGCCCTCGTCGTAAATGGAGTCGAGGTAGCGTTCGCCGAGGTCGGGCGCGATGGCGACGGCGACGGGCTGCTCGCCGGGGTACTTGGCGTCCAGCCAGCGGGACGCGCCGGACACCACGGTGCCGGTCGAGCCGCCGAACAGGAACCCGCGCGAGGACAGCGCGTGCACGGTGCGGATCGTGTCGGGCTCGGCGACGTGCACGACGTCGTCGATGTAGGACTCGTCGACGAGCGCGGGCTTGGCGCTGGTGCCGAGGCCGGGGACCATGCGCTGCTCGGGGATGCCGCCGAAGGTGACCGAGCCGACGGCGTCGACCGCCACGATCGTGACGGGGCGGTGGTGCTCGCGGAAGTAGCGGGCGCAGCCCATGAGGGTGCCGGTGGTGCCCGCCCCGACGAAGAGGACCTCCAGGTCGGGGAACTGCCGGTCGATCGCCGGCGCGGTCCCGCGGTAGTGGGCGAGCCAGTTGTTGCGGTTCGCGTACTGGTTCAGCCAGACGTACCCGTCGCCGGACGCGCACAGGTCCTGGACGTACCTGATGCGGCCGCCGAGGTACCCGCCGTTGGCGTCCTTGTCGGCGACGACGCGGACCTCGGCGCCGAGGGCGCGCATGACCCGCACCGAGGCGGGGTTGCAGCGCGGGTCGGTGACGCAGACGAACCGCAGGCCGCGGTCGGCGGCGATCAGGCTGAGCGCGATGCCGAGGTTGCCGGAGGACGACTCGACGATCGTCGAGCCGGGGGAGAGCACGCCCTCCCGCTCGGCGGCCTCCACCATCGCGGCCGCCGCCTTCAGTTTCACCGAGCCGGCGAAATTGAATCCCTCGCATTTGAGGAAGAGTGGACGGTCGAGGACGTGGCGCAGATCGACGTAAAGGTCGTCCACATTGAAATCCTGCGGCGAGGTGATTATCGGCACGCTGTCACCCTGGACTGAAGAAACAATTCCCTCATCTTCCCCCGAAGTCGCCGCGGGCCTCACGCCAGACCATGGCGGAGCCTCACCGTACCTTCGGGCATGTTCCGTCGCAACCCCCGATTACCTGCGAGTAGGGTCCAATCCGGGGAATCCGGAGCGGTGCGGACCGGAGCCGGACATAAGCTATGGCCCCCACTTCTTTTGCCGATGACGGTGGAGAAGAACGACATCACGGAGAGTGAAGATGAGCGCTCGCGGCCCGGCCGTGGATCGGCTGCTGCCCCTGGACGGCCTGCCCGTCCTCGCCGTGCCCGCCGGCGAGGCGGACCGGGCGCGGGAGCTGGCGGCGCGGCACGGCCTGGTGCGCGAGCACGGCGTCGACCTGGCCGACCCGCTGATCACCCGGGTGGAGCGGTTCGCCGCCGAGCGGGACCGGCCCGCGGTGGCCGACCGGTCCCGGTCGCTGTCCTACTCCGGGCTCGCGGCGGAGGCCCGCCGGCTGGCCGCGCTGCTGGAGGGCGCGGGCGTCGAGCCCGGCACCGTGGTCGGGGTCGGCGGCGGGCGCTGCGCCGCGGTGGTGGCGGCGTTCCTGGCGATCGAGCTGGTCGGCGCGCTGTACGTGCCGGCCGACGAGACCTGGCCGGCCGGGCGCGTCCGCGACGTCCTCGACCAGGCGGGCGCGTCGGTGCTGGTGGCGGTGGACGAGGGCGGGAGCGCCCCGGCGCTGCTGGAGGGCGCCGCCGCGGCGGGGTGCCGGGTGCTGCGCGCGGCGGACGCGGCGGGCCTGGCGCCGTGGGCGGGCGAGCCGCGCCTGCACGGCCTGGACCGCCCCCGGTACGTGCTGTTCACGTCCGGGTCCACGGGCCGGCCGAAGGGCGCCGTCGTCGAGCACCAGGGGATGGTCAACCACCTCTGGGCCAAGATCGTCGACCTGGGGCTGACCGGGGACGACGTGCTCGCGTTCACCGCGCCGCTCGGCTTCGACATCTCGATCTGGCAGATGCTGGCCCCGCTGCTGGTGGGGGGCAGGGTGGACGTGATCGGCGACGAGGTCGCGCACGACCCGGTCGCGTTCGCGAGGGCGGTCGACGAGCAGGGCATCACCGTCGTCGAGCTGGTCCCGACCATGGTCCGGCACCTGCTGGACGACCTGCCCGGCGCCCCGGAGGGCGGCCTGGGCGGGCTGCGCTGGATGATCGCGACGGGCGAGGAGCTGCCCGCCGAGCTGGCGCGCCGCTGGCTGGAGGCGATGCCGCACGCGCGGCTGCTCAACGCCTACGGCCCCACCGAGTGCTCCGACGACGTCACCCACCACACGGTGACCGCCGGGGACCTGGACCTGCTGAGGCTGCCGATCGGCACCCCCGTCGTGAACGCGCGCCTGCACGTCCTGCGGGAGGGCGACGACGGCACGTGGACCGCCTGCGACGTCGGCGAGACCGGCGAGCTGTTCGTCGGCGGCGTGGCCGTCGGGCGCGGCTACCTGGGCAACGACGAGCGGACCCGCGAGGCCTTCTATCGGGACCCGTTCGGCGCGTCGCCGACGGGGCGGCTCTACCGGACGGGCGACGCGGTGCGGCTGCTGCCCGCGGGCGCGGGCGGCGAGGGCCGGCCCACGCTGCAGTACCTGGGGCGCGTCGACCGGCAGGTGAAGATCTCCGGCGTGCGGATGGAGCTGGGCGAGATCGAGGCGGTGCTGCAGCGGCACCCCGGGGTGCGCGCCGCGGCCGTGGTGGTGCACGAGTACCGGGCCAGGTAGCGGCCGGGACGGGGCGGCCGCCGGCACCGCCCGCACGGAGATCATTTAACGCTCCGTAATCGCATTGTCCGTGTTGAGTTGTCAACCTTTGTCATCGGGTGAGCGTCCGGTGTGCGAGCGCCCATGCCGGTGACCGGGTCTTTTGTCACTCCCGTGAGCAATTGCGGGGGCCAAGTTCTACTTTCGAGGGGATTGCGAGGCATGTGACAGGCTGGTTAACTGTGGCCCCGCTACTCCTGAGTAGGACGATGGGTCGCGGGGCGGGTCCCGGTCGAGGGCGGAAAGCGGCGGCGCTCTGTATTGGCGGGACCACGGGGCGTCGTACCCCCGGGGGTCCGCGTGCCGCCGCGTTCCCGGAAGGGACTCGGGTGAAAGGGGACGGGGAGCAGCCCGATCAGTTCTGTGGTCTTTCTCTTTGAATTTCCGCCCGCCGGCGCCTTCCGGACGCCGTTGCCTGGCATAAAGCAACCCCCCTTCGACCGGGAAAGCACTTGATGTCGTCCACCGAGTACGTCCCTCTTTCGGCCGCTCAGCAGAGCGTCTGGTACGCGCAGCAGCTGGCGCCCGGAACGCCGATCCATATCGCGCAGTACATCGAGATCGAGGGTCCGCTCGACCACGAACTCTTCGACCGGGTGGCGCGCATCGGGGCGCACGAGGTGCTGGCGCTGCACGCCCGGTTCGCCGAGCGGGACGGGGCGGTGCGGCAGATCCTCGACCCGGACGCGAGCGTCTCGATTCCCCTGGTGGACCTGTCCGGCGAGGCGGACCCGGACGCGGCGGCGCGGGCGTGGATGAGGGCGCGGATGGCCGAGCCGCTGCCGCTGGACGGCGAGCGGCTGTTCGTCACCGCGATGCTGCGGCTGTCGCCCGTCCTGCACCGGTGGTTCATCCGTACGCACCACGCGATCCAGGACGGCCACAGCGGGCCGCTGATCATGCACCGGGCCGCGGAGGTGTACACGTCGCTGGCGAACGGCGGCGAGTACGTCCCGGCGGAGCTGGGCGACTACCGCCGGGTGCTCGCCGAGGAGGAGGAGTACCGGGCGTCGGAGCGGTTCGAGCGGGACCGCGCCTACTGGACGGAGCGGTTCGCCGACAAGCCGGTCGCGGTGAGCCTGGCCGACGACATGGCCGAGCCGACCGCCGACTTCATCAGCCGGGTCGAGGTCGTCCCGCCGGAAGAGTCCGCGGCGCTCGCGGCGGGGGCGAGGCGGCTCCGCACCGCCACGCAGGGCCTCGCGATCGCGGCGACCGCCGCGTACGTGGCGCGGATGACCGGCACCGAGGACGTCATCCTCGGCCTCGCGGTCAGCGGCCGCACCACGCAGGTCGCCCGGGAGACGCCGGCGATGCTGTCGACGATCCTGCCGCTGCGCGTGCACGTCCGGCCGGACATGACGGTGGACGAGCTGGTCCGCGCGGCGACGCGGGCGAGCGCGCGGGCGCTGCGGCACCAGCGGTACCGCCGCGAGGACCTGCTGCGCGACCTGAAGCTGCTCGGCGAGCGGCGCCGGCTGTACGGGCCCGTCATCAACATCATGGCGTTCGACTACCGGCTCGACTTCGCCGGGCTGCCGGCGCGGATGCACGCCATCACGATCGGCCCGATCGACGACCTCGCGATCAACATCTACGACAACCTCGACGGCGCCGGGATCCGGGTCGACTTCGAGGCGCACCCCGACCTGTACAGCGAGGAGCAGGTCGCGGCGCACCACGACCGGTACATCCGGTTCATGCGCACGCTCGGCGCGGTGGACCCGTCGACCCCGCTGCGGGACGTGGAGCTGCTCGACGACGCGGAGCGCGACCTCGTCCTGCGGCGGTGGAACGACACGGCGCACCCGGTCGCACCCGCGGTCGCGCCGGAGCTCGTCGAGGCGCAGGCGGCGCGGACGCCCGATCGGGCCGCGGTCGTCGCCGGCGACGTCCGCCTCTCCTACGCCGACCTCAACGCGCGCGCGAACCGGCTCGCCCGGCACCTGATCGCGCGCGGCGTCGGCGCCGAGGACTTCGTCGCGCTCGCCCTCCCGCGCGACGAGAACCTCGTCGTCGCGGCGCTGGCCGTGCTGAAGGCGGGCGCCGCCTACCAGCCGATCGACCTCGCCTACCCGGCGGACCGCATCGCCTACATGCTGGACGACGCCGCGCCCGCCTGCGTCATCACGACCCGCTCCGCCGAGCTGCCCGGCGGCACGCCCCGCGTCGAGCTCGACGCCCTCGACCTCGGCGGCCTGCCGGGCGACGACGTCACCGACGCCGACCGCGTCCGGCCGCTCCGCCCGGAGAACCCCGCCTACGTCATCTACACCTCGGGCTCGACGGGCCGCCCGAAGGGCGTCGTCATCTCGCACGCGAACGTGATCGACTTCTGCGCCGAGTCGATGGTGAGCTACGGCCCGGAGCGGATGCGCCGCGTGCTGTTCTCCACGTCGCTGAACTTCGACGTGTCGCTGTTCGAGTGGCTGGTGCCGCTGACGATCGGCGGCGAGATCGAGGTCGTCCGCGACCTGCTGGAGGTCGCCGAGCGCGGCGGCTGGTCCGGCTCGCTGATCAGCGGCGTGCCGTCGGCGGTGTCGGTGCTGCTCGCCCGCAAGGACTTCCGGCTGGAGGTCGGGGACGTGGCGCTCGGCGGGGAGGCGCTCTCGCCGCGGCTGCTGCGCGACGTCCGCGCGCTGCTGCCGGAGGCGCGGATCTCCAACATCTACGGCCCCACCGAGGCGACCGTCTTCGTGACGGGCTGGTTCGACGACGGCAACGACTCCGGGATGGCGCCCATCGGCGGCCCGATGGCCAACACCCGCGCCTACGTGCTGGACGAGCGGCTGCGGCCCGTCCCGGTCGGCGTGCCGGGCGAGCTGTACGTGGCGGGCGACGGCCTCGCGCGCGGCTACCTGCGCCGCCCGGGGCTGACCGCCGACCGGTTCGTGGCGTGCCCGTTCGGCGGCCCCGGCGAGCGGATGTACCGGACGGGCGACCTCGTCCGCTGGAACCGCGACGGGAACATCGAGTACCTCGGCCGCCTCGACCACCAGGTGAAGGTCCGCGGCTTCCGGATCGAGCTGGGCGAGATCGAGGCGGCGCTGTCGGCGCATCCCGCCGTGACGCAGAGCGTCGTCGTCGCCCGCCGCGACGCCGCCGGCGACACCGTCCTCGTCGGCTACGTCGTCGGTCCCGACGCCCGGGCGGTGCCCGCGCAGGAGCTGCGCGCGTACGTCGGGAGGACCCTGCCCGGCTACATGGTCCCGTCGGCGATCGTGGCGCTGGACGCGATGCCGCTCAACCCGAACGGGAAGCTCGACCGGGCCGCGCTGCCCGAGCCGGACCTCGCCGCGCCGGAGTCCGCGCGGGGCCCGCGCGACGCCCGCGAGGAGATCCTCAGCGGGATCTTCGCCGACGTCCTCGGCGTCGAGCGGGTCGGCGTCGACGACGGGTTCTTCGACCACGGCGGCGACTCGCTGAAGGCGACCCGCGTCGTCGCGCGGGCCCGCGCCGCGCTGAACGTCGAGCTGCCCGTCCGGGCGCTGTTCGAGACGCCGACCGTCGCGGGCCTCGCCGAGCGGATCGCCGCGTCCGGCGGCGAGACGCGGCGGCCCGCGCTGCGGCCGGTGGAGCGGCCCGACCCGCTGCCGGTGTCGCACGCGCAGGAGCGGCTCTGGTTCCTCAACCGCCTCGAAGGCCTCACCGCGACCTACAACCTGCCGATCCCGCTGCGGCTGACCGGCGCGGTCGACGTCGAAGCGATGCGCGCCGCGCTCCGCGACGTCGTCGCCCGGCACGAGTCGCTGCGCACCGTCTTCGGGGACGCCGACGGCGAACCCGTCCAGATCATCCTGGACCCGGCCGACGCCGACCCGCCCCTGGCGGTCGGCGACGCCGACCCGGACGACGTGTTCGGCGCGGTGTTCGCCGACGCCACGCGCGGCTTCGACCTCGCGTCCGACCTGCCCCTCCGGGCCCACCTGTACCGCCTCGGCACGGACGACGCGGGTGAGGACGAGCATCTGCTGCTGCTCGTGCTGCACCACATCGCCGGCGACGGCTGGTCGATGGCGCCGCTGGCCCGCGACGTCGTCACCGCCTATCTCGCGCGCCGCGACGGGAAGGCGCCCGAGTGGGCGCCGCTGCCCGTCCAGTACGCCGACTACGCGCTCTGGCAGCGCGAGCTGCTCGGCTCCGAGGACGACCCGGACGGCCTCGCCGCCCGCCAGATCGCCTATTGGAAGGACGCCCTCGCCGGGCTCCCCGACCAGATCGCCCTGCCGCTGGACCGGCCGCGTCCCGAGCGCGCCTCCTACCGGGGCGGGCGGGCCGCGTTCGAGGTCCCGGCGGACCTGCACGCGGGGCTGCGCGCCGTCGCCCGCGACCACCAGGTCAGCGTGTTCATGGTGCTGCAGGCCGCGCTCGCCGCGCTGCTCACCCGGCTCGGCGCCGGCACCGACGTGCCGATCGGCTCGCCGATCGCGGGCCGCACCGACCAGGCCCTCGACGACCTCGTCGGCGTGTTCGTCAACACCCTCGTGCTGCGCACCGACACCTCCGGCGACCCGTCGTTCGCGGAGCTGCTCGCGCGGGTCCGCGAGGCCGACCTCGCCGCCTACGCGCACCAGGACGTCCCGTTCGAGCGGCTCGTCGAGGTGCTGAACCCGGTCCGGTCGCTGGCCCGGCACCCGCTGTTCCAGGTCATGCTGACCCTGCAGAACAACCCCGAGGCGTCCGTCGAGCTGCCCGGGCTGAACGTCGCGGTCGAGCCGGTGGACCCGGGCGTCGCGAAGTTCGACCTGGAGTTCCTGCTGGAGGACGCCCCGGACGGCGGCCTCACCGGCATCCTGGAGTACGCGCGGGACCTGTTCGACGCCGGCACCGCCGAGCGGCTCACCGGCTGGTACCTGACCACGCTGGAGCAGGTCGCCGCCACGCGCGCCGCCGTCACCGTGGACGGCCTCGACCTGCCCGGCGTCACCCTCGTCGAGGTCGCCGAACCGGCCGCGGGGCCGGTCGAGAAGCGCCTGGTCGCCTACGTCGTCGCCGCGCCCGGCCAGGCCGTCGACCCGGAGGAGCTGCGCGCGCACGTCCGCGCGAACCTGCCCGAGGCGATGGTCCCCGCCGCCGTCGTCGTGCTGGACGAGCTGCCGCTCACCCCGAACGGCAAGGTCGACACCAAGGCGCTGCCGAAGCCGGACCTCGCGCCCGCCGCCCCCGCCGCCGCGCACCGGCCGCCGTCCGGGGCGGCGGAGGAGGCCGTCGCCGCCGTCTTCGCCGACCTGCTCGGCCTCGACCGCGTCGGCGCCGACGACGACTTCTTCGCGCTCGGCGGCAACTCGCTGATCGCGATGCGGGTCGTCAGCCGCGTCCGCCGGCTGCTGGACGCCGAGCTGCCCGTCCGCGCGCTGTTCGAGGCGCCGACCGTCGCCGGGCTCGCCGCGCTGCTGGACCGCCGGGACGCCGCGCCCGGACGTCCCGCGCTGGAGAGGCGCGAGCGGCCCGAGGTCGTGCCGCCGTCGTACGCGCAGCAGCGGCAGTGGTTCCTCAACCGGTTCGAGGGCCCGTCCGCGACGTACAACATGCCGATCGCGCTGCGCATCCGCGGCCCGCTCGACGTGGACGCGCTCCGCGCCGCCGTCGGCGACATCGTGGCGCGGCACGAGACGCTCCGCACGATCCTGCCCGACAGCGGCGGCGTCCCGCGCCAGCAGGTACTGGACCCGGCGGCGGCCCGGCCGGAACTGGAGATCACCGAGACCACCGAGGCCGCGCTGCCGGCACGGCTGGCGATGGCCGCCGGCTACGCCTTCGACATCTCCGCCGAGCCGCCGCTGCGCACCCACCTGTTCCGGCTCGGGCCGGACGAGCACGTCGTGCTGCTGCTCCTGCAGCACGTGGGCGGCGACGGCTGGTCGATGGCGCCGCTGGCCCGCGACGTCCTCACCGCCTACGCGGCGCGCGCGGAGGGCGGGGCGCCGGAATGGGCGCCGCTGCCCGTCCAGTACGCCGACTACACGCTCTGGCAACAGGAGCTGTTCGGCTCCGAGGACGACCCCGAAAGCCTGATCTCCAAGCAGATCGCGTACTGGCGGGACGCGCTCGCCGGGCTCCCCGAGGAGCTGGAGCTGCCGGCCGACCGGCCGCGCCCGGCGGAGGCGTCCTACCGCGGCGCGACGGCCCGGTTCCGCCTCGGCGCCGGCGTTCACGCGGCGCTGCGGAAGCTGTCGCTCGACACCGGCGCCAGCCCGTTCATGGTCGCGCAGGCCGCGTTCGCCGCGCTGCTGACGCGGCTCGGCGCGGGCACGGACGTGCCGGTCGGGTCGCCGATCGCGGGCCGCACGGACGAGGCGCTGGACGACCTCGTCGGCATGTTCGTCAACATGCTGGTGTTCCGCACCGACACTTCCGGCGACCCCACGTTCCGTGAGCTCGTCGGGCGGGTCAAGGAGACCGACCTCGCCGCCTACGCGCACCAGGACGTCCCGTTCGAGCGGCTCGTCGAGGTCCTCAACCCGCCGCGCCACCTCGCCCGGCACCCGCTGTTCCAGGTCGGGCTGACGTTCCAGAACAACCCCGAGGCGCGGCTGGAGATGCCCGGCTTCACCGCCGAGGTGGAGCCGCTGCACGCCGGCGTGTCCCGGTTCGACCTGCTGATGATCCTCACCGAGCGGGAGGACGGCCTCGACGGCGAGCTGGAGTACGCGCTCGACCTGTACGACCCGGCCACGGCCGAGCGGCTCGTCGCCCGCTTCGAGCGGTACCTGACCGCGCTCCTCGCCGACCCGGACGCGCCCATCGGCGCCGCCGCCGTCCTCGACCCCGCCGAACGGGACCTGATCCTCGGCGACTGGGCGGGCGGCGAGGCGCCCGAGGTGGAGCGGTCGACGATCCCGGCGCTGTTCGAGGCGCAGGCGGCGTCGCGTCCGGACGCGGTGGCGGTGTCGTTCGAGGGCGTGTCGCTGACGTACGGGGAGGTGAACGCGCGGGCGAACCGGCTGGCGCGGCGCCTGGCCGAGCAGGGCGTCGGGCCCGAGCAGTTCGTCGCGCTGAAACTGCCGCGCTCGGCGGACCTCGTGGTCGCGATCCTCGCCGTTTTGAAGGCCGGGGCGGCGTACGTCCCGATGGACCCGGACTATCCCGAAGACCGCATCGCGTACATGGTCGAGGACGCCAAGCCCGTCCTCACCATCGGCCCGGACGATCTCGACGCGTCCGGCTATGACGACGCGAACCTCGACGTGGCGATCTCGCCGGATCATCCCGCCTACGTCATCTACACGTCGGGTTCGACCGGGCGTCCGAAGGGCGTCGTGGTCCCGCACCAGAACGTCGTCCGGTTGCTGCGCTCCACGGAGCACTGGTTCGACTTCGGCCCCGACGACGTGTGGACGCTGTTCCACTCCTACGCGTTCGACTTCACCGTCTGGGAGCTGTGGGGTTCGCTGCTCTACGGCGGGCGCCTCGTCGTCGTCCCGTACCTGACGTCGCGGTCGCCGGACGAGTTCCTGAAGCTGCTGGTGGACGAGCGCGTCACGGTCCTGAACCAGACGCCGTCGGCGTTCTACCAGCTCATGGCCGCCGACAAGGCGAACCCCGGTTCGGATCTCGCGCTGCGGTACGTCGTGTTCGGCGGAGAGGCCCTCGAACTGGGCCGCCTGGAGGACTGGTACTCGCGGCACGCCGAGGACGCGCCGACCCTCGTCAACATGTACGGGATCACCGAGACCACGGTGCACGTCTCGTACATCGCCCTGGACCGCGCCTACGCCGCGACCGCGCCCGGCAGCGTCATCGGCACCGGCATCCCGGACCTGCGCGTCTACGCCCTTGACGGCCGGCTCCAGCCCGTCCCGCCGGGCGTCGTCGGCGAGCTGTACGTCGCCGGACCGGGGCTGGCGCGCGGCTATCTCAACCGTCCCGGCCTGTCCGCCGAGCGGTTCGTCGCCGACCCGCACGGCGCCCCCGGTACCCGCATGTACCGCACCGGCGACGTCGGGCGGTGGCTGGACGACGGCCGCCTCGAATACCTCGGCCGCAGCGACCAGCAGGTGCAGCTGCGCGGCTTCCGCATCGAGCTCGGCGAGATCGAAGCGGCGCTGACCAGGCACGACGCGGTGGCGGACGCGGCCGTCGTCGTCCGCGACGACCGCCTGGTCGCCTACGTCGTCGCCTCCGCGCCCGTCGACCCGGCCGAGCTGCGCAAGTTCGCCGGCGGCGACCTGCCCGACCACATGGTCCCGGCCGTCGTCGTGGAGCTGGACGCGCTGCCGCTCACCGTCAACGGCAAGCTCGACCGCAAGGCGCTGCCCGCGCCCGACTTCTCCGCGAAGGCGTCGTCGCGCGCGCCCCGGACGCCCGAAGAGGAGACCCTCTCCGGCCTGTTCCGGGAGGTCCTCAACCTGGAGCGCGTCGGGATCGACGACGGGTTCTTCGACCTCGGCGGCGACTCGATCATCGCGATCCAGCTCGTCTCCCGGGCCCGGCAGTCCGGCCTCGTCATCACGCCCCGCGACGTGTTCCAGCACCAGACCGTCGAGGAGCTCGCCGCGGTCGCCCGGCCGGTCGGCGAGGACGAGCGCGTCGAGGCGGAGGCGCCCGGCGCGGGCGTCGGACCGGTCCCGGTCACCCCGATCGTCGCGTGGCTCCGCGAGCGGGCCGGCGGCGACGCGTCCCTGATCAGGGGCTTCCACCAGTCGATGCTGCTGCGCACCCCGCCCGCGCTCGGCGCCGACGAGCTGGCGGCCGCGTTCCAGACCGTCGTGGACCACCACGACGTCCTGCGGCTCCGCCTGGACGCCGACGGCGACCGGTGGCAGCCGGTCGTCCGGCAGCCCGGCGCCGTGGACGCCGCCGCCCTCGTCACCCGGGTGGACGTCGCGGGCCTGGACGCCGACAAGCTCGCCGTGGTCATCGGCGAGCAGGCCGCCGCCGCCCGCGACCGCCTCGACCCCGAGGCCGGCACGACGGCGCAGCTCGTCTGGTTCGACGCGGGCCGCGACCAGGGCCGACTCCTCGTCGTCCTGCACCACCTCGTCGTGGACGGCGTCACCTGGCGGATCCTGCTGCCCGACCTCGTCACCGCCTGGGCGGGCGGGGCCCTCGACCCGGTCCCGACCTCGTTCCGCCGGTGGGCGCAGCGGCTCACCGCGACCGCCGCCGACCGCGAGGACGAGCTGGAGGACTGGCTCGACATCGTGGACGGCCCGCCGCAGCGGCTCGCCGCACGCGCGCTCGACCCGCGCGTGGACATCGCGGCCCGCGCCCGGTCGCTGACCGTCGAGCTGCCCGCCGACGTCACCGGCCCGCTGCTCACCGACGTCCCGGCCGCGTTCCACGGCCGCGCCAACGACGTCCTGCTCACCGGCCTCGCCCTCGCCGTCGCGCAGTGGCGCCGCCACCACGGCGCGGGGCGCGGCACCGACGTGCTCATCGACCTCGAAGGCCACGGCCGCGAGGACGTCGTGCCCGGCGTGGACCTGTCCCGCACCGCCGGCTGGTTCACCTCCATCCACCCCGTCCGGCTCGACGCCGGCACCGCCGACTGGGCCGCGGTCCGCGACGGCGGCGCGGTCGTCGGCACCGCCATCAAGAAGGTGAAGGAGCAGCTCCGCGCCGTCCCGGACGGCGGCATCGGCTACGGGCTGCTGCGCTACGGCGGCGGCGAGGCCGCCGAGGAGCTCGCCGAGCCGCCCGCCGCGCCGATCGCGTTCAACTACCTCGGCCGCGTCGCGCCCGGCGACGGGGACGGCGACTGGACGATCGCGCCCGAGGAGACGCCCGCGGGCGAGGACCCGCGGATGCCGGTCGCGCACGTCCTGGAGATCAACGCGATCACCCGCGACGTGCCCGGCGGCCCGGTGCTGTCGGCGACGTGGACGTGGCCCGGCGGGCTGCTGGAGGAGGCCGCGGTCCGGGAGCTGGCCGACGGCTGGTCCACCGCGCTGCGCGGCCTCGTCGCGCACGTCGCGGCCGGCGGCGACGCCGCGCCCGCCGGCGGGTTCACTCCGTCCGACCTGCTCGTGGACCTGGACCAGAGCGAGATCGACAAGCTGCAGAACGCGTGGAGGGGCCAGTCGTGAACCGGGGGGACCTCGAGGACATCCTGCCGCTGTCTCCCTTGCAGCAGGGCTTCTTCTTCCACGCGCTCTTCGACGCCGACGGCGGCACCGGCGACGGCGCTGACGGCCGGGACGTCTACACCGCGCAGATCGTGCTCGACCTCGAAGGGCCGGTGGACGCCGGGGCGCTGCGGGCGGCCGCCGAGACGCTGCTGCGCCGGCACTCCAACCTGCGCGCCGCGTTCTGGCACGAGGACCTGTCGCGGCCCGTGCAGGTGATCCCGCGCACCGTCGAGCTGCCGTGGGAGGAGACCGAGGCGGCGGACGCCGCCGAGGCCGACGCGATCGTGGCGCGGGAGCGGGCGCGCGGCTTCGACATGACGGCGCCGCCGCTGCTGCGGTTCGTCCTCGTCCGGACGGGCCCGGAGCGGTACCGGCTGATATTCACCAACCACCACATCCTGCTGGACGGCTGGTCCACGCCGATCCTGGCGACCGAGCTGTTCATGCTGTACGTGCAGGGCGGCCACGACGCGGGGTTCCCGCGCGTCACCCCGTACAAGAACTACCTGGCGTGGCTGGCGCAGCAGGACCGCGCCGCGGCCGAGGAGGCGTGGCGCCGCGCCCTCGACGGGGTGGAGGAGCCGAGCCTCGTCGCGCCGGAGGCGGCCGCGCGCGCGCCGCGCCCGCCGGAACGCACCATCGCCGAACTGGACGAGCGCACCACCCGCCGCCTCTCCCGCGCCGCCCGGCGGCACGGCGTCACGCTCAGCACCGTCCTGCAAGGCGCGTGGGGCCTGGTCCTCGGCCGGTTCCTCGGCAGCGACGACGTGGTTTTCGGCGCGACCGTCTCGGGCCGCCCGCCGGAGCTGCCCGGCATCGAGCAGATGATCGGCCTGTTCATCAACACGCTGCCGATCCGCGTCCGGCACCGCCCGGACGAGTCGCTCGCCGCGCTGATGGAGCGGCTCCAGGAGGAGCAGACCGCGCTGCTGGCGCACCACCATCTCGGCCTCACCGACATCCAGCGGGTCGCGGGCCACGGCGGCGCGCTGTTCGACACGATGACGGTGCTGGAGAACTACCCGTTCGACCCGGCGATGCTGGACGGCTCGCTGAACGGGGTCCGCATCGCCGCCGCCGACTCCTACGACGCGACGCACTTCCCGCTGTCGTTCGTCGCGGTACCGGACGACCGGCTGTCGCTGCGCCTGCACTACCGGCCCGACGTGTTCGAGCGCGACGTCGTCGAGGCGCTGCTGGCCCGCGTCCGCCGCTTCCTCGAAGCGTTCGCGGAGGACTCGTCCCAGCTCATCGGCGCCGTTGCGCTGGCGAGCGACGAGGAACGCGAGGCCCTGGCGCGCTGGAACGACACCGCCGCCGACCTCCCCGCCGGCACCCTTCCCGCGCTGTTCGAGGCCCAGGCCGCCCGCACCCCCGGCGAGACCGCCCTCGTCTGCGGTGACACGTCCCTCACCTACGCCGAGCTGAACGAGCGCGCCAACCGCCTCGCGCACGAGCTGATCGCGCGGGGGATCGGCGCCGAGGACCGCGTCGCGATCGTCCTGCCGCGCACGCCCGAGATCGTCGTGGCGATCCTCGGCGTCCTCAAGGCGGGCGCCGCGTACGTGCCGATCGACCCCGAATACCCGGCGGACCGCATCGCGTACATGCTGGACGACTGCCGCCCCGCCTTCACCATCACCACCGGCAACCTGCCCCTGGGCGAGGACGGGCCCGCGCACGACCCGGGCGACGCCGACCGCGTCCGGCCGCTGCGGCAGGGCAACGCCGCCTACGTCATCTACACCTCCGGATCGACGGGACGCCCCAAGGGCGTGACGATCCCGCACACCGGCGTCCTGAACTACTTCGAGGCGCACCGGGACGCGTTCATGGACCCCGCGATCGAGGCCGCCGGCGGGAGGCGGATGCGGTTCGCGCACCTCGCGTCGTTCTCATTCGACACCTCGTTCCACGGCCTGCTGTGGATGATGCACGGCCACGAGCTGCACCTCATCGACGACGCGACCCGCCGCGACGTCGAGGCGTACACCGCGTACGTGGCGCGCGCGCGGATCGACCTGGTCAACACCACCCCGTCGCACTTCGCGTCGCTCCGCGAAGCGGGCCTGCTCAGCGGCGACGGCCGCCACCTGCCCTCGCATCTGCTCCTCGGCGGCGAGGCCGTCAGCGACGCCCTCTGGGCGGAACTGCGCGCGATCCCGGGCCTGACCACCCGGAACCTCTACGGCCCGACCGAGTCGACCATCGACACGATGAACCAGGTCGTCGCGCGGGCCGAGCGGGTCTCCATCGGCGGGCCGCACCGCAACACCCGCGCCTACGTGCTGGACGCCGCGCTCCAGCCCGCGCCCCCCGGCGTCCCCGGCGAGCTGTACCTCGCGGGCGCGCAGCTCGCCCGCGGCTACCTCGGGCGGCCGGGCCTGTCCGCCGAGCGGTTCGTCGCCGACCCGTTCGGCGCGCCCGGCGACCGCATGTACCGGACCGGCGACCTCGCCCGCTGGCTCCCGGACGGCACCATCGAGTACCTCGGCCGCGCCGACGACCAGGTCAAGATCCGCGGGTTCCGGGTCGAGCCCGGCGAGATCGAGAACGTGGTCGCCGGGTTCGAGGGCGTCGCGCGCGCCGCCGTGGTCGTCCGCGAGGACCGGCCCGGCGACAGGCGCCTCGCCGCCTACGTCGTTCCCGCCACCGTCGATATCGCCGCGCTGCGGCGGTTCGCGGCCGAGCGGCTGCCCGACTACATGGTCCCGGCGTTCACCGCGCTGGACGCGCTGCCGCTGACCGTGAACGGGAAGCTGGACCGGTCCGCGCTGCCCGCGCCCGACACCGGCGCGCCGGTGAGCCGCGCGCCGCGCTCCCCGCAGGAGGAGATCCTCTGCGGGCTGTTCGCGGAGATCCTCGGCGTGCCGCGCGTCGGCGTCGACGACGGGTTCTTCGACCTCGGCGGCGACTCGCTCACCGCCACCCGCCTCGTCGGCCGGATCCGCACCGCGCTGCGCGCCGAGCTGCCTGTCCGGGCCCTGTTCGAGGCCCCGACGGTCGCGGGCCTCGCCGAACGCCTCGCCGAGGCCGGCGGCGACGTGCGGCCGCCGCTGCGGCGCGCCGACCGCCCCGAGGTCGTGCCGCTGTCGTACGCGCAGCAGCGGCTCTGGTTCCTCAACCGGTTCGAGGGCGCGTCCGCGACGTTCAACATGCCGGTCGCGCTGCGGCTGGACGGCGCGCTCGACCTGGACGCGCTGCGCGCCGCCCTCGCCGACGTCGTGGAGCGGCACGAGTCGCTGCGGACGATCTTCCCGGACGGGTCCGGCAGCGCCCGCCAGCTCGTCCTGGACCCGGCCGCCGCCCGGCCGCGCGTCGACGTCGCCCCGGTCACCGAGGCGGCGCTGCCGGCGGCGCTCGCCGCCGAGGTCGGGCGCGGCTTCGACCTCTCCGTGGAGCCGCCGCTGCGGGCCCGGCTCTTCGCCCTCGACGGTGACACGCACGACAGGGGCGCGCACGTCCTGGTGCTGGTGCTGCACCACATCGCGGCGGACGGCTGGTCGATGGCGCCGCTGGCCCGCGACGTGATCCTCGCCTACGCGGCCCGCGCGGAGGGCCGGGCGCCGCAGTGGGAGCCGCTGCCCGTCCAGTACGCCGACTACACGCTCTGGCAGCGCGAGCTGTTCGGGTCCGAGGACAACCCGGACAGCTTGATCTCCAAGCAGATCGCGTACTGGCGGGACGCGCTCGCCGGGCTGCCGGAGGAGCTGCGGCTCCCCACCGACCGGCCCCGCCCAGCGGAGGCGTCCTACCGGGGCGGCACGCACGCCTTCGAGTTGGACGCCGAGCTGCACGCGGGCCTGCTGCGCCTCGCCCGCGAGAGCGGCGCGAGCCTGTTCATGGTCATGCAGGCCGCGTTCGCCGCGCTGCTGACGCGGCTCGGTGCGGGCACGGACGTGCCGGTCGGGTCGCCGATCGCGGGCCGCACGGACGAGGCCCTGGACGACCTCGTCGGCATGTTCGTCAACATGCTCGTCCTGCGCACCGACACCTCCGGCGACCCGACGTTCCGCGAGCTGGTCGCGCGGGTGAAGGAGACCGACCTCGCCGCCTACGCCCACCAGGACCTGCCGTTCGAGCGGCTCGTCGAGGTGCTGAACCCGGCGCGGTCGATGGCCCGGCACCCGCTGTTCCAGGTCGCGCTGTCGTTCCAGAACAACCCCGAGGCGCGGCTGGAGATGGACGGCCTCACCGGCGGCGCCGAACCGCTCACCGCCGGGACGGCGAAGTACGACCTGTCCCTCTACCTGGAGGAGCGGCACGGCGGCGACGGCGCGCCCGGCGGGATCGAGGCCGGCCTCGAATACGCCCTCGACCTGTTCGACCCGGCGACCGCCGCCGCGATCGCCGGCCGGTTCGAGCGGCTCGTCCGCAACCTCGTCGCCGACCCGGACGCCCCCATCGGCACCGCCGAGATCCTGGAACGCGCCGAACGCCGCACCATCCTGCGCAGGTGGGCCGGCGGCAAGGCGCCCGAGGTGGAGCGGTCGACGATCCCGGCGCTGTTCGAGGCGCAGGCGGCGGCGCGTCCGGACGCGGTGGCGGTGTCGTTCGAGGGCGCGTCGCTGACCTATGGCGAGGTGAACGCGCGGGCGAACCGGCTGGCGCGCCGCCTGGCCGACCAGGGCGTCGGGCCCGAGCAGTTCGTCGCGCTCGCGCTGCCGCGTTCCGCCGATCTCGTCGTCGCGATCCTCGCCGTTTTGAAGGCCGGGGCGGCGTACGTCCCGATCGACCCCGACTACCCCGAGGACCGCATCGCGTACATGGTCGAGGACGCCAAGCCCGTCCTGACCTTGCGTCCGGACGACCTGGACGCGTCCGGCTACGACGACGCGAACCCGAGCGTCGAGATCTCGCCCGACAACCCGGCGTACGTCATCTACACGTCGGGGTCGACCGGACGTCCCAAGGGCGTGGTCATCCCGCACCAGAACGTCGTCCGGCTGCTGCGCTCCACCGAAGAGTGGTTCCACTTCGGCCCCGACGACGTCTGGACGCTGTTCCACTCCTACGCGTTCGACTTCTCGGTCTGGGAGCTGTGGGGGCCGCTGCTGCACGGCGGGCGGCTCGTGGTGGTGCCGTACCTGACGTCGCGGTCGCCGGACGAGTTCCTGAAGCTCCTCGCGGACGAGCGCGTGACCGTCCTGAACCAGACGCCGTCGGCGTTCTACCAGCTCATGGCCGCCGACAAGGCGAACCCGGGCGCCGACCTGGCGCTGCGGTACGTCGTGTTCGGCGGCGAGGCCCTCGACCTCGGACGCCTCGAAGACTGGTACTCCCGGCACGCCGAGGACGCGCCGACCCTCGTCAACATGTACGGGATCACCGAGACGACCGTCCACGTGTCGTACGTCGCGCTCGACCGGGTCACCGCGGCGACGGCGCCGGGCAGCCTCATCGGCGCCGGCATCCCCGACCTGCGCGTCTACGTCCTGGACGATCGCCTGCAGCCCGTCCCGCCCGGCGTGGCGGGGGAGATGTACGTCGCCGGTCCGGGACTGGCGCGCGGCTACCTCAACCGTCCCGGGCTGTCCGCCGAGCGGTTCGTCGCCGACCCGCACGGCAGGCCGGGCACCCGCATGTACCGCACCGGCGACCTCGGCCGCTGGCGCGCGGACGGGACGCTCGAATACCTCGGCCGCGCCGACCAGCAGGTGCAGCTGCGCGGCTTCCGGATCGAGCTGGGCGAGGTCCAGTCCGCGCTGACCAGGCACGACGCCGTGGCGGACGCGGCGGTGATCGTCCGCGACGACCGCCTGATCGGCTACGTCGTGGCCACCGGCGAGGTCGACCCGGCGGAGCTGCGCGCGTTCGCCGGCCGCGGACTGCCCGACTACATGGTCCCGGCCGCCGTGGTCATGCTGGACGCGCTGCCGCTGACCACGAACGGCAAGCTCGACCGCAACGCACTGCCCGCGCCCGACTTCGCCGCGAAGGCGTCGTCGCGCGCGCCCCGCACCGCCGAGGAGGAGACGCTCGCCGGGCTGTTCGCCGAGGTGCTCAACCTGGAGCGGGTCGGGATCGACGACGGGTTCTTCGACCTCGGCGGCGACTCGATCATCGCGATCCAGCTGGTGTCCCGGGCCCGGCAGTCCGGCCTGGTCATCACGCCTCGCGAGGTGTTCCAGCACCAGACGGTCGAGGAGCTGGCGGCGGCGTCGCGCCCCGTCGGCGAGGGCGAGCGCGTCGAGGCGGAGGCGCCCGGCGCGGGCGTCGGGCAGGTCCCGGCCACGCCGATCATGCGCTGGTTCCAGGAGCTGGACGGCCCGACCGCCGGCTACAGCCAGCGGATGCTGCTCCAGGTCCCGCCCGGCCTCGGCGTCGAGAAGCTGACGGCGGCGCTGCGGACCGTCCTCGACCACCACGACATGCTGCGGCTCCGCGTGCGCGACGGCGAGTTCGAGGTCGCCGAGCCGGGCACCGTCGACGCGGCGCCGCTCGTCCACCGGGTCGACGTGACCGGCCTCGACGGCGACGCGCTGCGCGCCGTCCTCGCCGAGCAGGCCCGCGCCGCCCGCGACCGCCTCGACCCCGAGGCCGGGACGGTGGCGCAGCTCGTCTGGTTCGACGCGGGCCCCGACCGCTCCGGCCGCCTCCTGCTGACCCTGCACCACCTCGTCGTGGACGGCGTGTCCTGGCGGATCCTGCTGCCCGACCTCGTCACCGCCTGGGCGGGCGGGGCGCTCGACCCCGTCCCGACCTCGTTCCGCCGCTGGGCGCAGCGCCTGGTCGCGGAGGCGTCCGACCCGTCCCGCACCGCCGAGCTGCCGCTGTGGGAGGACGTCCTCGCCACCCCCGACCCCGCCCTGGGCGCACGCGCCCTGGACGCGGGGACCGACACGTTCGGGACGGCCCGGCACCTCACCGTCGACCTGCCCGCCGACGTCACCGGGCCGCTGCTCACCGACGTCCCGGCCGCGTTCCACGGCCGCGCCAACGACGTCCTGCTCACCGGCCTCGCCCTCGCCGTCGCCGAGTGGCGCCGCGACCGGGGCGTGTCCGACGACACCGCCGTCCTCATCGACCTGGAGGGGCACGGCCGCGAGGAGGTCGTGCCGGGCGTCGACCTGTCCCGCACCGCCGGCTGGTTCACCGCGATCTACCCGGTCCGGCTCGACGCCGGCTGGGTCGAGCCCGGCGACGTCCGCGAGGGCGGGCAGGCCGTCGGCACCGCGCTGAAGCGGGTCAAGGAGCAGCTGCGCGAGATCCCCGACAACGGGATCGGGTACGGGCTGCTCCGCCACCTCAACCCGGCCACCGGGAAGCGCCTCGCCGGGCGCCCGCACCCGCAGATCGCGTTCAACTACCTCGGCCGGTCCGCGGTCCCCGAGGCCACCGACTGGGGGCCCGCCGGGCAGGCCGACGCCGAGGCGCTCGGCGGCGGGCAGGACGGCGCGCTCGGCCTCGTCCACGCCGTCGAGGTCAACGCGCACACCCGCGACCTGCCGGACGGCCCCGAACTGTCCGCCACCTGGACCTACGCGGGCGGCCTGTTCGACGAGCACGCCGTCCGCGACCTCGCCGACCGCTGGTTCGCCGCGCTGCGCGGCCTCGTCGCGCACGTCGTGGACGCGCCCGCCGACGGGCCCGTGGGCGGCTTCACCCCCTCCGACCTGTCCCTGGTCGACGTCAGCCAGGACGAGATCGACGAGCTCGCCGCCGAACTCGACGGTGAATGGGAGCTGGATTGAGCAAGTCGCAGCTTGAGGACATCCTCCCGCTGTCCCCGTTGCAGCAGGGCCTGTTCTTCCACGCCCTCTACGACTCGGGGCACGACGTCTACACCGCGCAGATCGTGTTCGACCTGCGCGGCCCCCTGGACGTGGACGCGCTGCGCGCCGCCGCCGCGACCCTGCTGCGACGGCACGCGAACCTGCGCGCCGGGTTCCGGCAGCGCAAGGAGGGCTCGCCCGTCCAGGTCGTGCACCGGGAGGCCCGGCTGCCGTGGGAGGACGCCGACCTGACCGGCCTGCCCGAGGCCGAGCGGGACGCGCGGGCGCGGGAGCTGGCCGAGGCCGAGCGGACCCGGCCGTTCGACATGACCCGGCCGCCGCTGCTGCGCTTCCTGCTGATCAAGCTGGCGGACGGCCTGCACCGGATGGTGTTCACCAACCACCACATCCTGCTGGACGGCTGGTCGACGCCCGTCCTGCAGACCGAGCTGTTCGCGCTGTACCTCGCCAAGGGCGACGACACCGGCATGCCGCGCGTCGCCCCGTACAAGAACTACCTCGCGTGGCTCGCCGCGCAGGACCGCGCCGCCGCCGAGGCCGCCTGGCGCCGCGCGCTCGACGGCGTCGACGGGCCGACCCTCGTCGCGCCCGCCGCCCCGGAACCCGGCACGGAGGCGCCCGGACGCGTCCGGATCCGGCTCACCGAGGACCTCACCTCGGCGCTGTCCGCGCGCGCCCGCGCCCAGGGCGTCACCCTCAACACGGTGCTCCAGCTCGGCTGGGGCGTCCTGCTCGGCCGCCTCACCGGCGCGACGGACGTGGTGTTCGGCGCCGCCGTGTCCGGGCGACCGCCCGAGCTGCCCGGCGTCGAGCAGATGATCGGCCTGTTCATCAACACGCTGCCGATCCGCGTGCGGGTCCGGCCCGCCGACACCGTCGCCGCCGCGCTCACCCGCCTGCAGGACGAGCAGGCCGCGCTGATGCAGCACCACCACCTCGGCCTGTCGGACGTGCAGCGGCTCGCCGGGACCGGGCCGCTGTTCGACACGATGACCGTCCTGGAGAACTACCCGTTCGACCCTGACGCCGCAGGCACCGACCTCGGCGGCCTCACCCTCCACAACGTCGACGGGCACGACGCCACCCACTACCCGCTGACGCTCGCCGCCGTCCCCGGCCGGGGCCTGTCGTTGCGGCTGGACTACCGGACGGACCTGTACGGCGAGGACGAGGCGCAGCGGCTGATGCGGCGGTTCGTGCGGATCCTGGAGTCCGTCGCGCACCGTCCCGACCTGCCGCTCGGCCGCATTGACGTGCTGGAGGACGACGAGCGCGACCTCGTGCTGCGCGCCTGGCAGGGAGCCGATACGCAGCGGCGGGCCGGCACGCTGACCGGCCGCTTCGCCGAGCAGCTCGCGCAGACCCCGGACGCGGAGGCCGTCGTCGCGGGCGCCGAGTCGCTCACCTACGCGGAGCTGGACGAGCGCGCGAACCGGCTGGCGCACCGCCTCATCGGGCTCGGCGTCCGCCGCGAGACGCCCGTCGCCGTCCTGCTCGAACGGTCGGCCGCAAGCGTCGTGGCGTCCCTGGCCGTCCTCAAGGCGGGCGGCACCTACGCGCCGATCCACCACGCCTACCCGCCCGAGCGGACGGCGTGGGCGATCGACGAGGTCGACGCGCCCGTCCTGCTCGTCGACACCGCCATGCGCGGCCGCGTCGCCCGCCTCGACACCTCCGCGCACGTCCTCGTCGTGGACGACGACCCGGAGACGGCCGCGCAGCCCGCCACCGCCCCGGACGTCCCGTGCCACCCCGAGCAGCTCGCCTGCGTGCTGTTCACGTCCGGCTCGACCGGCGTGCCGAAGGGCGTCATGCTCCGCCACCAGGACGCCGTCAGCCTCGCCACCGACGGCGAGCTGCGCGGCGGCGCCCACGACCGCGTGCTGTTCCACTCGCCGCACGCCTTCGACGCGCACATCTACGAGATCTGGACGCCGCTGCTGCACGGCGGCGCCACAGTCGTCGCGCCGCCCGGCCACCTCACCGGCGAGGCCGTCGAGGACCTGGCCCGCGCGCACGGCGTCACCGGCCTGTTCCTCACCACGACGCTGTTCAACCTGATCGCCGACGAGCGGCCGCAGGCGTTCGCGGGGCTCCGCGAGGTGCTCACCGGCGGCGAGTCCGGCTCGATGGCGGCGGTCCGCCGGGTCCTCGCCGCCTGCCCGGACACCGAGGTCGGCAACGTCTACGGGCCCACCGAGGCGACCACCTACACCACCATCGACCGGCAGCGGCCCCGGCTGCTCGCCGCCCCCGGCGAGACGTCCGCGCTGCTCGGGCACCCCATGGACGACCGGCGGACGTACGTCCTCGACCCGGCGCTGCGGCCCGTCCCGCCCGGCGTCGTCGGCGAGGCCTACATCGCGGGGCCGGGCGTCGGCCGCGGCTACCTGCGGCGCGCGTCCCTGACGGGGGAGCGGTTCGTCCCCGACCCGTACGGCCCGCCCGGGTACCGCATGTACCGGACGGGCGACCTCGTCCGGCACCGCCCCGACGGCGCCCTCGAATACGTCGACCGCGCCGACCAGCAGGTGAAGGTCCGCGGGTTCCGCATCGAGCTCGGCGAGATCGAGGCCGCCCTCACCGCGCACCCGGACGTCGCGAACGCCGCCGTCGTCGCCCGCCAGGACGCGCCCGGCGTCAAGACCATCGTCGCCTACGTCATCGCGCCCGCGACCGGCGGCCTCAAGGAGTTCCTGACCGAGCGGCTGCCGGAGTACATGGTGCCCGCGTTCGTCCGGCTCGACACCTTCCCCGTCGGCCCGAACGGCAAGCTCGACCGGCGCGCCCTGCCCGCCCCCGACTACGCCGAGGCCGCCGCCGGGCGCGACCCCGCGACCCCCGAGGAGGAGGCGCTCTGCGGGATCGTCGCCGGCGTCCTCGGCCTCGACCGGGTCGGCGCCGACGTCAGCTTCTTCGACCTCGGCGGCGACAGCATCGCCGCGCTGAAGCTCGTCACCCGCGCCCGCCAGGCCGGGATCGAGCTGACGCCCCGCGACGTGTTCACCCACCAGACCGTCGAGGGGCTCCTGCGCGCCGGGGAGCCGGAGGACCGGCTCGGCTTCGAGATGCTCCTGCCGATCCGCACCACGGGGACGCGGCCGCCGGTCTTCTTCGTCCACCCCGCCGGCGGGCTCGCCTGGAGCTACCTGCAGTTCCAGCGCCACCTCGGCCCCGACCAGCCGATCTACGGCCTCCAGGGCAGCGCGTTCACCCGCGAGGACCTGCCCGGCTCCGTCGAGGAGATGGCGCGGGACTACATCGAGCAGATCCGCGCCGTGCGGCCGTCCGGCCCCTACCACCTGGTGGGCTGGTCGCTCGGCGGCCTCATCGCCTACGAGATGGCCGCCCGGCTCCAGGAGGCCGGGGAGCGCGTCGGGCTGCTCGGGCTCATCGACGCCTACCACACGCAGGACCTGGAGGCGGAGAAGCGGGAGATCCTGCCCGAGCTGCTGGAGTCCATCGGGATCGACGCGAAGATGGTCGCCGACGACGGCAACCCCGACATGGCCCAGATCATGGCGGTGCTCGCCGAACGCGACGACGCCCTCGCCACCCTCCAAGAGGACGACCTCGTCAACGTCTACCGCAACTACGAGAACGGGCTGCGCCAGGCCGAGCGGTACCGGCCCGGCCGGTACCGCGGCGACGTCGTCTTCTTCACCGCCCTCCAGGGCCGCACCGCGGACTCGCCGACCGGGCCGTCCAACTGGGGGCCGCTCGTCGAGGGGCAGATCGAGGACTACCCCCTGGACGTCGAGCACCACTTCCTGCTGGAGCCCGGCCCGGCCGCCGAGATGGGCGCCGTGCTCGCCGCCAAGCTCGACAAACTGCACGTCAACGACCAGATACCTGGAAACACTGGAAAGGGACGCCGATGACGAACCCCTTCGAGGACGCCGACGGCACGTACGTCGTCCTCGTCAACGACGAGGGCCAGCACTCGCTGTGGCCGTCGTTCGCCGAGGTCCCCGACGGGTGGACGGTCGCCAAGGCCGAGGACACCCGGCAGGCCTGCCTGGAGTACATCGAGGAGAACTGGACCGACATGCGGCCGAAGAGCCTCGTCGAGGCCATGGGTGAGTGACCCGGCGGCGGGGCGCGCCCTGGAGATCCCCGCGGTCACCGAGTGGGCGATGGAGATGCTCGACGCCGCCGACCTGCGGCCCGCGCCGCTGCCCGGCGTCGAGATGACCTTCACCCTGGCCGGGGTGCCGTCCGCGGACGTCAACCGGGCCCTGTACGCGATGGTCGGCGCCCGCGTCTGCTGGACGGACCGCTTCCCCTGGACGCACGCCGACTGGCGCGCCTGGGTGGAGCGCCCCGAGCTGTCCACCTGGCTCGCGATGGCCGAGGGGACGATCGCCGGGTTCTTCGAGCTGGAGGCCCAGCCGGGCGGCGACACCGAGATCCACCTCGTCGGGCTGACCCCCGCGTTCGTCGGCCGCGGCTACGGCGGCTACCTCGTCGAGCAGTGCACCCGGCGGGCGTGGCAGCGCGGCGAGCTGTGGGCCGCCGGCAGCGGCCCCGCCTCGCGGGTCTGGCTGCGCACCAGTACGCTCGATCATCCGAACGCGATGGCCAACTACCGGCGCCGCGGCTTCAAGGTGGCGGCCGAGACGACCGGGCCGAAGCTGGTCCCGGACCCGCGGGTCGCGCCGTGGCCGCTGCCGCACGACCCGCGGTCCGCGTCCCGCCGGTTCCAGGAGGAGGAGCTGATCACGTGAGCTGGTTCCGCTGCCCGGAGACCCGGCCGTGGGCGTCGATGCGGCTGTTCTGCCTCCCGCACGCGGGCGGGTCCGCGGTGTTCTACCGGCCGTGGGCGCAGGCGGTCAGCCCGGCCGTCGAGGTGCAGGCCGTCCAGTACCCGGGCCGCGCCGACCGGATGGCGGACGCGTTCGTCACCGACGCGCACCAGCTCGCCCGGCTGATCGCCGGCGCGATGGCGCCGCTGATGGACCGCCCCGCGGCGCTGTTCGGGCACAGTATGGGCGCCGTGCTGGCCTACGAGGTGGCGCGGCTGCTCCAGGAGCGGGGCACCCCGCCGGTGCACGTGTTCGCGTCCGGCGCCCGTCCCCCGCACGACCGGGGCGGCGAGCGGGTGGCGGACCGCGACGACGACGGCGTGGTCGAGGCGATGGTGGAGCTCGGCGGCACCGACGCCGAGGCGCTGCAGGACCCGGAGCTGCGCGAGCTGGTCCTGCCGTACGTGCGCAACGACTTCGCGCTCATCGAGGCGTACGAGCACCGGGACGGGACGCGCCTCACCGTCCCGATCACCGCGATCATCGGGGACGCCGACCCGCACGTGACCGAGGAGCAGGCGAAGGGCTGGGGGACGGTCACCGGCGGCCGCTTCGCGCTGACGGTCCTGCCGGGCGACCACTTCTACCTGACGCCCCGCCAGCCGCAGGTCATCAAGGAGATCCACCGGACGCTCGAAGTCCCGGCCTGACACGGGCCGGCGGCGGAATGGCGTCCAGGAGGCCCTGGACACCGCCCCGCCGCCGACCGTGGTTCAACTCAGTAGATCGAGACGCCGAAGGCGCTCAGCGCGGCTGTGACGGGCTGGAAGAACGTCGTGCCGCCGGAGGTGCAGTTGCCGCTGCCGCCGGAGGTGAGGCCGAGCGCGCTCGACCCGGCGAACAGTGAGCCGCCGCTGTCGCCCGGCTCGGCGCACACCGTGGTGCGGATCAGGCCGCTGACGCTGCCCTCCTGGTAGTTCACCGTCTGGTTGAGGGCGGTGACGCGGCCGCTGTGCAGGCCGGTGGTGCTGCCGCTGCGGTACACGGTCTGCCCGACCGTGGCGTTCGCGGCGCCGGTGATGTCGCGGGTGCCGCTGCTGTAGAGGCTCACGGACCCCTGGGTGTCGGCGGGGGTGGAGGTGTACTGGACGAGCCCGTAGTCGTGGCCGGGGAACACGCTGCGGACGGTGCGGCCGAGCGTGCGGCCGGACGAGTCGGTCCACGTCGTGCCGATGTTGGTGCAGTGCCCGGCGGTGAGGAAGTAGTAGGTGCTGCCGCTGCGGACGTTGAAGCCGAGCGAGCAGCGGGCGCCGCTCGTGTAGATGGCCTCGCCGCCTCGGGTGAACGTGCGGAACGTCCCGGCGACGCGCTCGGTGCGGACGGCCGCGCCCTGCTTGGCGGCGGCGGCCTTCACCTTCTTCAGCGCGGCGCCCTTGACGCTGCCGTCCATGGTCAGGACGACCTGGTCGGTGGCGGGGTCCGCGGCCCAGGCGGTGCCGGGGACGGTCGCGTCGCGCTTGAGCGCGGCCATGACCTTCTTCAGGTCGGCGCCGCTGCGCGCGACGGTCTGCGGCACCGCGCCGGCGGCGCGGACGGCCCGCGCGGACGCGGCGTCGGTCACCGTGACGACCAGCCGGTCTCCCTTCAGGTAGGAGCCGGCGGTGTGCGAGCCGAGCCGCTGCGCGAGCGCCGCGCCCACGGCTTCCTGCCCGGCCGCGGTGCTCGCGGCGAACACGGTGCCGGCGGCGGACGCGGCGGACGGGGACGCCGCGTGCGCGGGGACGCCGGCGAGGGCGGTCGCCAGCAGGCCGGTCGCCGTCAGGGTGACGGCGCCGCCGACGCGTGCGTGACGGATCTTCACTGTGCCTCCAGGGGGGAGCGGGCACACCCGTGTGGTGCACCGGAGGTTCCGCACATCGTGGAAGAAGCGTCATCCGGGACGAAAGGGAAGAAAGTGCCTAAGTGCTGGTGATCGTCTTGTCACCATGGGTGCGCGCCCCCGGTCGCGGGCGGGGGAGCGGGCGCGGCTGGACGCGGAGTCCAATGGGCCTCCCCGCGCGGCGCTCCGCGTCGTATGGTCGAGGCGGCGGGGGACCGGACATATGACGCGGATCCCCCGCCCCCGGTTCCCCGGCACGGGAGTGCCCATGGGAGTCGAGATCCGGGTGGAAGGGCTGAGGAAGTCGTTCGGGCGGCAGGTCATCTGGGAGGACGTGTCGCTCACCGTCCCGGCGGGCGAGATCTCCGCGCTGCTCGGGCCGTCCGGCACCGGCAAGTCGGTGTTCCTGAAGAACCTCGTCGGGCTGCTGCGCCCCGACCGCGGCCACGTCTACGTCGGCGGCGGCGACGTCCCCCGGCTCGCCGAGGGCCGGCTGTACGAGATGCGCCGCCATTTCGGCGTGCTGTTCCAGGACGGCGCCCTGTTCGGCTCGATGAACATCTTCGACAACATCGCGTTCCCGCTGCGCGAGCACACCCGGAAGGGCGAGTCGGAGATCCGCCGGATCGTGCTGGAGAAGATGGAGATGGTGGGGCTCTCCGGCTCCGAGCACAAGCTGCCCGGCGAGATCTCCGGCGGGATGAAGAAGCGCGCCGGGCTGGCCCGCGCGCTCGTCCTCGACCCCGACATCATCCTGGCGGACGAGCCGGACTCCGGCCTGGACCCGGTCCGCACCGCCTACCTGAACCAGCTGTTCGTCGACCTCAACGCCGAGATGGGCGCGACGTTCCTGATCGTCACGCACGACATCGGCACCGCCCGCGTGCTGCCCGACAACCTCGGCCTGCTGTTCCGCCGCGGGCTGGTGATGTTCGGCCCGCGCGAGATGGTGCTGTCCAGCACGCACCCGGCGGTCAACCAGTTCTTCAACGCGCGCCGCGAGGGCCCGATCGGGATGGCCGAGGAGAAGGACCTGGCGGGCGTGGAGAGCGAGGCGCACGTCCCGCAGGCGATGCCGGGGCCGATCCCGCCGCAGCTGATGCCGAGCGACGGCAGCGTCCGGCCCGCGATGCGCCGCCCCGGCGCCTGGCTGCGGCAGCACGGCGTGACGCCGCCGCCCGGGTCGTTCATCGACGGGCAGGGGAACGACTGGCTGGCGGACTGGGACCGGCTGACCGCGGCCCGGCGCCGTCCGGAGTGACGCCCGGGACGGGCGCGACGCACGTGACACCTGACGGCGGGGACGGGAGAATGATCCGGTGACATTGCTTCTGTCCCGTTCCGAGCTGGAATCGCTGCTCGTCCCCGCCGCGTGCCTCGAGGCGCTGCGCCGCGGCTTCACCGCCGCCGAGGACGGCACGGTGCCGCGGCGCGTCGTGGCGAAAGTGCCGGGCCAGGGCACCGCCACGGCGCTGCTGCCCGGCGTGGTGGAGGACATCCCCGCCTACACGGTGAAGGTGAACGCCAAGTTCCCGGGATCGCGGCCCGCGCTGCGCGGCGTGGTGTGCCTGCACGACCTCGGCACCGGCGAGCTGCTCGCGCTGCTGGACTCGGCGACCGTCACCGCGTGGCGCACCGGCCTCGCCGCCGCGCTCGGCACGCACGCCCTGGCCCGGCCCGCCGCCGACACGGTCGCGGTCATCGGCGCGGGCGCGCAGGCCGAGCTGGTGATGCGGGGGCTGGCGGAGCTGCGGCCGGTGCGCGGGCTGACCGTCTGCGACCTGGACGCCGACCGCGCCGCCGCGTTCGCGGAGCGGCACGGCGAGCGGCTCGGCGCGCGGGCGTCGGTCGCGGCCGATCCGCGCGACGCCGTCCGGGGCGCCGGGATCGTCGTCGTGGCGACGTGGGCGCGCCGCCCGCTGCTGCACGCCGCCGACGTCGCGCCGGGCACCCACGTCACCTCGCTCGGCGCGGACGAGCCCGGGAAGGCCGAGCTGGCGGCCGACCTGCTGGAGGGCGCCCGGGTGGTGGTCGACGACGTGCCGCTCGCGGTCGAGATGGGGGTGCTCGCGGGCGCGGGCCTGGACGTCAAGCACGCGGCCGGGACGCTGCGCGACCTGCTGCTCGGCGAGGTGCCGGGCCGGGTGAAGGACGGCGAGGTGACGGTGTACGCGCCGGTCGGCCTGCCCTGGCAGGACCTCGCGCTGAGCTGGACGGCCTACCGGGCCGCCCGCGCCGCGGGGACGGGCCGGGAGACCGACTTCCTGGCGTGACCGCACCGCCCCGCGCAGCGTATTGAAACAGGTTCTAGTTCCTGTCTAGGCTGGGCGGTCACGGGCGAACGACCGGGAGGTGACGCCGGTGATCCAGGACCGGTTCCGAATCGAGGGCAGGGTCGCGGTGGTGACCGGCGCGGGCCGCGGGATCGGCGCGGCCGCCGCGGTGGCGCTCGCCCAGGCCGGCGCGGACGTGGCGATCTCCGCCCGCACCGAGGAGCAGCTGCGCAAGGTGGCCGCGGAGATCGAGGCGGCCGGCCGGCGCGCCCTGGTCGTGCCCGCCGACCTGAGCCGGCCGGACGCGGCGGCCGAGCTCGCCGCGCGCGCCGCCGAGGGCCTCGGCCGCCTCGACATCGTGGTCAACAACATGGGCGGCACGATCCCGAACGCCTTCCTGGACACCACGCCCGAATACCTCGAGAACGCGTTCCAGTTCAATGTGAGCACCGCGCACGCGCTGACCCGCGCCGCCGTCCCGCACCTCCTGGAGTCCGCCACCGCGTCCGCGCCGGGCACCGTCGTCAACATCTCCTCGGTGATGGGACGGGTCGCCGGCCGCGGCTACCTCGCCTACGGCACGGCCAAGGCCGCCCTCGCCCACTACACCCGGCTCGCCGCCACCGACCTCGCGCCGCGGATCCGCGTCAACGCGGTCGCCGTCGGCTCCGTCGCGACGTCCGCGCTCGACATCGTCATGACCAACGACGAGCTGCGCACGCAGATGGAGCGGGGCACCCCGCTCGGCCGCATCGGCGACCCCGAGGACGTCGCGGCGGCCGTGCTGTACCTCGCCTCGCCCGCGGCCGCCTACACCACCGGCACCGTACTGCGCGTCGACGGCGGCATCGACGTCCCGAACCTCGACCTCGGCCTGGAGGACCTGTGACGTACCGCGTCGTCCAGTGGAGCACCGGCAACGTCGGCCGGCACGCGATCGCGGGCATCGACGCCCGCCCCGACCTGGAACTGGCCGGGGTGTGGGTGTCCAACCCCGCCAAGATCGGCAAGGACGCCGGGGAGCTCGCCGGGCTCGGCCGCACCCTCGGCGTGACCGCGACCGGGTCGGAGGAGGAGCTGCTCGCGCTGCGCCCCGACTGCGTCGTCTACACCTCGATGGCCGACGTCCGGCTGATGGAGGCGATCGACGACCTGTGCCGCATCCTGCGCGCCGGGGTCAACGTCGTGTCCAGCAGCCCGGTGTTCCTGCAGTTCCCGGACGGCGTCGTCCCGCCGGAGATGTCCGATCCGGTGCGGGAGGCGGCGGAGGCGGGCGGCGCGTCGCTGTTCGTCAACGGCATCGACCCCGGCTTCGCCAACGACGCGCTGCCGCTCGCCGTCACCGGCATCAGCGAGCGGATCGACCAGGTCCGCTGCATGGAGATCCTCAACTACGCCACCTACGACCAGGGCACCGTCCTGTTCGACATCATGGGGTTCGGCCGGTCCCTCGACGACACGCCGATGCTGCTGCAGCCGGGCGTCCTGACGATGGCGTGGGGCAGCGTCGTCCGCCAGCTCGCCGCCGGGCTCGGCGTGGAGCTGGACGAGGTCACCGAGCACCACACCCGGCTGCCCGCCCCCGAGACCTTCGAGGTGTCCTCCGGGACGATCGAGAAGGGCACCGCCGCCGCGCTCCGCTTCGAGGTGCGCGGGATGCGCGGCGGCGAACCCGTGATCGTCCTGGAGCACGTCACGCGGCTGCGCGACGACCTCGCCCCCGACTGGCCGCAGCCCGCCGGCGCCGGCTGCTACCGGGTCGAGGTGCGCGGCGAGCCGGACTACACCGTCGACCTCCAGCTCCTCGGCGGCGACGGCGACCACAACACCGCGGGGCTGAAGGCGACCGCGATGCGGCTGGTCAACGCGGTCCCCGCGGTCGTCGCGGCGCCGCCCGGCCTGCTCACCGCGCTCGACCTGCCGCCGATCACCGGCCGCGGCCTGCTCTAGCGCGGCCTGCTCTAGCGCGGGGCCGGGGCGGCGTTCAGGACCGGGACGAGCACGTCCTCCTCCCGGTCCAGGTGCGCCTCCAGGTCGGCGGTGAGCCGGTCCACGTCGGCGGCGAGGGCCGCGCGGTCCGGCGCGCCGTCGGTGACGAGGTCGCGCAGCCGGTCCACGATCGTCTTGATCGCCTCGTGCTCCGCGCGCATCCGCGCCAGCGCCGGCGCCAGCCCGGGGTGGTCCCGCTCGACGCCGGGGAACAGCATCAGGTCCTCGCCCGCGTGGTGGTTGCCGAGCCCCTGGCACAGCACCAGGCAGTTCACGCGGAGCTGCGCGCCGAGCCCCGGACCGGACGCGGCGACCTCCGCGCGGATCCGGCGCAGCTCGTCGCGGAACGCGTCGTGCACCGCGACGAGCATGTCGCCGGGGCGCTCCGGCCCGGGCGGCGGGCCCTCGGCCGTCTGCACCAGCGCGACGACCGGCAGCGTCCGGCCCGACTTCGCCTCGTACTCGGCCCAGCCGGGGTCGCTCTCCGCGGCCCGCGCGAACGCCCGGTCGCGCTCGTCGCCCTCCAGGACGACCGCCTCCGCCTCGTACCTGAACGCGCCGCTCTCCACGGTCACGCGCGGGTTCGCGACGAGGTTGTGGAACCATGCTGGGTGCTTCGGTGAGCCGCCCGCGGACGCGATGACGAGGACGCGCCCGATGCCGTCCGGCAGGTAGCCGAGCGGCGTGGTGTGCGGGGCGCCCGTCCGCGCCCCGGTGGTGGTCAGCAGGAGCAGCCGGCCGCCCTCGAAGGGGCCGCCGACCCGGCCGCCGTTCGCGCGGAACTCCGCGATGACCTGCTCGTTGAAATCCATTCTGCGGTGGTCGTCCTCTCTGTTTCCGGGCATGGCGAATCGACTATCGAAAGGGAATGCGCGCAGGCCGTCGAACGGCATGCGAAACGGCACGCGGAACGGCGCAGGGAATAGCGCGCCGAACGGCGTGTGGAGAAAAGGGGAAGGCGTCCGCGGGCGGCGGCGCCCAGCGGGCACGCCGCTGACATCGCGCTATGCGGAGAAGGAGAAAGGAGGGGAAGGGCAGGGCGGGCCGCGCGCCCGCCTCCGGCTCACTCGGAGGCCGGGTGCCTCACTCGCTCGTGGCCCATGGCCGACCCGGCAGTCACGGAAACGAACCTACTCAAACCGCGCGCATTTCTCAAGTGCGGTTTCCCGGCCCCTTTTTCACAGTCCTTCGCGGAGGACGAGCGCGGCGGCCTGGGTGCGGCCGCTGACGTTCAGTTTCGCGAGGATGTTGGAGACGTGCACGCTCGCGGTCTTCGGGGAGATGAACAGCGCCGCCGCGATCTCCTTGTTGTTGCGTCCCTCGGCGACAAGTTTCAGCACCTCCCGCTCCCGCGCGGTCAGCGCGGCGAACGGCCCCGCCGGGGCGGGGGCGGCGGCCCGGCCGGCGCCGGTGTCCAGCCGGGCGCGGGAGCCG
>NZ_WBMR01000055.1 GCF_008923365.1 Actinomadura montaniterrae
CGGGGCGGCCGACGGCGCCGGGGCGGGCGTCGAGCCGCTGCGGACCGGCTGCCCCCGCAACGACCCGCTGATCACCGGCGGCGACCCGCACGAGCTGGCGGCGCTGCGGCGGCGCCTCGGGCTGAGCGGCGACCGCCGCTACGCGGTGCTGTACGCGCCCGCGCCCCGGATCGGCGACGACGGCCTGCCCGCGCGCTCCGCCGAGCTCGCGTTCCCGCTGGAGCGGTTCGTCCGGGAACTCGGCGGCACGCACGTCCTGCTCGTCCGCCCGCCGCACGCCGGGGCCGCCGTGATCCCGCCCGGCATGGACGGCGCCGTGATCGACACCGCGGCCGTCCACGACGCGACCCTCCTGATGCTGCTGTCCGACGCGCTGGTCACCGACGAATCCCCGATCATGTTCGACTACGCGCTGCTGGACCGGCCGATGGTCTTCTACACTCCGGACGGGACGCGCCGGCCGGCGGGCGCTCCGGAGCCGCCCGTGCCGGTTCCCGGTCCGGTCGCCGCCGGCGACGACGCGCTGCTGGCCGCCCTCGGCGACCTGGACGGCGTGCGGAGCGGGCACGCCGCCGCGCGCCGCCGGTTCACCGAGCTGTACGGCGAGTACGACACCGGCACCGCCGGGAAGGCGATCGTCGAGCGGTTCTTCGCCGGCGGCGGGCGCTGACCGGCGATCCGCGGGTGTACTACCGGGTTTGTAGTAGAAAGAGACCATGCCGACCGCAGTGAACGCACCGCCCCGGACGGGGAGCGCCGACGGCGCCGTCCCCTGGGTGACGGTGGTCGCGCTGGCGTTCACCGCCGCGCAGCTGCGCTTCGTCCCGGCCGGCATGACGCTCGGCGCCGGCGAGGTGGGCAACGTGTGGCAGGCCCGCAGCGGCGACCCGGGCGCCTTCCTGGACGTGTCGCGCGGCCACGCGACCGTCGCGCTGGTCGCCCCGGTCGTCCAGGCGACCTCCTCGACCGCGGCGATGCGGATCTACCTGGCGGTCGCCTCGGGCGCAGGGCTGTTCGCCGCGCTGTGGGCGTGGCGGCCCCTGCACCGGCCCGAGGCGCTCGCGGGCGCGGGCGTGCTGTTCGGCGGGCTGTGGGCCGCGCAGCTCTACGGGTCGCAGGCGATGCCCGACCTGTGGTGCGCGTTCGGGGCGCTCGCCGCCGCCGGCTGCCTGCTGCGCGTCGCCCGGGACCGGCAGGACTATCCCGCCATGCTCGGGGTGACCGCGAGCCTCGCACTGGTCGCGGCGATGCGGCCCTCGCAGGGGCTCTGGCTGGCCCTGCCGCTGTGCGCGGCCCTGGCCGTCGTCCCCGCGTGGCGGCACCGCGAGGCCGTCGTCAGCGTCCTGGCCGGGCTGGTCCTGGACGTCACGGCATGGCTCGTCCATGAGCACGGCGGCTCCGGGCCGGAGCCCGTCCAGCGCGCCCAGCGCGCCGCGGCGCGCGGGTCGGGCTGGGTGGACGGCTGGCCCGGATGGTCGGGGTTCGCGGCGGTCGCGGTGTTCCTCGCCGTCGGCGGGCTGGTGCTCGTGTCCGGCGGTCGGCGGCCCGGCAACGCGCTGCTGCCGATGGCCGTCGCGGCGTGGATGCTGGTGCCGGGAGCCCTGGCCGGTCCGGGGACGGCGGCGGGCTTCCTGCTGACGGCGGGTGCGCTGGCGGCCGTGCCCGCCGCCGCGGGATGCGTGCGGGCGCTCACCCGGGCGCGGCGCCGGCCGCTGGCGGCGCTGCTCACCGCCGGCTGCCTGGTCACCCACCTGGCCGTGCAGAACGCGGCGCTCGACGCGGCGACCGACGCCGCGTCGGCGCCGGGGCGGCACGCGACCGGGCAGGGCGCGCACGCGCCCGGAGACGGGGCCGTTCGAGCGGAGGGGACGGGCAGTGACACCTTCCGGAGCTGATCAGGACGCGGCCGCCGGGGCCCCGGACGCCCCGGCGGGGCACCCGCGCCCGGCGCCCGGTACGGCGCGCACCGCGCTCGCGGCGCTCGGGCGTGCCCTGTCGGCGGAGGCGTCGGTGCCGCGCGTCGTGCTGGGGACCGCGGTCGCGGGCGCGGTCGTCGTGCTCGCGCTGACGCACCGGGTCGCCCTGGACGCGGGCGGCGAGAGCCTGATGGGCGCCGACCGCGCCTGGCTGCTGATCGCCGCGCTCGCCACCGCCGCGATGTGGTGCGTGGGCACCGTGACCCAGCTCGGCTCGATGCCGGTGCGGCCGCCGGTCGGCCGGCTGTTCGCGGTGCAGGTCGCCGCGTCCTTCGCCGACCAGCTGCTGCCCGCCGGCTCGGGCGGCATCGCGATCAACGTGCGGTTCCTGCGGCGCTGCGGGCTGACCCGCGGCGCCGCGATGGGGTCGGTCGGGCTGAACTCGCTGGCCGGGCTGGTGACGCACCTGCTGCTGCTCGCGGTCGCCGTCGCGGGCGTCCCGTCGGCGCTCGGCATGCTGGGGGAGCGGCGCTGGCCGCGCCCTCGGGAGGTCGCCGCCGCCGTCGCCGGGAACCCGTGGGTCGAAGGCGGCCTCGCCGCGGCCGCCGTCGCCGCCGTGGTCGCGGTGGTGTGGCTGCGCCCGGCCCGCTTCGCGCGCGTCCTGCGGTCCCGCGCCACCGCCGGCCTGCGGCACGTTCGGCACGAGCTCGCCGGGCTCGGCACGGTCCTGCGGCACCCCGGACGCGCCACCGCGCTCTGGCTGGGCTCGGCGTTCTCGCCGCTGCTGCACGGCCTCGTGCTGTTCGCGGTGCTGCGCAGCCTGTCCGTCCCGATCACGGTGACCAGCGTCGTCGTGGTCTACCTCGTGGTCTCCTCGGTCTCGGCCCTGGTGCCCTCGCCCGGCGGCATCGGCGGGCTGGACGTGGTGCTCGTCGCCGGGCTGGTGTGGGCGGGCGTGCCGTCGGCCGCCGCGCTCGGCGCCGTCGTCGGATACCGGCTGATCACCGTCTGGCTGCCGCTGCTGCCGGGCGCGTGCGTGTTCGCCGTCCTGCTGCGCCGCCGGATCATCTGACCGCCCGCGTAGACCGTCCCGTGCCCGGCCCACACCAGGCCGGTCGCGAGCACCGCCGCCGCCGTCACCGCCATCCCGGCCAGGACGTCCAGCAGGTAGTGGTTGGCGGTCGCCATGACGACGAACGCGGTCGTCGCGGGATACAGCGCGGCGAGCCAGCGCGCCCGATGGCGGCGCAGAAGCGCCACGACCACCGCCACCACCCACGTCGCCCACGCCAGGTGCAGCGACGGCATCGCCGCGTACTGGTCGGCGGGCACCGGGCCGCCGTGCGTCGTCCCGAACCCGGCGAGCGCCACCGAGTCGGCGAACCCCGCGCCCGGCAGCAGCCGCGGCGGCATCACCGGCAGGACGAAGAAGACCGTCATCCCGGCGAGGTTCGTCAGCACGAGCGCGTTGCGCGCGGGCCGGTAGAGGTCCGGCCCCGCGATGTAGCACCAGGCCAGGGCGGACAGCGTGACGCCGATGTGCGCGCGCTGGTACCACTCCACCGCCGCCCACGCCGTGGCGTGATGCCCGGTCAGCCACCTGTTCAGCGCGTGCTCGACGTCCAGATGCAGATCGCGTTCCACGGCGAGGACGTCCCGCCCGTGCGCGAGCGCCGCACCGTGCCGTGCGGCGGCGAGCGAGCGCACGTAGTCGTACACCTTCAGCAGCGCCAGGACGATCAGCAGCTCGCCGATCAGCCACGGCCGCCTGCGGCGCGGCCGTCCGGTGGCCCGGCGGCCGGTCATGCGCGCCTCGGGGCGCGGGAGCGACGCGCGGACGGCTCAGCCCACCCTTCCCTCGGGCCGCCCGCCGGGCGCCCTGTCCAGCCGTTCGACGGCCAGACCGTACAGGTCCTCGGTCCGGCGCAGCACGCCGGGCCAGGTCACGGGCGGTTGCACGGCGCGGGCGCGGGCGGTCATCCGGGCCCGCAGCGCCCCGTCGGACGCCAGCCGCACGATCGCCTCCGCCATCGCGCCGTCGCTCGCGGCCAGGAGGCCGTCCTGGCCGTCGGTGACGAACTCGCCGATGCCGCCCTCGGTCCGGGCGATCACCGGCAGGCCCGCGCACCGCGCCTCGAGCGCGGCGATGCCGAACGACTCCAGCACCGCCGGCGCGACGAACAGGTCGGCCCGCTGGAACAGCGCGCGGATCTGCTCGCGTTCCAGCCGGCCCGGCAGGTCGACCCAGCCGGTCATGGCGTGTCGGCGCAGGTAACGGTCGATGGAGCGGCGCTCCGGCCCGTCTCCGACGATCACCGCGCGCAGCCCGGCGGACGGGCCCAGCGCGGCGCGCGCCCGCCGCAGGATCCGCAGCAGGTGGTGCGGACGCTTGCGCGGCGCGAGCCGCATGACGGCGACGACCAGCACCTCGCCCGGCGTGCGGGGGAGCGGGTCGACCCGCCAGGCCTCCGCGTCGATGCCGTTGGGCAGCACGAACACCGGCGCGGGGGCGACCAGGCGGCGCACCGGCTCGGCCGCGGTGTCGCTGACGGCCGTCCACACCGCGGGCAGTGCGGACCAGCCCGTCGCCGCGTCCAGCACCCGGAACGCCGGCTCCATGTAGGAGATCAGCGAATGCACCGTCACCACGGTCGGGATCTCGGCGGCCAGCGTGGCGCCCGCCACGGCCAGCGGCGTGAACGGCCCCGCGTGCACGTGGACGACGTCGTACTTGCCGTCCCGCGCCAGCCGCCGGCCCGCCACGATCCCGCCGGGGTTCAGCGTCGTCGGGAACGCCATCCGCTCGGTGGGCCGCAGCACCCGCGGCCCGTCGCGGCCGGTGCGGCCGTCCGGGGCCGGGCGCCGCAGCCCGGCGGGCCGCGCCGACGAGGTGATCACGGTGACGTCGTGCCCCGCCTCCTGCTGCCGGGTCGCCAGGTCGTGGACGTGCATCTCCACCCCGCCGAGCCGCGGGAGGTAGTAGTCCGTCAGGTGCGCGATCCTCATCGCCGGGCTCCCGGCGCCGGGCGGGCGGCCCGCTCCGGCACACTTGACCGGTGCCGTACACGCTGGTGTCCTTCCACGCCCATCCCGACGACGAGGCGCTGCTGACCGCCGGGACCCTCGCCCGCGCCGCCGCGGACGGCCACCGGGTCGTCCTCGTCATGGCGACGCTGGGGGAGGCGGGCCTCGCGGCGTCCGCCGACCGGGAGGACGGGCGGCTCGGCGAGCGGCGCCTCGCCGAACTCCGCGACTCCGCCCGCGAGCTGGGCTGCGCCCGCGTCGAATGGCTCGGCTACGCCGACTCCGGCATGGCGTCCGACCCGTCGGGCGCGCCGGGCTCCTTCGCGGACGCCGAAGTGGAAGAGGCGGCCGCGCGGCTGGCCGCGATCCTGGACGAGGAGGGCGCGGACGTCCTGACCGTCTACGACCCGGCGGGCGGGTACGGGCACCCCGACCACGTGCAGGTGCACCGCGTCGGCACCCGCGCGGCCGGACTCGCCGGCACCCGCGTCGTGCTGGAGGCCACGGTGGACCGGCGGCTGCTGCGCCGCGCGCTCGCGCTGATCGCCCGGCTGCCGGGCATCCCGTCGGACTTCGCGCCGTCCCGGTTCGCCGCCGCCTACAGCGCACCCGAGGCGCTCACCCACCGGGTGGACGTGCGGCGCTTCGCCCGTCAGAAGCGCGCCGCGATGGCGGCCCACGCCACGCAGGCGGGCGCGGACACGGGCGTCCGGACGCTGGCGGTGCTGCTCAGGCTGCCCCGGCCGGTGTTCCGGTGGGCCCTCGGCCACGAGTGGTACGTCGAGCACGGCAGGACGCCCGCGCGCCCCCTGCTCGACGACATCTTCGCGACCCTGCGCGACGCCCCGGACCGGCACGGCTGACACCGCGGTCACGGCTGACACCGCCTTGACGGCCGGTCGGGGGCGGGCGGCGCACGGGCCCGTCACGCTCGCCCCCGTCACGGCAGCCCCAAGCCTCGATCACGTACGCTTCGCTCCAATCTACTACAAATCGCGTAGTAGATCGTTGTCGCGGCGAAGGCGCGAGTGGTGGGGGTGCGGGGTCTCCCGAGGGCGCGGGCGCAGTGCTAGGCCGGCGCGGACGCGCCGGTGCCGAGCGCGGCGCGCAGCGCGCCGGTGGTCAGCCGCCGGGCTTCGACGGCCGCCGGGAGCACATGGTCGAGACCGAAGAACCCATGGAAGGCGCCCTCGATCCGGTGGGCCTCCACCGGCACGCCGGCCTCGGCGAGCCGCGCCGCGTACGCCTCCCCCTCGTCCCGCAGGGGATCGCACTCGGCGGTGAGCACGAAGGCCGGGGGCAGGCCGGACAGGTCCGGCGCCCGCAGCGGGGAGGCGTACGGGTGGTCCGCGTCGGACGGGTCGTCCAGGTACTGCTCCCAGTACCAGCGCATGTGCGTCGCGGTGAGGAACTTGCCCTCGCCGTGCTCGCGGTAGGACGGGGTGTCCTGCCCGGCGTCGGTGACGGGGTAGACCAGCGCCTGGAACGCGATCGGCGGGCCCGCCCCGTCGCGCGCGGCGAGGCACGCGACCGCCGCGAGGTTGCCGCCCGCGCTGTCCCCGGCGACCGCGAGACGCTCGGGATCGCCGCCCAGCGCCGCCGCGTTCGCGTGCGCCCAGGCGACGGCGGCCCGCGCGTCCTCGACGGCGGCGGGGAACGGGTGCTCGGGCGCCAGCCGGTAGTCGACCGAGACCACGATCGTCCCGGCGCCGGACGCGAGGATCCGGCAGAAGCGGTCGTGGCTGTCGAGCCCGCAGAGGGTGAAGCCGCCGCCGTGGAAGAACACCGTGACCGGGTGCGGGGCGGCGCCGTCCGGCCAGTAGATCCGGACCGGCAGGTCGCCCTGCTCGAGGCGCAGGGTGCGGTCCTCGGTGCGGGCGACGGGGATCGGTTCGAGGCCGGGGCCGGGCGCGGCGGCCAGCAGCCGCCGCGCCTGCGCCGCGTCGGTGACCTCGGCGCCGATCGGGGGGAAACCCGCCGTCATCGCGGCGGCGATCTTCTGCGCGCGGGGGCCGAGCGGCATGGTCAGCCGGCCGCCTGCGCCATCATGACGACCTCGCCGGCCGTCCAGCCGCCGTCCACGGCCAGCTCGGCGCCGGTCACGTAGGCCGCCGCGTCCGAGATGAGGAAGGACACCGCCTCGCCGATCTCCTCCGGCACGCCCACCCGGCCGAGCGCGGCGAGCGGGAAGCCCCCCTCGCCCTGGGTGGCGTGCTCGGCGGTCATCGGCGTGTAGGTCATGCCGGGGTGTACGGAGTTGACCCGGATCCGGTGCCGGCCCAGCTCCGTCGCGGCGATCTTGGTGAGGCCGCGGACGCCCCACTTGGACGCGCCGTACCCGGACGTCAGCGGCAGCGCGGTCAGCCCGGCCGCGGAGGAGATGTTGACGATGGAGCCGCCGCCCGCCGCCTTCATCGGCTCGATCACGGCCTGCAGGCCGAGGAACACCCCGAAGAGGTTGATCTTCAGCACCTTCTCGAAGTACTCCGGCGACTCGTTCTCGATCAGCGAGTTGGACGCGATGCCGGCGTTGTTGACCAGCCCGTCGATCCGGCCGTAGGCGCCGAGCGCCGCCTCGGTGACGGCGCGCCAGCCCTCCCGGTCGGTGACGTCGTGCCGGACGAACAGCCCGCCGACCTCGGCCGCGGTCTTGGTGCCCGGCTCCTCCAGCAGGTCCGTGACGACGATCTTCGCGCCGTCCCGGGCCATCCGCGCGGCGGCCGCGGCGCCCAGGCCCCGGGCCCCGCCCGTCACGATCACTACCTTGTCCTGCAGTCCGGACATGTCCATCTCCTCGCTCTGACGTGCGCTTTCTTCTGCAGCGTATTCCAAATTGGAACATCTCTGTCGGGGTGTGACGCGTCAGACCCCGGCAGGTGGCTAGGCTGGTCGCCATGGCGCGCCCCTCCGAACCGCCCGGCTCCGAACCGCCCGGCGAACGGCTCCCCGCCACGGCGTGGGCCGTGCTCGGCGTCCTCTCCTTCGGCGAGGGGCTGACCGGCTACGAGATCCGCCAGTGGGCCGAGCACATCCTGCGGTTCTTCTACTGGAGCCCCGCGATGAGCCAGATCTACACCGAGCTCAAGCGGCTGGAACGCGTCGGCTACGCCGAATCGCACCTCGGCACCGCCGCCGACGGCCGGTCCCGGCGCGTCTACACCATCACCCCCGCCGGCCGCGACGCGCTCACCGGCTGGGTCGAGCGGGCCCCGGTCGAACCGCCCGTCCTCAAGCACGGCACGGCCCTGCGCGTGTGGCTCGGCCACCTCGCCACGCCCGAGCGGCTCCGCCAGATCGTGACCGAGCACCGCGACGACGCCCAGCGGCTGCTGGAGGAGGCGGAGTACTCCCGCTCGTACGCGGCGTCCGTGTCCGGGTGGGCCTACCCCGAACTGGTGGCGCGCTGGGCGACCCGCTACTACGCGGCCGAACGCGACCTGGCCGACCAGATGCTCGCCGACCTGGACGAGCTGCTCGCGTCCGGGCGGGCCGTCCCGCCCGCGGGCACGCCCACCCGGGCCTCGGGCTGATCACGCGCGCTCCCGCAGCTCGCCCTTGACGACCTTCCCGCTCGCGTTGCGGGGCAGCTCGTCCACGACGTGGAAGTGCCGGGGCACCTTGAAGTTGGCGAGGCGCTCGCGCAGCCACCCGGTCAGCTCCGCGTCGTCGATCCCCGTGCCGCCCTCGGCCGGGACCAGGAACGCGGCGCCGACCTCGCCGAGCCGCGCGTCCGGCACCCCGATGACCGCCGCGTCCGCGATCGCCGGATGCCGGACGAGGACGCCCTCGATCTCCGCCGGGTAGGCGTTGAACCCGCCGACCACGAACATGTCCTTGATCCGGCCGGTGACGGTCAGGTAGCCGCGCTCGTCGAGGCGGCCGCAGTCGCCCGTGCGCAGCCAGCCGTCCGCGTCGATGGCCTGCGCGGTGGCGTCCGGGTCGTCCAGGTAGCCCTTCATCACGTTGTAGCCGCGCACGAGGATCTCGCCGGTCTCGCCGGGCGGCAGCGGCCGCCCGTCGGCCGCGGCGATCCGGATCTCGGTGCCCGGCAGGGCCGGGCCGGTGGTGCGCGCGACGGTCTCGGCGTCGGCGTCCACCGGGCAGACCGACGCGACGCCGCATGCCTCGCTCAGCCCGTAGGCCGTGAACACGTCCGGCACGCCGAGCTCGGCGCGGATCCGGCGGACGAGGTCGACCGGCACGTCGGCCGCGCCCGTCCCCGCGAGCCGCAGCGCGTGCGGCGGCCGGGCGGGCAGCGCGAGCAGCGACGAGAAGATCGTCGGCGGGCCCATCAGCACGGTGACCCGCTCGTCGGCGAGCCGCCGCGCGGCGCGCTCCGCGTCGAACACCGCCTCCGGCAGCATCGTCGCGCCGTTCAACAGGCAGGCGAGCACGCCCGCCTTGTAGCCGAACGTGTGGAAGAACGGGTTGATCAGCAGGTACCGGTCGCCCGGCCTCAGCGTGGCGACCTCGCTCCAGGCCTGGAAGACGCGGAGCGTCTGGCCGTGCGTCGACATGGCGCCCTTGGGACGCCCGGTGGTGCCGGAGGTGAAGACGATGTCGCACACGTCCTCGGCGCGCACCGCCTCCGCCCGCTTCCGCGCTTCCTCCGCGCTCACGGATGCACCGCCCGCGAGGTGATCGGCCCAGCTCACGGCGGTGCCGTCGGGCTCTCCTTCCAGCAGGACGGTCAGCCGGAGGCCGGGCAGGTCGGCGCCCGAGGCGGCCAGCATCGCCGGATAGTCGGTGCCGAGGAACCCGCGCACGGTGAACAGCGCGGTGGCGCGGCTGCGGCGCAGGATGTCGGCCGCCTCGGCGGCCCGGTAGCGGGTGTTCAGCGGCACGAGCACCGCGCCCGCGCTCACCAGCCCGAGCGCCGCGACGACCCACTCCGCGCTGTTCGGCGCCCAGATCGCCACCCGGTCGCCGGGCCGGACACCGGCCCCGGCCGCCGCCCGCGCCGCCGCCTCGACGTCGGCTCCGAGCTGCGCGAACGTCCGGCGGACCGGGCCGTGCGCGGTCTCGGTCACCAGCGCCTCGCGGTCGCCGTGGACGCGGGCCGCGTGCCGGACGAGCGCGGGGATCGTGGCGGGGGTCAGGTCGGCTGGCATCGTCGCTCCTTCGGGCCGGACGGGGGAGCCGGGCGCCTTGACATGGAACCACAGGGATGCTTCTAATCGGAATGTTTCTATTAGAAATATATCGATTCGATGCATCGGGAGGACGCATGGCGGCGCACGCGACGATGGAGGAGACGGTGGAGCCGGTCAGCGGGGAGCGGATGCGCCGGGTCCTCGGCACGTTCTGCACGGGCGTCGTGGTCGTCACGGCGATGGACGGCGACGAGCCGGTCGGCATGGCGTGCCAGTCGTTCTCGTCGCTGTCGCTGGACCCGCCCCTGGTGTGCTTCTGCCCCGGCGCCGCGTCCACGACCTGGCCGCGGGTGCGCGCCGCGGGCCGGTTCGCGGTGAACGTCCTGGCCGCGGATCAGGGCGAGGTGTGCCGGGCGATGGCGGGCCGGGACAAGTTCGCCGGCGTGCCCTGGACGCCGGGGCCGGGCGGTTCGCCGCTGCTGGACGGCGCGCTGGCGTGGATCGAGGCCGACATCGAGCGGGAGCTGCCGGGCGGCGACCACTCCATCGTGGTCGGGCGGGTCCGCGACCTGGCCGCCGGGCGGGCCGAGCGGCCGCTGCTGTTCTTCCGCGGCGGCTTCGGCCATGCGCTCACGAGCTGAGCGGCCGGCCCTTCGCGGATCCGGCGGCGAGCTCGTCCAGGTCGGCGAGCATCGTGCGGGTCAGTTCGCGCTCGGCCTCGTAGTAGCGCTGGGACCAGCGCAGCACCAGCTCCGGGTAGGCCCACTCGGCCACCTCGGCGGCGCCGTCGGCGTCGGCCTGCGCCCGCCGGCTCATCTTCTCGGCGTACTCGCCGTGCTGCTCGAGGATCTCGCGGAGCCGGGCCGGTTCCATCAGGTGGCCGAGCCAGGTGCGGAGCATGACCCCGTGCTTGAGGACGGGCGGCTCGACGGGCGCCTCGCGCGCCCAGCGCGACACCGCGGCCATGCCCTCCTCGGTGATGGTGTAGACGCGCTTGCCACGGGTGCTCTCGGTCAGCTCGACGCGGGACGTGGCGTACCCGATCTTCTCCAGCCGCTTCAGCTCGCCGTAGATCTGGCTGTAGGAGGGGCTCCAGTAGAAGAACTTGAGGCTCCAGTCGGCCCACTTCTTCAGGTCGTAGCCGGAGAGCTCCTCGCCGAAGGACAGCAGCCCGAGCACGGCCCAGCTGGTCGGCGGCAGGTTCGGGATCCCGTCCTGTGCCGCCCTGTCCTCCGCCGTGCCGTTCCGGGGTGCGCTGCCGCTCGTCGCCGTGTCGCTCACCCGGCCAGCCTAGCCGCCGCGGCATGCCGGACGGTCATGTGGCGGTCCCGGCATATATCTGTTAGGAATATTCCGAACCGAAATACTGGAGGTGCCCCCCGATGCAGTTCTCGATGATCTTCGAGGCCCAGCTGGCGAAGCCGACGCCGGAGCGCGAGCGTCGGCTCCTGCTCGACAGCGTCGAGCAGGCCGTCTACGGGGAGGAGATGGGCTTCGACCGCGTCTGGGCCGTCGAGCACCACGGGCTCGAGCGCTACGCCCACATGACCGCGTCCGAGATCTTCCTCAGCTGGGTCGCCGCCCGGACGTCCCGGATCCGCATCGGGCACGGCGTGATCTGCATGCCGTTCAACTACAACCACCCGGTCCGGGTGGCCGAGCGGGTCGGCATGCTGGACGCGCTGTCGGGCGGCCGTCTCGACGTCGGCGGCGGCCGCGGCTCCACCCGCATGGAGATGGGCATGTACGGCGTCGAGCCGTCCGAGACGTACCCGCAGATGGAGGAGTCGCTGCGGTTCCTCGCCAACGCCTGGCGCAAGGACGAGGTCGACTGGCACACCGACCTGCTCGACGTCGGTCCCGCGAAGATCCTTCCGCGTCCCGTGCAGAGCCCGCACCCGCCGCTCTACATGGCCTGCTCCAAGCGCGACACCGTCAAGCTCGCCGCCGCGCTCGGCGTCGGCGCCCTGGTGATGGGCTTCGCCGGCCCCGAGGAGGTCAAGGAGATGTACGACCTCTACTGGGACACCGTCCGCACGCGCACCCCGGAGCGGCTCGTCACCACCGACACGACCGACAAGTTCGTGGCGCTCTGCCCGACGATCGTGCTGGACGACGGCGACCGCGCCCTCCGGATCGGCGCGCGCGGCCAGCGGTTCTTCGCCGAGTCCATCGCGCACTGGTACGGCCACGGCCCCGCCCCCGCCGAGGACACCGAGGACGACGACAACATCGCCGCGCTCGCCCGCGACAAGGAGGCCCTCGTCGCCAAGCTCAACGAGGCCAACATCCCGGCCCGCCCGCAGGACACCGGCACCTTCAACGCCGAGCACGCCTACGGCACCGCCGAGTACGCGATCGAGTACGTCCAGCGGCTCGCCGACATCGGCGTGGACGAGATCATGTGCCTGATCCAGATGGGCACCGTCCCGCAGGACGTGTGCATGGAGACGATCCGGCAGTGGGGCGAGACCGTCATCCCGCACTTCCGGGGCGCCGGCAAGGCCCGGGCATGAGGCTCGATGGGAAGGTCGCGGTCGTCACGGGCGCCGCGCGCGGGCAGGGCGAGGCCGAGGCGCGGATGTTCGCCGACGCCGGCGCCCGGGTCGTGCTCACCGACGTCCGGGAGGCCGAGGGCGCGGCCGTGGCGGGGTCCATCGGGGACGCCGCCCGGTTCGTCCGCCACGACGTGGCCTCGGCCGGTGACTGGGAGCGGGTGGTCGCCGTCGCCCGCGAGGAGTTCGGCGGCGTCGACGTGCTGGTCAACAACGCCGCGATCTGGCGCACCGCCCCGGTCGCCGAGGAGACCCGCGAGAACTTCGAGGAGATCCTGCGGATCAACCTCGTCGGCCCGTTTCTCGGTGTCCAGGCCGTGGTGCCCGCGATGCGCGAGCGGGGCGGCGGCTCGATCGTGAACATCTCCTCGACGGCCGGGCTGCGCGGCATCCGCGGGCACTCCGCCTACGGCGCGAGCAAGTTCGGGCTGCGCGGCCTGACCCTGTCCGCCGCGCTCGACCTCGGCGCGGACGGGATCCGCGTCAACTCCGTCCATCCCGGCGTGATCGACACCCCGATGATCGCGAGCATCGGGGTGGAGCGCGGGGCGGGCAAGGCGCCGCGCGTCCCGCTCGGCCGCGCCGGGATCCCCGAGGACGTCGCGGGCCTCGTCCTGTTCCTCGCCTCGGACGCGTCCGCCTACATCACCGGCGCCGAATTCGCCGTGGACGGCGGCCTCAGCACCGGCTGACCCCGTCGAGGTGTGGCGGAGGCGGGCCTGGGTGCGGGCGTCGACGCCCAGGCCGACGCGCAGGTAGCGGTCGAGCGTGCCGTACGAGCGGCGCACCTCGTCGAGCGCCGAGTCCAGGTAGTCGGCGCGGACCTCCTGGATCGGGATCAGCAGGTCGGGGTCCTCCATGTATCCGGCCGCCTTCAGTTGCGCCCGCGTGGCCGCGTCGGCGTCCCGCCGGTACTCGTTCGACAGCAGGTAGTCGTACCGCGCGGTCGCGTCCGGGACGCCGAGCGCGCGCAGCAGCAGGTAGCTCATCCAGCCGGTCCGGTCCTTGCCGCTGGTGCAGTGGAAGACCAGCGGCGTCCCCGGCCGGTCGGCGGCGTCGCGCAGCGTGCGGCCGAACGCCGCGCGCGAACCGGCGTCGCTGACGAACGTCCGGTACAGCGTGCGCATGATCTCCGCGCCGCGCCCGCCGCCGAGCACCGCCTCCTGCTTCGCCGGGTCCTTCGACCCGATCGCCGCGTTCACGGCCGCGTACATGCCGCCGTCGGAGATCGGGCGCGCCGTGACGGCGAGGCCGGGCGGCAGCCGGTCCGCGCCGTCGCCGGCGACCTCGCCCGGCGTGCGGAAGTCCACGACCTCGCGGACGCCGAGCCGGGCCAGCGCGCCGAGGTCGGCGTCCGTCGTGCGGTTCAGCGCGTCCGTCCGGAACACCAGGCCGGGCCGCACGCGCGCGTGCGAGACCGTCCGGTATCCGCCGAGGTCGCGGAAGTTGACGGTGCCCTGCAGCGCGTCCTGTGCCGCCGCGGTGGCCGCGGGCGCGGCGGCCGGCACGGGCGCCGCCGCGACGGCGGCGGGGGAGACGAGCAGGCCGCCCGCCGCGACGAGCGCGGCGACGCCCGCACCACGAATCGAAGGCATGGGGATCCTCCTGGAAGGGGGGTGAGAGGTGGCTCACACCGTAGGAACCCCTGCCGGGCGCGCCTCCGCGCTTTCCCGATGAGCGGGAGGCCGATCCGGGCGCCGCGTCAGCGGGTGCGGGTGCGGGGGGTGGCGGTGAAGAGGGCGCGCCACACGTCGCGGGCGGTGGTCAGCAGCGGCGGGACGACGCGGCGCGCGTCCATCCGGGACGGCGGGCCGCAGACGGAGATCGCCGCGACGCCGCGCCCGGTCGCGTCGCGCAGCGGCGCGGCGACGCAGGACACGCCCCGGTGCCCCTCCTCGCGGTCGAACGCGACGCCGTGGTCGCGGATGTAGGCCAGCTCGCGGCGGAGCGCGCCCGGGTCGGTGATCGTGAACTTGGTGCGGGCGGGCAGCCCGGCGGCGAGCGTCTCGGCGAGCTCGTCCTCGCCGGCGAACGCCAGCAGGGCCTTGCCGGCGCCGGTGCAGTAGGCGGGCTGCCGGCCGCCGAGCCGGGACGGCACGCGCCCCTCCGGCCCGTCGCCGATCTTCTCCAGGTAGACGATCTCGGGCCCGTCGAGCACGGCGAGGTGCACCAGCATGCCGGTGGTCTCGTGCAGCCGGCGCAGGTGGGGGAGGGACGTCTCGCGCAGCCGGTTCTGGTGCACGGCGAGCGCGCCGAGCTCGAGCAGGCCGAGGCCGAGCCGGTAGCGCGACCCGGTCCGCTCCAGGGCGCGCAGCTGGACGAGCTGGTCGAGGATGCGGTGCACCGACGAGCGGGGCAGGCCGGTGCGCCGGACCACGTCGCTCATCGACAGCTCGGGGCTCGTGCTCGTGAAGGAGTACAGGATGCGGGCCGCGCGGGCGAGCATCGAGGACTCCAGGGGCGGCGCGGACGCCGCGGCGGGTGCCGCCATGGGGTGGTTCCTCCCGGCTTGTCTCCCACTCAGCGGGAAGTTGGTATTTCTAATTGGAACACCATGCCTAGCGTGCACGCAACTCCCGGGTGAGCCGGATCACCCGGAACGGCGCCCGGGGGACGAGTGTCCGAGCAAGGAGCGAGCATGAGCGAGCAGGTTCTGGAGGCGGTGCGCGACCTCGTGCCCGCGATCGCGGCACGGGCCGGCGAGGCCGAGGAGGCGCGCCGGGTCCCGGAGTCCACGATCAAGGAGCTGGCCGGGACGGGGTTCTTCCGGCTGCTGCAGCCGAAGGCGTTCGGCGGCCACGAGGCGCACCCGGCGACCTTCTACACCGCGGTCCGGGAGATCTCCGCGGCCTGCGGCTCCACCGGCTGGGTCGCCTCGGTCGTCGGCGTCCACCCCTGGCAGCTCGGGCTGTTCCCCGTCCGGGCGCAGGAGGAGGTGTGGGGCGCCGACCCGAACACGCGGATCTCCTCGTCGTACGCGCCGACCGGCAAGATCACGCCGGTGGACGGCGGGTTCCGGGTGAGCGGCCGGTGGAGCTTCTCGTCCGGCTGCGACCACGCCGACTGGGTGTTCCTCGGCGGGCTCGTCCCGGGGCCCGACGGCACCCCGGTCGACATGCGGACGTTCCTGCTGCCCCGCGCCGACTACCGGATCGACGACGTGTGGCACACGATCGGGCTGCGCGGCACCGGCAGCAACGACATCGTCGTCGAGGACGTGTTCGTGCCCGAGCACCGGACGCTGAGCTTCGCCGACACCTCCGTGTGCGCCTGCCCCGGCCACGAGGTCAACAAGGCGCCGCTGTACCGGCTGCCGTTCGCGGCGGTGTTCTCCACGACGATCAGCATGCCGATCGCGGGCATCGCGCAGGGCGCGCTGGACGCCTACCTGAAGGCGACCCGCGAGCGCATCCGCGTCTCCTACGGCGGCCAGAAGGTGGCCGAGGACCCGCACGCGCAGGTCCGCATCGCCACCGCCGCGGGCGAGATCGACGCCGCGTGGACGCTGATGGAGCGCAACATCCGCGAGCTGATGGCGGCGGCCGAGGCGGGGGAGGAGTTCTCGCTGAAGCTGCGGCTGCGCACCCGCCGCGACCAGGTCATGGCGACCGCGCGCGCGATCCGGGCCGTCGACCTGCTGTTCGAGAACGCGGGCGGCCACGCGCTCAAGGAGGGCCACCCGGTGCAGCGCGGCTGGCGCGACGCGCACGCCGGCCGCGTCCACGCCGTCAACGACCCCGAGCGGGCGCTGACCCTCTACGGGATGGGCGCGCTGGGCCTCGAGGTGACGGACACGATGATATGAGCGGCCCGGATTCCGGGGCCCGCTTCCGGGACGTGCTCGGCCGGTTCGCGTCCGGCATCACCGTCGTCACGTCCGTGGACGGCGACGGGCGCCCGGCGGGCCTCGCCTGCCAGTCGTTCGCGTCGCTGTCGCTGGACCCGCCGCTGGTGATGTTCTGCGTGGCCCGCACGTCCACGAGCTGGCCGCGGATCGCCGCGACCGGCCGCTTCGCCGTCAACGTCCTCGCCGAGGACCAGCGGGAGGTGTGCCGGGCGTTCGCGGTGAGCGGCGCCGACAAGTTCGCCGGCGTCGGCTGGACGGCCTCGCCGCACGGCACCGCGCACCTTGACGGGGCGCTCGCCGCGATCGACTGTGCGATCGAGGACGTCCACGAGGCCGGCGACCACCTGATCGTGGTGGGCGCCGTCCGCGAGCTGCGCGACCGGCGCGACCACGGCCCGCTGCTGTACTTCCGCGGCGACTACGCCGCCGGCGCCTTCCACTAGCCGGAGAAGGAACATGGAACGAGAACACGAGTACGACGTCGTCGTGGTCGGCTCCGGCGCGGGCGGGCTCGCCGCGGCGGTCACCGCCCGGGCGCACGGCCTGACCGCGCTCGTCGTGGAGAAGACCGACCGGTACGGCGGGTCGACGGCCCTATCCGGCGGCGCCGTCTGGATCCCGAACAACCTCTACCTGGAGCAGGCCGGGCAGCGCGACACCCTCGCGAACGCCCGCGCCTACATGGACGCGACGGTCGGCGACCGCGTGCCGGACGAGCGCAAGCACGCGTACCTGACCCGCGGCCCCGAGATGCTGCGCTTCCTGCACGACCGGACCCGCTGGGTGCGGTTCGCGTACACGCCGGGCTACTCCGACTACTACCCGGAGGCGCCGGGCGGGAAGCCGGAGGGCCGGTCGGTCGAGCCGTGCATCGTGGACGGCCGCAAGCTCGGCCCCGAGTTCGCGAGGATGCGCCGCGCCGGGCTGCCCACCTACGGGCTGACGATGACGTCCGCCGACTTCGGCAAGCTCAACATGGTCACCCGGACGTGGAAGGGCAAGCGGACGGCGATGCGCGTCGGCCTCCGCGCGGTCGGCGCCCTGCTGACCGGGCGGCGGCTGCTGTCGCTCGGCGAGGCGCTGATCGCCCGGCTGCGGCTGGCGCTCGCGGAGGCGGGCGGCGAGCTGTGGCTGTCCAGCCCGTTCCAGGAGCTGGTCGTCGAGGACGGGCGGGTCGCCGGCGTCACGGTCCGCCGCGGCGGCCGCGACGTGACGGTCCGGGCGCGGCGCGGCGTCGTCCTCGCGGCGGGCGGGTTCTCCCACGACCAGGCGCTGCGCGAGCAGTACCTCCCGTCCCCGACGAAGACGGAGTGGACGCACGCCGCCGAAGGGCAGACCGGCGACACCCTGCGGGCGGGGCTGAAGCTCGGCGCCGCCGTCGACCTGATGGACAAGGTGTGGGGCGCGCCGTCCGTCCCCACCCCGGACGGCCGGCTGTTCTTCCTGGTCGCCGACCGGGCCATCCCGTCCATGGTGATCGTGGACGGCAACGGCGAGCGGTACGCGCGCGAGTCGCTGCCGTACCACGAGTTCGTCGAGCGGATGTACGAGCACGGCGCGCCCGCGATGGACTCGTGGATGATCGTCGACGCGCGCGCCAAGGCCCGGTACGTGTTCGTCGGGCTGTTCCCCGGCCAGCCGTTCCCGAAGAAGTGGCGGGAGAGCGGCTTCCTCAAGACGGGGGACACGCCCGCCGAGCTCGCCGCAGCGATCGGCGTCCCGGCCGAGCGGCTCGAGGCGACCTTCGAGAGGTTCAACGAGTTCGCCCGGGCCGGCAAGGACGCCGACTTCGGCCGCGGCGACAGCGCCTACGACAACTACTACGGCGACCCGACGCTGCCGAACCCGAACCTCGCGCCGCTGGAGAAGGGCCCGTTCTACGCGGTCCCGGTCGTCCCGGGCGACATCGGCACCAAGGGCGGGCTCGTCACCGACGCCGACGCGCGCGTGCTGCGCGCCGACGGGTCCGCCATCGAGGGCCTGTACGCCACGGGGAACTGCTCGTCGGCGGTGACCGGCGAGACCTACCCGGGCCCCGGCGCGACGATCGGGCCCGCCATGACCTTCGGCTACGCCGCCGCCACCCACATCGCCACCGCCGCGGCCGCCCGGGCCGCCGGCGACGAGCCGGCCACGCAAGGAGGCACATCATGAACCACCGCGTCATCGAGGCCGCCCCGCCCCCGGAGCGGTTCGCCCGGGGCTGGCACTGCCTCGGCCTGGCCGACGCGTTCCGCGACGGCAAGCCGCACGCCGTCGAGGCGTTCGGGACCAAGCTCGTCGTGTTCCAGGGCGAGAACGGCAAGCTGAACGTCCTCAACGGCTACTGCCCCCACATGGGCGGCGACCTGACGCAGGGCACCGTCAAGGGCGACGCCATCGCCTGCCCGTTCCACGACTGGCGGTGGGGCGGCGACGGCAAGTGCGCGGGCATCCCCTACGCCAAGCGCGCGCCGCGCGGCGCCCGGACCCGCGCGTGGCCGGTGCTGGAGGAGAACAAGCAGCTGTTCGTCTGGAACGACCCGCAGGGCAACCCGCCGCCGCCCGAGGTGACGATCCCGCGGATCGAGGGCGCGTTCAGCGACGAGTGGAGCAACTGGACCTGGAACACGCTCCGGGTGGACGGCTCGCACTGCCGAGAGATCGTCGACAACGTCGTGGACATGGCGCACTTCTTCTACATCCACTACGCGCTGCCGACGTACTTCAAGAACGTCTTCGAGGGCCACGTCGCCACCCAGTTCTTCGACGGGACGTCCCGCGACGACGCCTACCTCGGGTTCGTCCCGGGCCCGCCGCAGAAGATCGACCAGAAGTCCGAGGCGGCCTACTACGGCCCCTCCTACATGATCGACTACCTGTGGAACAAGGCGGAGGACATGACGGTCGAGACCGTCCTGATCAACTGCCACTACCCGATCAGCCCGACGTCGTTCATGCTCCAGTGGGGCGTGATCGTGAAGAAGTTCCCCGGCATGTCGGCCGAGGAGGCGGACGCGACCGCCGCGCAGGTCGCCGAGGGCGTCGGCCTCGGCTTCATGCAGGACGTCGAGATCTGGAAGAACAAGACCGCGATCGACAACCCGCTGCTGTGCGACCAGGACGGCCCCGTCTACCAGCTGCGCCGCTGGTACAGGCAGTTCTACGTGGACGTCGAGGACGTCACGCCGGAGATGACCGACCGGTTCGAGTTCGAGATCGACACCTCCCGCGCCGTCGAGACGTGGCGCGAGGAGGTCGCCGAGAACGTGGCGAACGGCGTGTCGTTCTCCGTGATCCCCGAGTCGATGCGGGCCTAGCGGATGCAGCCGGTCGACTGCCGGGCGTGCGGGGCCCGCGTCCTGGTCGAGAAGAAGAGCCCGCCGCACACCAGCGTGCAGTGGACGGCCGCGGCCGGCGCCGCCTGCGGGGAGATCGCCCCGCGGGTGGCGGCCGGCGAGCCCGGCGCCCGCATCCGGCACTGCGGGGCGCTGCGCGCGTCCATCGAGTGGGCGGTCGCCGAGGGCCTGGTGCGGATCGAGAACCCGGAGTGAGGGACGAGGATGGCAAGGCTTGACGGCAAGGTCGCGCTGATCACCGGCGGCGCGCGCGGGATCGGCGAGGCGCACGTGCGCCGGTTCGCCGCGGAGGGCGCGCGGGTGGTCTTCGGCGACCTGCTGGAGGACCGCGGCGCGGCCGTCTCGGCGGCCACCGGCGCGGTGTTCGTCCCGATGGACGTGACGCGCGAGGACGACTGGGAGCGCGCGGTCGCGACCGCGGTCGACCGGTTCGGGACGCTGAACGTGCTGGTCAACAACGCGGGGATCCTGCGGCACCGGCTGCTGACCGACATGACGCGCGAGCAGCTGCAGCAGGTCCTCGACGTGAACCTGGTCGGCCCGTGGCTCGGGATGCGGGCGGTCGTCGAGCCGATGAAGGCGGCGGGCGGCGGCTCGATCGTCAACACGTCCTCGATCGAGGGCTACGCGGCGGCGGCGGGGCTGTCGGCGTACGCGGCGAGCAAGTTCGGCGTGCGCGGCATCACCAAGGCCGGCGCCCAGGAGCTCGGCAGGTTCGGCATCCGGGTGAACTCGATCCATCCCGGCGGGATCGCGACGGAGCTGGCCCTGGACCCGGAGGTCGCGCAGGGCGTGGAGGTCGACGCCGACGCGTTCTTCAAGGCGCTGCCGATCCCGCGCTGGGGCGAGCCGGACGACGTGGCGGGCGCCGCCGTGTACCTCGCGTCCGACGAGTCCGCCTACTGCACCGGCACCGAGATCCTCGTGGACGGCGGGTTGCTGAGCGGCCCCGGCTACTGACCGCGCCGCCGAGCCGGGGCGGGCCCGTCCTGCCCCGGCCCGCCCCTTTCCGGGGGCCGCCCGCGGGGTTACGTTGTGAGGTACCTCACTCACGGACCGGGAGGTCAGGCGCGTGAAGACCAGGGCAGCAGTACTCGCGGGACCCGGCAAGCCGTTCGAGATCACCGAGCTCGACCTGGACGGCCCGAAGGACGGCGAGGTCCTCATCCGCTACGTCGCGGCCGGCCTGTGCCACTCCGACCTGCACCTCACCGACGGGGACCTGGTGCCGCGGTTCCCGATCGTCGGCGGGCACGAGGGCGCCGGCGTCATCGAGGAGGTCGGCACCGGCGTCACCAAGGTCGCGCCGGGCGACCACGTCGTGTGCAGCTTCATCCCCAACTGCGGGACGTGCCGCTACTGCTCGACCGGGCGGCAGAGCATCTGCGACATGGGCGCGACGATCCTGAACGGCGACCTGCCCGACGGCACGTTCCGCTTCCACGGCGGCGGCGAGGACTTCGGCGCCATGTGCATGATCGGCACGTTCAGCCAGTACGCGACCATCTCGCAGCACTCGGTGGTGAAGGTCGACGACTGGCTGCCGCTGGAGACGGCGGTCCTGGTCGGCTGCGGCGTCCCGACCGGCTGGGGGAGCGCGGTGTACGCGGGCGGCGTCCGGCCCGGCGACACCGCCGTGGTGTTCGGCATCGGCGGCGTCGGCATCAACGCCGTCCAGGGCGCCCGGCACGCGGGCGCGGCGAACGTCGTGGCGGTCGACCCCGTCGCGTTCAAGCGCGACAAGGCCCTCGAACTCGGCGCCACGCACGCGTTCGCCGACGCGGACGAGGCGCTCGCCAAGGTGATGGAGCTGACCTGGGGCCAGGGCGCCGACCAGGCGCTGGTGACGGTCGGCGTGGTGGACGAGGAGGTCGTCGGCGCCGCGTTCAACGTCCTCGGCAAGGGCGGCACGCTCGTGGTGACGGGGCTCGCGCATCCGGAGAAGCTCACGATCCACGTGTCCGGCGCGGTGCTCACGCTCTTCGAGAAGACGATCAAGGGGTCGCTGTTCGGGTCGGCGAACCCGCAGTACGACATCCCGCGCCTGCTGCGCCTGTACGACCAGGGCAAGCTCGACCTCGACGCGCTCGTCACCAAGCGGTACACGCTCGACCAGGTCAACGAGGGCTACCAGGACCTGCGCGACGGCAAGAACATCCGGGGCGTCATCGTGCACGAGCACTGACGCGCCCTCCCGTACCGTCACCGCCCCGCGGCTCCGGCCGCGGGGCGGTCGCCTTTGCGCGGTGGCGCGCGCCGCGGTCTCCCAGGTCGGTCGCGCCGCGGGACCGGGAACCCTCTTATTGGCGATCTGCCAACAGCTATTGTCGCACCGCCAAAGTGCGCCTAGAGTTCCGGTCAACGGATTGGTCCGGCGTCTCGGACGCCCGCCGCCGAAGCCCCGGTGCCGGCCGCACGCGCGCCCAAAGGTGCGGCCGGCGCCGGTTCTCCCGCTCCCGCGCGGGTAGGGCCCCCGCATGATCGATGCGGTGCTCTTCGACGTCGACGGGACGCTGGTCGACACCAACTACCTGCACGCCACGACGTGGTGGCAGGCGTTCCTGCAGCACGGCCACACGGTCCCGATGGCGGACGTCCACCGGGCCATCGGGATGGGCTCGGACAAGCTGCTCGACCACCTGCTGCCGAGCGACCGGGACCGCGACGCCGACGACGCGATCCGGTCGGCGCACACCGCCCTCTACGCGCAGTACTGGACGCGGCTGAAGCCGTTCGACGGCGCGGCCGACCTGCTGCGCGCCTGCCACCGGCGCGGCGGCCGCGTCGTGCTCGCGAGTTCCGCCGCCGTCCCCGAGCTGAAGGCGCTGCGCGCCGCGCTCGACGCCGACGACGCGATCGACGAGGCCACCTCGTCATCGGAGGTCGGAGCCAGCAAACCGGCCCCCGACCTGGTCGAACTGGCACTGGAACGCGCCGGGGTGCCCGCCGCGCGGGCCGTGTTCGTCGGCGACACCCGCTGGGACGTCGAGGCCGCCGCGCGCGCCGGGATGCCGTGTGTGGGCGTCCTCACCGGCGGATGGAGCCGGGACGAGCTGGAAGAGGCGGGCGCGGCGGCCGTCTACGACGCCCCCCGCGCCCTCCTCGGCGACCTGGACGGGAGCCCGCTCGCCGGAGCGGGCTCCCGGGCCTGAGGCGGCGGGACCGGGTCAGGACGCGCGGTCGCGCTCGGCGGCGAGCTGCAGCGCCACGTCGATGATCATGTCCTCCTGGCCGCCGACGTAGCCGGCCTCGCCGACCTTCTGCAGGATCTCGTGCGCCGGCACGCCGTAGCGCTCCGCCGCCCGCTCGGCGTGCAGCAGGAAGCTGGAGTACACGCCCGCGTAGCCCTGCGTGATCGCGCCGCGGTCCGCGAACGGCAGCCGGTGCAGGAACGGCTTCACCACGTCGTCGGCGGCGGCCATCGCGCCCTGCACGTCCACGCCCGTCGGGATGCCGAGCCGCTCGAACGTCGCGACCAGCACCTCGGTCGGGGAGTTGCCCGCGCCCGCGCCGAGCGCGCACAGCGCCCCGTCGATCTGCCGGGCGCCGTTCTGCTGCGCCAGCACCGAGTTCGCGACGCCGAGCGAGAGGTTCTGGTGGCCGTGGAAGCCGACCTGCGCCTCGTGCCCGATCTCCTTGACCAGCGCGCTGATCCGCTCCTGCGCCTCGCCGAGCACCAGCGCGCCCGCCGAGTCGACGACGTACACGCACTGCGCGCCGCCGTCCACCATGATCCGCGCCTGCTTCGCCAGCTCCTCCGGCCCGACCCGGTGCGACAGCATCAGGAACCCGACGGTCTCCATGCCGAGCTCGCGGGCCGCCGCGAAGTGCTGCAGCGACACGTCCGCCTCGGTGCAGTGCGTCGCGACCCGCGCCACCGACGCGCCCGCGTCGTGCGCCATCCGCAGGTCGTTCACCGTGCCGAGGCCCGGCAGCAGCAGCACCGCGATCTTCGCCTGGGTCGCCTCGTCCACGGCCGCGGCGACGAGCTTGACGTCGTCCTCCAGCGAGAAGCCGTAGTTGAAGGACGAGCCGCCGAGGCCGTCGCCGTGCGTCACCTCGATGACCTCGACGCCGGCGCTGTCCAGGGCGTGCACCACGCCGCGGACCTGCTCCTCGGTGAAGCGGTGCGCCATCGCGTGGCTGCCGTCCCGCAGCGTCGAGTCGGTGATGCGGATCTTCTCCGCCGTCTGCTCGGTCATGAGGTGGCCTTCCTGCGCGCGAGCTGCTCGCCCACCCGGGCGGCGGCCGCGGTCATGATGTCGAGGTTGCCGGCCCACGGCGGCAGGTAGTCGCCGTTCCCGCGGACCTCCAGGAACACCGCGACGCGGGCCATCCCGTTCCAGATGTCGCGGGGCTCGTCGAACTGCGGCTCGGCGCGCAGCGTGTAGCCGGGCACGTACGTGGCGACCTCGGCGACCATCTTCTCGATCGACGCGGCGATCGCCTTGGTGTCGGCGTCGGACGGGATCGCGCAGAACACCGTGTCCCGCATGATCATCGGCGGGTCGACCGGGTTCAGGATGATGATCGCCTTGCCCCGGGTCGCGCCGCCGACCTGCTCGATCGCGCGCGCCGTGGTCTCGGTGAACTCGTCGATGTTCGCGCGGGTGCCGGGACCGGCGGACCGCGAGGCGATCGACGCGACGATCTCCGCGTACGGCACCGGGACGACCGACGACACCGCGTGCACGATCGGGATCGTCGCCTGCCCGCCGCAGGTGATCATGTTGAGGTTCGGCGCGTCCGACAGCGTGTCCAGGTTCACCGGCGGGCACACCAGCGGCCCGGTGGCGGCGGGCGTCAGGTCGATCGCGGTGATCCCCGCCTCCTCGTAGCGCGGGGCGTTGGCGAGGTGCGCCTTCGCCGACGTCGCCTCGAACACGAGGTCGGGCAGCGTCGGCTGCTTCAGCAGCCAGTCCACGCCCTCCGCCGACGCCGGCACGCCCATCTTGCGGGCGCGGGCGAGGCCGTCGGAGTCGGGCACCACCCCGACCATCGAGTGGACGTCGATCAGCTCGCTGCGCGTCAGCTTGACCAGCAGGTCGGTGCCGATGTTGCCGGGCCCGACGATCGCGGCCGTCAGCTTGCGCGCGCCTTCTCGAGGGGGGACGACCCCCCGCGCCCCCCGGGTCGCTTCGCTCATTTGAGCTCCTCCTTTCCGAACCGTGCGGTGACGGAACCGATCCCGGCGAACGTCGCCGTGAGCGTCTCTCCTGGCGCGACCGGGACGGCCGCGGTGATCGAGCCGGGCAGCACCACGTGCCCGGCCTCCAGCGCGATGCCGCGCTCGCCCAGCACGTTGGCCAGCCACACCAGCGCGTTGATCGGCGAGCCCAGCACCGCGCCGCCCGCGCCGGTGTCGATCAGGTTCCCGTCGCGGTGCAGCAGGCAGCCCATCAGCGCGAGGTCGAGGTCGCCGAGCCGGACGGGCCGGGTGCCGAGCACCAGGCCGCCGCTGGAGGCGTTGTCGGCGATGGTGTCCGGCAGCGTGATCTTCCAGTCGGCGATCCGCGAGTCGATGACCTCCAGCGCGGGCAGCACGTACTCCACCGCGGCGACCGCGTCGGCGGCCGTCGCGCCGGGCCCGGACAGCGGCCGGCCGAGCACGAACGCGACCTCCGGCTCCACCCGCGGCTGCAGGAAGCGGCCCGTGTCGATCGGGCTGCTCTCCGGCAGGAACATCGAGTCCAGCAGGACGCCGAAGTCCGGCTGGTCCACGCCCATCTGGCGCTGCATCGCGGCGGACGTCAGCCCCACCTTGTGGCCCTTGATCCGGGCGCCCGCGGCGGTCCACGCGTCCGACTGGGCGCGCTGGATCGCGTACGCGTCGTCCACCGTCATGCCGGGGTGCGACGCGGTGAGCGGGGCGATCGGGACGCCGGAGGCGTACGCGTCGAGGAGGGCCCTCGAAGCCTTCTCCACTGAACCCGGGTCCATGGCCGTTTCCTTTCGGTCGTCTCTGCGACGAGCCTTCCGCGCCGGGGGCCGTCCGGGCAACGCGGCCGTCCCGCGTGGTGGGACACGTCTTCTACAGTGAGGCCATGCCGTCCGACGACACCTTCCTGCGCCGCGCCGTCGCGGTGCTGACCGCCTTCCGGGCGGACGACGACGGGCTCGGCGCGGCGGAGCTGGCCCGCCGCAGCGGCCTGCCGCGCTCGACGGCGCACCGGATCGCCCTCGACCTGGTGGAGGCGGGGCTGCTGGAGCGGCAGGGTACGCGGGTGCGGCTCGGCCTCAGGCTGTTCGAGATCGGCCAGCGGGTGCCCCGGCAGCGCGTCCTGCGGGACGCCGCCGTGCCGTACATGTCGGACCTGCGGGAGGCGACGCGGCAGACCGTCCACCTCGCCGTCCTGGAGGGCGCGGAGGTCGTGTACGTGGAGATCCTCGGCGCGTCCGACGCGCCGAGGATGCCGTCGCAGGTCGGCGGGCGGCTGCCCGCGCACGCCACCGGCGTCGGCAAGGCGATCCTGGCGTTCTCACCGCCGGAGGTCGTCCAGGGGGTGCTGGACGCGGGGCTGGTCAAGGTCGGCGAGCGCACCGTCGTCGCGCCCGGCCTGTTCACCCGCGAGCTGGCGAAGATCCGCGAGGAGGGCGTCGCCTACGATCGGGAGGAGTCCGGCAACGGCATCCTCTGCGCGGCGAGCCCCGTCCTCGGCCCGGACGGCGAGGCGATCGGCGCGCTGTCGGTGTCCGGCTGGTCCAACCGCATGCGCCTGGCCGCCGTCGCGCCGGCCGTCCACACCGCCGCCCTCACCCTGTCGCGGACCCTCGCCCGCCGCTGACGTCACTCCGGGAGGTGGCGGGCCAGGAGCTGGGCCAGGTGCTCGCCCCGCCTGGACGCGAGGTCGGCGAGCTGGGTGCGGCAGCTGAAGCCGTCGGCGAGGACGACGTCGCCTTCGGCGGCCTCGCGGACGGCCGGGAGCAGCCGGTGCTCGGCGATCGCGACGGACACGTCGTGGTGGCCCTTCTCGACGCCGAAGTTCCCGGCGAGGCCGCAGCAGTCGCCGAGCCGGGCGATCGCGGCGCCGGCGTCCTCGAGCAGGGCGGCGTCCTTCGTCCAGCCCATGACGGCGTGGTGGTGGCAGTGCGGCTGCGCGATCCCGGTGACGCCGGACAGGTCGGGCGGCGTCCAGTCCGGGGTCTCGGCGAGCAGCTCGGCGAGGGTGCGGGTGGCGGCGGCGACCTCGCGGGCCGCCGCCGCATCGACGCCGCGCAGCAGCTCCTCGGCGTCGGAGCGGAGCACCCCGGTGCAGGACGGCTCCATGCCGACGACCTTCGCGCCGCGCCGCACCGGCGGGAGGAGGGCCCGGACGGTGCGGCGGAGCTGGGCGCGGGCGCCGTCGAGCTGGCCAGTGGAGATCCATGTGATGCCGCAGCAGACCGGGCGCTCGGTGACGGTCACGCGGTAGCCGGCGTGTTCGAGGACCTTGACGGTCGCGTCGGCGACGTCGGGGGAGAAGGCGTCGGTGAAGGTGTCGACGAACAGGACGACCTCGCCGTTGCGGCCCTCCGGGCTGCGGTGGGAGGCGAACCGGCGGCGGAACGTGACGGGCGCGAAGGCGGGCAGGGAGCAGCGGCGGTCGATGCCCGCGGCCCAGGCGACCAGCGGACGCAGCGCCCGCGACCGCATCGCGGCGTTCACCACCGTCACGGCGGCGGGCGCCTTCGCGGCCAGCCGCGTCCAGCGCGGCAGCAGGCCGAGCGCGTAGTGCGCGCGGGGCCGGATCCTGCGGCGGTAGCGCTGGTGGAGTGCCTCGGCCTTGTAGGACGCCATGTCGATGCCGGTGGGGCAGTCGGACGCGCAGCCCTTGCACGACAGGCAGAGATCGAGGACGTCGTGTACGGCCTCGGACTTCCAGCCGTCCGGACCGAGATGCCCGGAGACGACGTCCTGCAGGACGCGGGCCCGCGCGCGCGTGGTGTCCTTCTCCTCGCGGGTGGCGAGGTACGACGGGCACATCACGCCGCCGGTCCCGGTGTTGTCGGCACGGCACTTGCCGACGCCGGTGCAGCGGTGCACGGCCCGTGACAGGTCGCCTCCGTTGTGCCGGTAGGCGAGGCCGAGCGTCGGGAGTTGCGCGCGGGTGACCGGGGCGATGCCCGCCATCCGCACGTCGGCGTCCACCGGAGCGGGCCGGACGATGATCCCCGGATTCAGCAGGTCGTCGGGATCGAAGAGATCCTTGACCTGCGCGCACAGGTCGAGCGCCTCGGCGGAGTACATGTGCGGCAGCAGTTCGCCGCGCGCGCGCCCGTCGCCGTGCTCGCCGGACATCGTGCCGCCGTGCCGCGCCGCGAGCGCCGCGGCCTCGTTCAGGAAGTCGCGGAACACGCCGGTGCCGCCGGGACGGTCGAACGGGAAGTCGATGCGGACGTGTACGCAGCCGTCGCCGAAATGCCCGTACGGGACGCCGAACAGGCCGTACCCGTCGAGGAGCGCCTCGAACTCGCGCAGGTACGAGCCGAGCCGCTCGGGCGGGACGGCCGCGTCCTCCCAGCCGGCGTGCGCCTGCCGGCCGTCCGGGGTGCGCGCCACCAGGCCCGAGCCGTCCTCGCGGATCCGCCACAGCGCGTCCGCCAGCGCCATGTCCTCGACCAGCATCGAGCCGGCGCTTCCGGACTCGGCGACGACCTTGCGGGCGGTGTCGCGCAGCGGTCCGATCACCGGGCCGGCCAGCTCCACCAGCAGCCAGCCCGAGCCCTCGGGCAGCGGCGGCACCGCGTCCGGGCCGCGCCGCTCCCGCACCACGTTCGTGATCCGCGAGTCGAGCCCCTCGCAGGCGACCGGGCCGTGCGGCAGGATCGCCGGGACGGCGTCGGCGGCCTCGGCCATCGACCCGTACCCGAGCACGACGAGCAGCCGGCGGGCGGGCTCGCGGACCATCCGCAGCCGCGCCGCGAGCGTCACGGCGAGGGTCCCCTCGCTGCCGACCAGCGCGCGCGCGACGTCGAAGCCCTTCTCCGGCAGCAGGTGCTCCAGCGAGTAGCCCGACACCTGCCGGCCGAACCGCCCGAACTCGGTCCGGATCAGTGCGAGGTTCTCGCCCACCAGCCCGCGCAGGCGCTCAAGGAGAAGGCTGCCCGCCGGGCCTCCGGGGACGTCGCCGAGCCGCAGCCGCTCCCCGGTCCCGGCGACCGCGTCCAGGCCGAGCACGTTGTCGCTGGTGCGGCCGTAGCCGAGCGCCCGCGACCCGCACGCGTTGTTGCCGATCATGCCGCCGAGGGTGGCGCGGGTCCGGGTGGACGGGTCGGGCCCGAACCGCAGCCCGTGCGCGCCCGCGACCTGGTGCAGCCGGGCCTGCACGATGCCGGGTTCGACCAGCGCCGTCCCGGCGTCCGGGTCGATCTCCAGCACCCGGTTCAGGTGCCGGCTCGCGTCCACGACCACGCCGGGGCCGACGGCGTTGCCCGCGATGGACGTGCCCGCGCCCCGCATCGTCAGCGGCACGGTGAACTCCCGGCACACCGCCAGCACCGCGGGCAGCTCGGCGGTGTCGCGGGGCGTCACCACGACCGCGGGCGGGACGCGGTACAGCGAGGCGTCCGAGGCGTACATCGACCGGGCCAGCGCCGAGTCGTCCACCCCGCTGACCCCGGCGCGCCGCAGCGCCGCCACGAGACCGCCGTGATCGCCCACATCCGCCCCTTCGCCCTGGACCCGGGCCGCCGCGCCGAGGCGGCGCCCTGCCGTCGACGGTAGTACCGCGCCATCCCGAGCGCGGCCACCGGGCGGCGGACGGCGCGCGGCGGGCGGCCGCGCGGCTCGCCCGCCTTTCGGTAAGAGCCGTTTAAAGACGACAAAGCAGGCATTCTGCATTGATCAAAGCGTCGTCCGCCCAAAGGCGGCGGTGTCCCCATGGTTAGCAGTACATGCCCTTGTTGTGCATGTCGAATTCTGCCTACACTCGCCCCTGTCAGGTGAGTTTCTTAACCGGTCAGAAAATGGAGGGCGCCAACGTGACCGACGTGTCGGAAGAATGCCCGCCGACCTTGCCGCACTGGACGGACTCGAAGGAGTCGCTGTTCGCCGCATTCGAGCCGGCCCTCTTCCGGAGGAATTCCGAGGCGGTCGCCGCCCGGCTGGAATCGCATCTGGCCGACCTTTCGGTGCGCGGATTGGAGCTGTCGGACCCCGGCGCGCTGTCGCGGGCCGCGCGGGCGCTGATGACCACCGAGCGGGAGAGCATCGCCGACTTCGACGACAAGCGGCTCGCCGCGATCGTCGACCTCTACCTGCGCACCGGGATCCAGGTGCACTCGCCCGGCTACATGGGCCGGCAGTTCTCCGGCACCGTCCCGCTCGCGGGCGTGATCGACTTCGTCGGCTCGGTCGTCAACCAGCCGTCGACCTACTACGAGGCCGGCCAGTTGCCGATCACGGCCGAGCGGATCATGGCCGAGGAGCTCAACCGCTTCATCGGCTGGGAGCCCGGCCGGTTCGCGATGGTCACCACGTCCGGCGGCTCGCTGGCCAACCTCACCGCGCTGCTGGCCGCCCGCAACCGCACCTGCCCCGGCATCTGGGCGCGCGGCGAGCACCGGGGCCGCGGCCGCCCCGCGATCGCGGTCGGCGAGGACGTGCACTACAGCGTGACCCGCGCGGCCGGCATCCTCGGCATCGGCGAGTCCCGGATCGTCCGGCTGCCGGTGGACCGGCGCGGCCGGATCGCCGCCCGCCGGGTGCCCGCGGCGCTCGCCGCCGCCGAGCGCCGCGGCCTGGAGGTGTTCTGCCTGGTGGCGTCGGCCGGCACCACCGCGCTCGGCGCCTTCGACCCGATCGACGAGCTGGCCGGCGTCGCCGCCGCGCGCGGCATCTGGCTGCACGTGGACGGCGCGCACGGCGCCAGCCTGCTGGTCTCCGACACGCTGCGGCACCGGCTGCGCGGCATCGAGAAGGCCGACTCGCTGACCTGGGACGCGCACAAGCTGATGTTCGTCCCCGCGCCCTGCACGATGCTGTTCTACCGCGACGCGCGGGACGCCCCCGGCGCCTTCCACCGCAGCGTCGCCAGCTACGTCTCCGACGAGGAACCGGACGCGCACTGCGAGTTCGACAACGGCGACAAGAACGTCGAGTGTACGAAACGACCGATGATCATGCCGTTGTGGACCCTCTGGGCGATGTACGGGCGCGCATTGTTCGCCGAGAAGATCGAGCATTTGTGCCGGACGGCGAACGAGGCCTATCACGTCCTTCTCGACGACCCCGATTTCGAGACCCTGCACCAGCCGGAGGCGAACATTCTCTGCTTCCGCTACCGCCCGCAGGGAATCGATGACGACCGCGTCCATCGCCTGCAGCTCCGGATCAGGAAACAGGTCAGGCTGGCCGGCCGGTTCTTCATTTCCAAGGTGAACATCCGGGGCGTCGCCGCCCTGCGCGTCGTCCTGATGAACCACCAGGTGACCCCCGAGCACTTCCGGATGCTGCTCGCCGAGATCAGGACCACCGGAGAGCGCCTCCTCCGCGACGACCTCGCCTGACCGCCCCGCAACCGTCCCCGCCCCCCGCAATCGCCCCCGCAACGCCCCCTGCCGCCCCCGCGACGCGCCCTCACGAACCCCCGCATCACCCCACCGCGACGAACAGGAGAACCTTATGACCTCAATGATCCTCGCCCCTCCCGGGCGATCACCCGGAGACGGCGCGGAGCTGGCCGCGCGGCTGATCCCTGAAGAGGAGATGCGGCCGTGGTCGGTGGACGACGTCCGCGCGCTGCCGTCGTTCGCGAGCAAGATGCGCGAGTGCGAGCGGATCTGCGGCGTCCCCTACAGCGAGACCCCGCACGAGATCCAGGACGCCCTGGTGCTCCGCCGCCTCGGCCAGATGATCAACACGGTGCTGCTCAACCCGCTGTGGCGCGAGCGGCTGGCCGCCTCCGGCGTCACCGGCGCGCCCACCACCTACGAGGAGTGGGAGCGGGTGCCGCTGTCGGACAAGACCGTCCAGCGCGACATGTTCATGGGCGCCCGCCCCGGCATGGTCGTGCCGCTCGGGCACGGCGGGTTCGAGGTGGTCGCCAGCGGCGGCACCAGCGACGGGATGCCGCTGGAGATCGTCTACTCGCTGCGGGAGCTGCGCGACACCTACCGGATCGCGGGCGCCTTCATGGGCGCCTACCAGCTCCGCGACCACCTGCCCGGCGGCGACCCCAGGTGGCTGTTCACCAACCTCGCCGACTACCAGATGTGGAGCAGCGGGACGATGGTCGGCGGCGTCCTGCAGCAGGTCCCCGGCGTGAACTACATCGGCGCCGGGCCCGTCACCGCGCCGGTGCTGCAGCACATGTTCTCCTACCCCGGCCCCAAGGCCATGATGGGGATCTCGGCGGGCATCGCGATCCTCGGCGACCTCGGCGCCGGGCTGAGCCGGGAGGCGCGCGAGAGCTTCCGCGTCGCGATGTACGGCAGCGGCGTGCTGCCGCACCGCAAGCGCGCCGAGCTGCGCGCCGTCTACCCCAACGTCGCCATCCTCAGCTACTTCGCCGCCACCCAGGCCGAGACGATCGGGCTCCAGCTCCGCGACGACTCGCCCTGGCTGGCCGCCGTCCCCGGCCTGCACCTGGTCGAGATCGTCGACGAGCACGGCCGCGCCGTCGCCGAGGGGGAGGAGGGCGAGCTGGTCGTCACCCGGCTGCACGCGCACGAGGCGCCGCTGCTGCGGCTCAAGCTCGGCGACCGGATGATCCGCCGGCCCGCCCTCGACGGGCCCGGGCTGAAGACCGGCCGGTTCGAGTTCGCCGGCCGCACCGGCGACGTCCTGCACATCAACGACAGCCAGTACTCGGCCGCGCTCGCCTACGCCGCCGTCCGGGAGGACCTGCGCACGGCCACCGGCGTCGACCTGGACGAGGCCGCCCACGACGTGCAGTTCGTCAACCACCGCGAAGGCAAGACCATCACGCTGCTCGCCGCCGTCGACGACGCCGACGGCCTCGCGCACGCGGTGTCCGCCGTGCTCGGGCCGTCCGGCGTCCAGCGGGTGTTCGCCGGCGCGCTGCCCCGCTCCCTGTCGCTGTTCAACGACCGGGAGGCCACCCAGGCGGCGGTCGAGCGCACCGGCTACCGCTTCCACCTCGCGTTCGTGCCCCGCTCGTCCCCCGAGATCGAGCGGACGGCCGTCGGCAAGGTCCCCCTGGTCCGCGACCGGGGGTGACGCCGGGCAACGGGCGGACCCGGCCCGGACCGCACCGCCGGAAAACCGCACCGCCCGGATAGCACACCGCCCGGAAACCGCACCGCCCGGAAACCGCACCGCCCAGAACAGGAGTGCCAGTGAATCCGCACGTCAACATCGTCGTCCTCGTGGACGCCGTCGGGGCCCTCTCGGACAGGACCCTGCACAACGGCAACCTCTCCCTGGTGGACGACGGCTCCTTCGACAGCCCCGGCCAGGGCACCGTCGACCTGTGCACCATCGTCGTGCCGGGACAGGTCGTGAAGTGGACCGCGGTCGCGGTGGACGTCCAGACCACCGCCGAGATCTCCGCCATCACCTTCCTGCCGCCCGGCGGCGGCTCCGAGCCCGCCGCGGCGCCCGAGGCGCGGGGCGGGCAGGCGGGCGGCGGCGAGAACCTGGACCTCGAGGTCTGGGAGGGGATCGTCCCCGGCCATCTCGTGCGCGGCGTGCCCTACCGGTACCGGCTCGAGGTGCAGATGCACGAGGGCCGCAACAGCGTCCTGCACATCGACACGCCCGCGCTGATGTGCGCGTGACCCGACCCGCGACCCGGAAGGGGCAGCCATGGCCCAGCAGCAAGGGATCATCGTCCTCGTCGACATCGCCAACGCGCTCCAGTCCAGGACGCTGACCGGCAACGTCTACTTCTTCGACAACATGAAGTTCCTCGGCTCGACCGGGCAGGGCACCGCGGACCTGGTGACCATCTGCCCCGGCACCTACTGGGCCGACGGCTCGCAGGCCACCGAGCAGGTGCTGAACTGGCTGCCGGCCAGCCTCGGCTCCATCCCGCCGACCGTGCCGCGCGGCTACCACTCCGACCGCGCGGAGGCCACCGACCAGGAGGCGCTGGAGGAGATCGCCGGCGTCGCCGACCGGGCCGCCGACCCCTCGGTCGACACCGCCGCCGAGCTGGAGGGGCTGCGCCGCCGCGTCGGCGCCCGCGCCCGCGACCGGCAAGGTCCTCGACGTCACCGGCAACGTCGTCACCGGCGAGGGGCAGGCCTACAACCACCCCAACCCGGTGATCACCGACATCACCGGGCCCGCCGTGGAAGAGAAGATCATGTACCCGGCGCAGTACGGCTCGCCGGACATGGTGTCGGACGGCTGGTACTGGGCCGCGTCGGTCGACACGTCCCGTCCGGGCACCTACCGGTACACGATGCACGTCCAGCTGCACGAGCTGGTGTGGCGCAACGGCGAGCCGGCCTGGGAGCCGGTCGACTACACCTGCGACTCCGCCATCAGGGTCACCAGCGACCCCAAGCGCAACGCCTTCACCGGCGGGGGCCTCGGCGTGCTGCCGATGCCCTGAGCCCCGCCGACCGACCCGAAACGGAGAGCCGATGCCCAGCAAGGCCAAGCCGCCCGAGTCCCGGCCCGTGACGATCACCGCGGTGGTCGACCCGGTCGCCGCCCTCGCCACCGGAGAACTGGAGGGGAACCTCTTCCTGTACGACACGAACAAGACCGCCGGGTCCACCGGGTTCGGCACCGCGGACCTGCGCACCCGCGTCAGCTCCGGCGACACGCTGATCTGGAACGTCGTCGTGCTGGAGTGCGAGACCTACGCCGCCATCGACGGCATCGTCATCGACGACAAGATCTGCACGCCCGAACGGAAGGTGTACCCCGACACCGACATCGTCTACTGGACCGGGACGGTGAAGCGGCACGTCGCCGAGCCCGTCCCGTACCGGCTGAAGTTCCGGCTCGGCACCGTCACCGAGCCGTTCGCCGTGTCGTCGCCGGCCCTGGTCGGCCAGGCCGCCGCAGGGGCCGCAGGGAAGGAGCGCCGATGACCACCGAGACCCGCGGCCAGCTCAACTCCGTCCAGCTGAACGTCGTCACGCTGGTGAACATGGAACGGGCCTGCGAGACCGGCTCGCTCGACGACGCGCTGTTCATGATGGACAACAGCGTCGGCGGCGTCGGGCAGGGCACCGACCACCTGGAGACGATCTGCAAGCAGGGCCAGGTGGTCAACTGGATCATCCGGCCGATCGAAATGCACAAGCGGCCGGACGGCACCTGGCCGCCCATGCCGAAGATCAACAACCTGGTGTTCCTCGACACCGAGCGGGGCGACGAGGAGGACGTCGCCGAGCAGCGGATCATGACCGAGCTCAAGATCTACGGGATGCCGGACCTGATGCGCTCGCCCTACACGCCGATCTACTACTACTGGGCCGGGGCGATCCGCAGCACGGCGCGGCCCGGGCTGTACCGCTACCGGCTCGTCCTCGAACTGGAGCAGGACGGGACGAAGGAGAAGCTCTACCTGAACACCAGGAACCACGCGGCGCTGCGGGTCGTCGAGGTGTGAACCCCGCCCGCGCGGGCCGGGACGGCGCGGCCGCCCCGGCCCGCGCGGGCGGGCGGGTCAGGCGAGGGCGGGGCGGTACTCGTCGAGCCAGTCGGCGAACGCCAGGGCGCGCTCGATGGGCACGCGGTCGCGCTGGATGCTGGCCTTGCCGAGCGGCCGGTCGAGCGCCGCGCGCACCGCGTCCGGGTCGAGGAAGTCGCGGACGGGAGCGGAGGAGTCGGCGGCGACGGCGCGCAGCCGGTCGCGGACGGCCTGCTCGTAACCGGGGTTCTGGGTGGCGGGATAGGGGCTCTTGCGGCGCCGGACGACGGAGTCGGGGAGCACGTCGGCGACCGCGCCGCGCAGCAGGCTCTTCTCGCGGCCGTCGTAGGTCTTGTGCGACCACGGCGTGTTGAACACGTACTCGACGAGCCGGTGGTCGCAGAACGGGACGCGCACCTCCAGGCCGACGGCCATGCTCATCCGGTCCTTGCGGTCGAGGAGCAGCCGGACCATCCGGGTGAGGTGCAGGTAGCAGATCTCCCGCATGCGGCGCTCGCGCGGGGACGCGTCTGGCAGGTGCGGCACCTCGGTGAGCGCCTCGTGGTAGCGGTCGCGCTGGTAGGCGCCGGCCTTGGCGCGCAGGTCCGGGTCGAGCAGGTCGAGGCCCTGGCCGAGCGCCGCGGACGTCCACGGGAACGCGTCGGCGGCGACCGCGCCGGGGTCGTGGAACCAGCGGTAGCCGCCGAACACCTCGTCCGCGGACTCGCCGGACAGCGCGACCGTCGACTGCTTGCGGATCTCGGCGAACAGCAGGTACAGGGAGCTGTCCATGTCGCCCATCGCGGGCAGGTCGCGGGCGCGCAGCACGGTGCGCATCGCCTCGGGGGAGGCGAGCTGGTCGTTGCCGAGGACGACGTCGGAGTGGTCGCAGGCGACGTGCTCGGCGACGTCGTGGACGTACGGCCCGTCGGCCGTCTCGCGCAGGTCGTCGGGGACGAACCCGCCGGTCTCGTCCACGAAGTCGACCGCGAAGGAGCGGACGTGGTCGCGGCCGAGGGCCCGGTCGGCGAGCGCGGTCAGCGCGCTGGAGTCCAGGCCGCCGGACAGCAGCGTGCACAGCGGGACGTCGGAGATCAGCTGCCGCTCGACGATGTCGTCGAGGAGCTCGCGGACGTGCCGGACGGTCGCCGGCACGTCGTCGGTGTGCTCGCGCGCGGTGAGCGCCCAGTACCGGCGGTCGGACGTGCCCTCGCGGGAGACGGTGACGGTGTGGCCGGGGATCACCTCGTGCATGCCCGTGAAGACGCCGTGGCCGGGGGTCTTGGCGTTGGTGAGGACCTCCAGCAGGCCCTCCTCGCCGACGCGGGCGGTGAAGTGCGGGTTGGCGAGGATCGCCTTCGGCTCGGATCCGAACAGGACGCCGTTCCCCGTGGGAGCGTAGAAGAGCGGCTTGATGCCCATGCGGTCGCGGCCGAGGAGCAGCTCCTCGCGGCCCGCGTCCCACAGCGCGAACGCGTACATGCCGTTGAGGCGGCCGGCGAAGTCCCCGCCCCATTCGAGGTAGGAGCGCAGGACGACCTCGGTGTCGCTGCGGGTCCGGAAGCGGTGGCCGTGTGCTTCGAGGTAGCGGCGGAGTTCGTGGAAGTTGTAGGTCTCGCCGCTGTAGACGAGGGTGGCGGGGCCCTCCGTCATCGGCTGGACGCCGCCCTCGATGTCGATGACGGCGAGGCGGCGGTGGCCGAGCGCGGCGTGCGGGCCCGTCCACAGGCCCTCGTCGTCGGGCCCGCGCCGGGCCATGGTCCGGGTCATCGCGAGCGCCGTGGCCCGCTCCTTGGTGAGGTCGCGTTCGTAGTCCACCCATCCGGCGATGCCGCACATGGAACGTCCCTTCTGACATGTGCGTCGTGCAGGTAACTGTCCTTCCTTACCTCATTTGACAAGAAACGAATCTGTAACGAACCTCACCGCCGCCCGCTCTTGCCATCTCGCCGTGACGAGCGGCGCCCACGCTGAGCTGGACGAGAGCATCATGGGCTCCCCTCCGGCCGAGCACCGGATTTCCTATTCGCTCAGTAGGGAATCTGATGCCATGCTGGGGGACATGCCTCGCAGCATCGATGAGATCCTCGCCGCCGCCCGCGGGCGGCTCGACCGGCTCGACCCCCGCGCGGCGCACGCCGAGTCCGGCGCGGGCGCCCTGCTGGTGGACATCCGCCCGGCCGCGCAGCGGGCGGCCGAGGGTGAGATCCCCGGCGCCCTGATAGTCGAGCGGAACGTCCTGGAGTGGCGGTTCGACCCGCAGTCGGGCGCCCGCCTGCCGCAGGCCACCGGGCACGACGTGCGCGTCATCGTGTTCTGCTCCGAGGGCTACACCTCGAGCCTCGCCGCGGCGTCCCTGCACGACCTCGGCCTGACCCGCGCCACCGACGTGGTCGGCGGCTTCAAGGCATGGCGCGACGCCGGCCTGCCCGCCACCGCGGGGAGTGACAGCGCCGGTTGAGGTCTTAACATCAGGGATGTTAACTTCCCCTCGACCCGCCGCGCTCGCGGCGTCCGGACGGAGGAGCGGGGCATGACCAACCGGCAGCGGCGGGGGCCCGCGCAACGCCAGGACGCGATCGCCGAGGCGGTCCTCGCCCAGGGCTCGGCGACCGCCGCCGAGCTGGTGGAGCGGTTCGGGGTCAGCCTGATGACCATCCACCGCGACCTCGACGAGCTGGAGCGGCAGGGCATCGTCCGCAAGTACCGGGGCGGGGTCACCGCGCAGCGCTCGGGCGTCTTCGAGAGCAGCGTCGCCTACCGGGGCAAGTCGATGCGCGAGGAGAAGGAGGCGATCGCCGCCGCCGCGGCGGAGCTGGTCGAGCCCGGCATGGCGATCATGCTGGACGACTCCACCACCGCGCTCGCGCTGGCCCGCCGGATCAAGGACGCCGGCCCGCTGACGATCGTCACCAACTTCCTCGACTGCCTCAACCTCCTCGCCCCCGTGCAGGGCGTCCGGCTGATCGCGCTCGGCGGCGACTACGACCCGCTGCACAACTCGTTCATGGGCGTCTCGTGCGTCGAGGCGATCGAGTCGCTGCAGGTCGACCTGTGCTTCGTGTCGACGTCGGCGGTGTCCGCGGGCAACGCCTGCCACCAGGAGCAGCGGGTCGTGGTGGTGAAGCGGGCGATGCTGCGCAGCGCAGTCCGCAACGTCCTGCTGGTGGACCACACGAAGCTGGGGCGCACCGCGCTGCACCGGGTGGCGCCGCTGGGCGAGTTCGAGCGCGTCATCACCGACGACGGGGCGTCCGCCGCGGCGCTCCGCGAGCTCGACCGGCACAAGGTCGAGTACGAGGTCGCCGCGCGCGCCTGAGCGCTCCTCCCGCCCGCCTTCCTGTGATGGGCGATGTTAGAACCAACACCACGGCGCCCCCTGCCGCCTAGAGGGTCCGCACGGTCGATATCGAGTTGTGACCTGGGGTGTTCCGCGGTCGCTTCGCCACCGGATCACGTCGGTGAATGTTAGTTAACGTCGCAGTATTGACACTTCTAACGTTCTGGGTGTTACGTTCTCCCCGCGACGGCCGGTCGGACCCGGCCCGGACGGCCGCCGCGCTGGATCGGCCGCCCTTTCCCACGGGCGCAGCACCGAGGAGACCTCAGTGACGAAGCTTTCCCTCCGGACGGCCGCCGCGGCCGCCGCGGCCCTGGCCGTGCTCGCCCCCGCCGCGGCCTGCTCGTCCAAGAGCGCGGGCTCGACCGGCGGCGACGCGAAGAACGCCAAGATCGCGTTCCTCATGCCGGACATCGCCTCGACCCGCTACGAGCTGTACGACGCGCCGTTGTTCAAGGCGAAGATGAAGCAGCTGTGCGGCGGCTGCTCGGTGCTGTACCAGAACGCTGGCGCGGACGCCTCGAAGCAGCAGCAGCAGGCCAGCTCCGTGCTGGCGCAGGGCGTGAAGGCCATCGTGATCGACCCGGTCGACTCGGCGGCGGCCGCGTCCATCGTCCGGATGGCGCAGTCCCGCAAGGTCGCGGTGATCGCCTACGACCGGCCGATCCCCGCCGCGAAGGCCGACTTCTACGTCTCCTTCGACAACGAGAAGATCGGCGCGATGATCGGCCAGTCGCTGGTCGACCACCTGAAGCAGGCCAAGGCCAAGGGCGGGATCCTCGAGGTCAACGGCTCGCCGACGGACGCCGCGGCGAACCTGATCAAGAAGGGCATCCACAGCGCGGTCGACCCGTCCGGCTTCAAGCTGCTCGCCGAGTACGACACCCCCGGCTGGGAGCCCGCCAAGGCGCAGGACTGGGTGAGCGGCCAGATCAGCAAGTTCGGCGGCCAGATCGCGGGCGTCGTCGCGGCCAACGACGGCACGGGCGGCGCGAGCGTCGCCGCGTTCAAGGCGGCCGGCAAGCCGGTGCCGCCGGTCACCGGCAACGACGCCGAGCTCGCCGCCGCGCAGCGGATCGTGAACGGCGATCAGTACAACACCATCTCCAAGCCGATCAAGATCGTCGCGGAGGCCGCCGCGGAGGCGGCGTACGAGCTGGTCAAGGGCGACGAGCCGAAGCCGAACGCGACGCTGTTCAACACCCCGTCGCAGCTGTTCACGCCGACCGTGGTGACGAAGGACAACATCGCCACGGTGCTGCTCGGACCGGGCGGGGCGCTCAAGGCGTCGCAGGTCTGCACCGCCGAGTACGCCGCGGGCTGCACCCAGCTCGGCATCAAGTAGCGGCCCGTACCGGGCAACGATCCACGAAGGTCGGTCATGTCACCCACGCCCACCCCCACGGCCCCCGCCCCGGCCGCCGCCGAGGACGGCGCGCTGCTGTCGCTGCGCGGCATCAGCAAGTCCTTCGGCGCGGTCGCCGCGCTCACCGGCGTCGACCTGGACGTCGCGGCGGGCGAGGTCGTCGCGCTCGTCGGCGACAACGGCGCCGGGAAGTCCACGCTGGTGAAGGTCCTGTCCGGGGTGCACCCGCCGGACGCGGGGACCATCACGTTCGAGTCCCGGGAGGTCGCGGTGCCGAGCCCCGCGGCGGCGCAGCAGCTCGGCATCGCGACCGTCTTCCAGGACCTCGCGCTCTGCGAGAACCTGAACGTCATCGAGAACCTGTTCCTCGGCCGGGAGCTGCGCGCGCTGCGGCTGGACGAGGTCGCGATGGAGGTCCGGTCCCGGGAGCTGCTGCGCCAGCTGTCGGCGAAGATCCCGTCGGTGGAGGCGCCGGTCGCGGCGCTGTCGGGCGGGCAGCGGCAGACCGTCGCGATCGCCCGGTCGCTGCTCGGCGACCCGAAGGTCATCATCCTGGACGAGCCGACCGCCGCGCTCGGCGTCGCGCAGACCGCCGAGGTGCTGAACCTGATCGAGCGGCTCCGCGAGCGCGGCCTCGGCGTCATCATGATCAGCCACAACATGGCGGACGTGAAGGCGGTCGCGGACCGCGTCGCCGTGCTGCGGCTCGGCCGCAACAACGGGGTGTTCGACGCGGAGGCGACGTCCGCCGAGGAGCTGGTCGCGGCGATCACCGGCGCGACCGACAACGTGGTCAGCCGCCGCTCCCGGCGCGCGCGCCCGTCCGGCGGCGGACCCGATCCCGAGGACGGCGCCGGAGCGGACGCCGAGCCCGCCGCGGACGAGCAGGTCCCGACGACCGCGATGACGAAGGGGGACGGCGATGAGTGACCTCACCACGGCGCCGCCGGTGGAGCGGGCGCCGGCCGAGGAGCCGCAGGACCGCGGCCTGCGCGCCACCCTCGCCGGGATGGCGGACCGGGTGCGCGGCGGCGACCTCGGCGTTTGGCCGGTCGTCGCGGGCCTGGTGGTCATCTGGACCGTCATGCAGATCCTGAACCCGGTGTTCCTGTCCAGCGCGAACCTGGTGAACCTGGCGATGGAGTGCGTGCCCGTCGGGGTGATCGCGCTCGGCGTGGTGTTCATGCTGCTGGTCGGGCAGATCGACCTGTCGGTGGGCTCCGTCAGCGGGCTCAGCGCGGCGATCACCGCGGTGCTGTTCGTCGACCACGGGATGCCCGCCGTGGTGGCGCTCGTCGCGGCGGCCGCCGCGGGCTGCCTGATCGGCTGGTTCTACGCGCAGGTGTTCAACCGGCTCGGCGTGCCGAGCTTCGTCATCACCCTCGCCGGCCTGCTCGGCTTCCTCGGCCTCCAGCTGTGGATCCTCGGCCCGAAGGGCTCCATCAACCTGCCGTTCGACTCGTGGCTGGTGACGTTCGCGCAGCTCGACTTCGTCCCGCCGTGGCTGGCGTACGCGCTGGTCGCGGCGGGCGCCGGCGCGCTGTACTGGACGGGCCACGCGCGGGCTGCGGCGCGCCGCAGGGCCGGCCTGCCCGCCACCACCGAGCAGACGCTCGTGCTGCGCAGCGCCGTCCTGCTGGCGGGCCTCGCGGTCGCCGTCTGGTACTTGAGCCGAGACCGGGGCGTCGGCTGGATGTTCGTGCTGTTCCTCGGCCTGGTGCTGGCGACGCACTACGTCCTGTCCCGGACGAAGTACGGCAAGTCGGTGTACGCGGTCGGCGGGAACGTCGAGGCGGCCCGGCGCGCCGGCATCAACGTCAAGGCCGTCTACACCTCGGCGTTCGTGGTGTGCACGACGCTCGCCGCGGTCGGCGGGATCCTCGCGGCGGCCCGGCTCGCGGCGTCGAACCAGAGCAGCGGCGGCGGCGACGTGAACCTCAACGCGATCGCGGCGGCGGTCATCGGCGGGACGAGCCTGTTCGGCGGGCGCGGCAACGCGTTCGCGGCGCTGCTCGGCATCGTCGTCATCCAGTCGATCTCCAGCGGCCTGACGCTGCTGAACCTCGACTCGTCCTACCGTTTCATGGTCACCGGCGCGGTGCTGCTGCTGGCCGTGGCGCTGGACTCGGTCGCCCGCCGGTCGCGGCGGACGCACGGCCGCGCCTGACCCCCTGTTTCCGCACCTCACGGGAGAGCCGATGGCGGTCGTCTGCGTCGACGCGGGCACCACGATGATCAAGGCGGTCGGGTACGCCGAGGACGGCACGGAGCTGGCCGTCGTCCGCCGTCCCACCACGGTGTCCCGGCCCGCGCCGGGCCGGGCCGAGCAGGACATGGCCGAGGTCTGGGACGCGGTGGCGGGCGCGGTGCGCGAGGCCGCCGCCGAGGTCACCGCGCTGGGCGCGGGCGTCGACCTGCTCGCGCTCACCGCGCAGGGCGACGGCTGCTGGCTCGTCGACTCCGGCGGAGAGCCGGCCGGTCCGGCGATCCTGTGGAACGACGGCCGCGCCGCCGCGATCGTCGAGGGCTGGGCGCGCTCCGGCGTCATCGCCGAGGCGTTCCCCGCGAACGGGTCGCTGCCGTTCCCGGGGCTGCCCAACGCGATCCTCACCTGGCTGCGCGAGCACGACCCGGACCGGCTCGCCCGGTCCGCGGCGTCCCTCACCTGCGGCGGCTGGATCTTCGCGCGGCTCACCGGGCGGGTCGCGGCGGACTCCTCGGACGCGTCGGCGCCGTTCATGGACGTCCGCGAGCGCGCGTACTCCGGCGACCTGCTCCGCCTCTACGGGATGGAATGGGCCCGCCCGCTGCTGCCCGATCTGCTCGGCGACGACGAGCGGGCCGCCCCGCTCACGCCGGAGGCGGCGGACGTGCTCGGCCTGGCCGCCGGGACCCCGGTCGTCCTGGCGCCCTACGACATCGCGTCCACCGCGATCGGCGCGGGCGCGGTCGGCACCGGGCAGGCCTGCACGATCCTCGGCACGACGCTGTGCACGGAGATGGTCGTGGACGAGCCGCGCCTGGACGGCGAGCCGTCCGGGTTCACGGTGGCGATGGGACTGCCGGACCGGTGGCTGCGGGCGTTCCCGACGCTCGCGGGCGGCCAGGTCGTCGACTGGGCCCGCCGGACGCTCGGCCTCGGCGACGACCCGTCCGCGCTGTCCGCGCTGGCGGCGCAGTCGCCGCCCGGCGCCGGCGGCCTGGTGTTCCTGCCGTACCTGTCGCCCGCCGGGGAACGCGCGCCGTTCCTGGACCCGCGGGCGCGCGGCGCCTTCCACGGCCTGACCGTCGAGCACGAGCGCGCCGACCTCGCCCGCGCCGTCCTGGAGGGGCTCAGCCTGGTCGTCCGGGACTGCCTGGAGGCGGCCGGGACGCGCCCGACCGAGCTGCGGGTCAGCGGAGGCGGTTCGGCGAGCGCGTTCTGGCTCGGAGTGCTCGCCGACGTGACGGGCGTCCCCGTCGTCCGGTCGGCCGACGCCGAGGCGGGGGCGCGCGGCGCGTTCATCGTCGGGCTGCTCGCCACCGGCCGCGCCAAGGACGCGCGGGAAGCGGCCGGGCAGTACGTCCGGCCGGGCGAGGTCTACGAACCCGATCCCGGGCGGGCCGCGCACTACGCGCAGACCTACCAGGACTTCCTGGACATCCGCCAGGCCACCGCGCCGGCCTGGCCCACGCTCGCCGCGATGCGCGAGCGCGGGGGTGAGCGGTGACCGCCGAACCTGTCTGGGTCGGCGTCGACCTCGGGACGCAGAGCGTCCGAGCCCTGGCCGTCACCGCGTCGGGGCAGGTCGCGGGCAGCGGGACGGCCCCGCTGTCGGGCCGCCGCGACGGTCCCCGCCACGAACAGGACCCCGAGCAGTGGTGGACGGCCGTCGGCGCGGCCTGCCGCGAAGCACTCCGCGACGTCGCGGCGGGCGCGGTGCAGGCCGTCGCGGTGGACGGCACGTCCGGCACCGTCCTGCTGACCGACCGCGACGGGCGGCCGCTGACCCCGGCGCTGATGTACGACGACACCCGCGCCGCCGGAGCCGTCGAGCGGATCAACGAGGCCGGCGGCGCGGTGTGGCGGAGACTCGGCTACCAGCGCATGCAGCCCGCCTGGGCGCTGCCCAAGCTGCTGTGGCTGCTGGAGAACGTCCCGGACCTGCCGGACGGCGCGCGCCTCGCGCACCAGGCCGACTTCGTGAACCGGCGCCTCACCGGGCACCCGGTCGCCGCCGACCTCAGCAACGCCCTCAAGACCGGCGCCGACCTCGTCGCCGAGACCTGGCCGCGGGACGTCCTCGACGCGCTCGGCGTCCCCGCCGGTCTGCTCCCTGAGCTGGAACGTTCCGGCACCCAGCTCGGCACCGTCGGCGCCGGCGCCGCCGCGGCGACCGGGCTGCCGGAGGGCACGCCGGTGATCGCGGGCGCCACCGACGGGTGCGCCGCCCAGCTCGGCACCGGACGCCTCACCGCCGGCTCCTGGAACTCCGTCCTCGGCACCACCCTCGTGCTGAAGGGCGTCACCGACGACCTCGTCCACGACCCGTTCGGCGTCGTCTACTCCCACAAGGCGCCGGACGGGCGGTGGCTGCCCGGCGGCGCGTCCAGCACCGGCGCGGGCGCCCTCACCCGCGACTTCCCGGGCCGCGACCTCGCCGATCTCGACCGCCGCGCCGCCGCCCGCGAACCCGCCGCCGCGCTGACCTACCCGCTCGTCGGCGCGGGGGAGCGGTTCCCGTTCGTCGCGCCGGACGCCCGCGGGTTCACGCTCGGAGCGACCGGCGACGAGGCCGACGCCTACGCCGCCGAGCTGCAGGGCGTCGCGTTCGTCGAACGGCTCTGCTTCGACCACCTCGACCTGCTCGGCGCGCCCACCGGCGGTGACCTGACCCTCACCGGCGGCGCAGCGAAGTCGCGGTACTGGTGCCAGCTGCGCGCCGACGTCCTCGGACGGCCCGTCTTGCTGCCGCGCCAGGCCGAGCCCGCGCTCGGCGCCGCCGTCCTCGCCGCATCCCCGGGACGCGATGTCGCCGGCGTCGCGTCCCGCATGGTCGCCGTCGCGGCCACCGTCGACCCGCGGCCGCGCGACGCCGGCCGGTTCGACGACGCCTACCTGCGCATGGTCGACGAACTGGAAGGACGCGGATGGCTCCCCGCCCCGACCGCCGCCCACGCGCGCGCGAGGACGGCCCGATGACGCGGCTCGTCCTCGTCCGCCACGGCGAGACCGAATGGCACGCCGAGAACCGCTACGCCGGCACGAGCGAGGTCGCGCTCACGCGGCGAGGCCTGGAGCAGGCGCGGCTGCTCGGCGCGTGGGCGGAGGCGGCCCGTCCCGACGCCGTCTGGTGCTCCGACCTCGGCCGCGCGCGGCTCACCGCCGAGCCGTCCGCCAAGGCGATCGGCGCGGACCCCGTCGTCGACGCGCGGCTGCGCGAGCTGCACTTCGGGCGCGGCGAGGGCCTCACGCGCGACGAGATGGAGCGCGCGTTCCCCGACGCGCTGCGCGCCTTCCGCGCCGACCCCGTCGCGGGCCACCTGCCCGGCGGCGAGGACCCGGCCGCCGCCGCGCGCCGCTTCACCGCCTGCCTGCACGACATCGCCGGACGGCACCCCGGCGGCCGCGTCCTCGTCGTCGCGCACTCCACCGCGCTCCGCCTCGCGCTGTGCCGGCTGCTGGGGCTGCCGCTCAAGGACTACCGGCGGCGGTTCCCGTCGCTGGGCAACTGCGCACTGACCGAGATCCGGCTCCGGGACGGCGACGCCGCCCTCCTGGAGTTCAACACCGCGATCGAAGGATCGCTCGTTCCCTGGAGCCTGCAATGACGACCCGCGTCCTCGCGGCCGGTGACCTGTTCGTCCGCAACCGCCTGTTCATCGACGCGCTGCGCGCCGCCGCCCCCGGCGACCTGGAGTTCGCCGAGCTCACGCTGCCGTGGCCGGTCGAGCCGTTCGGGCGGGTCGCCGAGGTGGACGAGGCGTCCGGCACCGAGGAGCGGCTCATCGAGGCGCTGCGCGGCGCGCGGATCTGCGTCACCCAGATGGCGCCGCTCACCCGCCGCGTCCTGGAGGCGTGCCCGGACCTGGAGCTGTTCGGGATCAGCCGGGGCGGGCCCGTCAACGCCAACCTGGAGGCGGCCACCGAGCACGGCGTCGCCGTCTGCTACGCGCCGGGACGCAACGCCGGCGCCACCGCCGAGCACACCCTCGCGCTGATCCTCGCCGCCGTCCGGCGGATCCCGCAGACCCACGGCGACCTCGTCGCGGGCCAGTGGCGCGGCGACTACTACCGCTACGAGGCCGTCGGCTTCGAGCTGCTCGGCAGCACCGTCGGGCTCGTCGGCTGCGGCGCGGTCGGGCGCCGCGTCGCCCGGATGCTGGCCGCGCTCGGCGCGAAGGTCCTCGTCCACGACCCGTACCTGGACGGCCTGGGCGACCTCGCCGACGTCGCCGAACTCGTGCCGCTCGACGACCTGCTGGCGCGCGCGCAGATCGTCTCCTTGCACGCCCGCGCCACCCCGCAGACCACCGGGATGATCGGCGCCGCGCAGATCGCCGCGATGGCGCCCGGGTCGATCATCGTCAACTGCGCGCGAGGGGCGCTGCTGGACTACGAGGCCGCGTGCGACGCCGTCGAGTCCGGGCACCTGTTCGCCGCCGCGTTCGACGTGTTCCCCGAGGAGCCCATCCCGGCCGGGTCGCGGCTGCTGACCACCCCGAACGTCATCGTCACCCCGCACCTGGCGGGCGCCAGCAAGCAGACCGCCGCGAACGCCGCCCGCATCATCGCCGAGGACGTCGGCCGCCACCTGCGCGGCGAGCCCCTCCTGCACTGCGCCAACCCCGGCGCCCTCACCGTGCCGCGGCCGGCCTGACCCCGGCCTCGCTCCCGACTCCCCGCGCAACCCCCACCACGAGGAGGCACGATGCACCCGACCCGCCTACCCGCCGACGTCCCGCTGACCCGCCGCACGGCCCTCGGCCTCGCGGGCGCCGCCGCGCTCGCCGGCGCCGCGACGCTGGCCGGGACGGCCCGCCCCGCCGCCGCGGCCGAGCGCTCCTACACCTTCGAGCTCGTCTTCGACGTCCCCGACACCGGCAACATGCAGGGCCTCGCCTACCAGCACGGCCGCTTCTTCGTCGGCTTCGACGTCGGCGGCGGCAAGGGCATCGTCCGCGAATACCGCCCCGACGGCACCAAGGTCAAGGAGAGCGCGCCGCTCGACGTCGGGCACGCCGCCGAGGTCAGCGTCCGCCGCGCCGACGGACTGCTCTACGTCGCGACCGGCGGCGGCACCAACCCGACAAAGGTGAACGTCGTCGACTGGACGGGCGAGCCGCGCATCGTCCGCACCATCGACTTCGGCTCCCTCGGCAATTCCGGTCTGGTGGCCGTCGATGATGAGCGCGACGGATTGCTGGTCCACGCCGGGCCCGGCGACAACGGCCCGTTCGTCTTCGCCTTCACCGACCTCGACGGGAATGTCCGCTCGACGTTCCCGCTCGGCTACCAGGGCGTTCCGCAGGGCCTGGAAATGTCCGGCGACAAGGTCCTGTACTACACCAACAACACGATCACGGTACTGGACCGCGCGGGCACGATCCTGGAAGCGATCACCATCCCGCTGACAGGCGAGAGCGAAGGCCTCGCCGTCGCCCCCGCGGGCCGCGGATCGCGCGTCTTCGTGGGCTACAACAAGCCCAACCGCGTCTACGCGATGACGCCGGCGTTCCGCTGACAGGCCAGGCGCGCGGCCGGGTCCGTCCAGTACCTCCCAAGCCCGGCCGCGCGCCTTCCCACCGGTTTCCGCACGCCCGCCGAATTCTTCCCGATGCGACCGTTCCAATTCCGGATCCGTTGTAAGATCCGGTGGTATCGGGCCTTCGGAGAGTGCCGATTCACGGGCAGGTGAGTGATCTTCGGTGTCCGTTTATCGGAATCCGATGAATTGCGGGCCTCTTTGCGAACCGCCCTATCCTTTCCGGGATCACTCGGGTATGAACAAGGGGTGATCGGCGCGGTCACGGCGGGATTCCGCGGGCCGCGCGCAGGGGGCCGCGCGCGGGCGCCCCCGCGCGCGGAGGCAGGAAACCCTCTCCGAGGAGGAAACCCCGTGAACGCTCCCGCCCGACTCGCGCGGCTCGCCGCCCCGGCGGCCGCCGCGTGCGCCGCGCTCGCGCTGGCGGCCGGCCC
>NZ_WBMR01000056.1 GCF_008923365.1 Actinomadura montaniterrae
GGGCGACGCGGTGGCCGCGCGCCGGTCCGCCGCCGACTTCCACGAACGCGTCACGGAACTCGCGGCCAACCAGCTCCTCGACGAGCTGGAGGGCGTCCTGCGCAGCCGCATGCGCTGGCTGCTCGGACAGCACGACGACCTGCTGCGCGTGGCCGAGGAGCACGAGCGGCTGTACGAGGCGGTCGCTCGGCGCGACGTCGCCGGGGTCGAGGAGCTCGCGCTGCGCCACCTGGAGATCGGACGCCGCGGCGACGCCGCCGACCCGCCGGGCTGAACTCCGGGCGTCCCGGGGGAGCCGATGTCAGACGAGGACGTCGCCGTCGCGCGCCACGACCCGGCCGCCCGCGATCACGAGCTTCCGCTCGGGGCAGCGGACCAGCGCGTCGGGGACGTTCTCCGCGTCGACGAGCACCGGGTCGGCGGGGGCGCCGGGGACCAGATCGTGCAGGTCGCGGCCAGCATGTCGCCGGTGCCGAACGGCGACCACAGGTCGCGGATGCCGTCGGTGCCGAGCCCGAGCCCGATGCCGCGGCCGGCCATCTCCCGCCACGGCAGCGGTGCCGTCCCCGGTGGCGCGACCGTCGCCCACGAGATCCCGGCCTCCTCGAACCGCTCCAGCAGCTCGCGTTGGCGCGGGACGGGCAGCTCCCCGAGCGCGAACCCGTGCAAGATCGTCACCCGGCCCTGCAGCCCCGCGCGCACCGTGCGGTCGGCGATCAGCTCGAACTGGAACGCGCCCAGCTCGCCGTGGTCGTGCAGGTGGATGTCCAGCCCGACGCCGCGGCGCTCCGCGATGCCGAACAGGCCGTCGAGCTGCGCGACGGGGTCGCGGTCGATGCCGGCCGGGTCGATGCCGCCGATGCTCGCCGCGCCGGCGGCGGCCGCCTCGTCCAGCAGGTCGAGCACGCCGGGGCGGCGGACCACGCCGTCCTGCGGGAACGCCACGATCTCCACGTCGACGGCGCCGCCGAGCCGGTCCGCGGCCTCGCGCACGACCTCGATGCCGCGCAGCCCGACCCCGAGATCGACGTCCACGTGCGTGCGCCGCCGTCGATGCGTTCACCGTCGGCGTCCGTGCCGGAGGCGGGGCGCACCTCGCGGATCCGGGCGCCGTCGACGACCACGTCCGCGGCCGGACCGCCCCAGGGGCGCACGTTCGTCACGATCGCTACAGCCATACCGATTGGTATACCATTTTCGGCGCGGGGTGAGACCCCGCCGCCGTCACCCCTCCCGCGGCTCGCCGGCGATCCAGTCCCACCCGGCGATCGTGGTGCGCATCAGGCGGGCGGCCGCCGACAGGCGGCTGCCGGCGCCCCAGTACAGGCTGAGCGTGCGGCGGCAGTCGGGGCTGTCGACGGCGATCCAGGCGACGGGGGCCATGGACGCCGAGCGCCGGGCGAGGCCCGGGACGAGGCCGACGCCGAACCCCGCGATGATCAGCTCGGCGATGGAGCCCACCTCGTCCCCCTCGCAGACGATCTTCGGGGTGAGGTCGCGGGCGGCGAACAGCCGGTCGAGGAGCCGGCGCTGCCAGTGCCCCTTGTGCGCGGCGATGAACGGCTGCCCGGCCAGCTCGTCGACGGTCACCGAGGCGCGGCCCGCGAGCGGATGGTCCAGCGGCGTGGCCAGCCACACCTCCTCGTCCAGCAGCCGGACCGATTCCAGCCCGTCGGCGTGGATCGGCTGCGAGGCGGCGCAGAGGTCGACGTCCTGGGCGAGGAGGGCCCGGGACATGTCCGCGGCGGGCATCTGGTGCAGCTCGACCTCGACGTCGGGATGCGCCCGCTTGTACGCGGCGAGCGGCGCGGTGAAGGTCAGGAAGGTCTCCGACGCCAGCCGGACGGTGCCGAAGCCCTCGCCGGCGGCCTCGGCGACCGCCCGCCGGCCCGCGTCGAGCTCGCCGAGCGCGCGCTCGACGTGCCCGCGGAACAGCTTCCCGGTGTCGTTCAGCCGGAGCCGCCCGGCCCGGTCGAACAGCGGTGCGCCGAGCTCCCCCTCCAGCCGCGCGATGGTGCGGCTCAGCGACGGCTGCGCGACGCGCAGCTCCTCGGCAGCGCGGCTGAGGTGCTCCAGGCGCGCGACCACGAGGAACTGCCGGAGCATGTGGAGATCCATGGCCGCCTCGTCATGCTTCGCGAATCATAACGTCATAGCAATATTGATCTTAGACAGGATAACTCTTCAGTCATAGCGTCGCGGTGTCCGCGCATCGAGAGAGTGAGGAGGCGCGCCATGGTCACCGCGGCCGACGAGTCCCGTCCGGCACCGCCCGCCCCGGCCGGGTCCGCGCACCGGACGAGGCCCGCCGCGTGGGTCCTCCGGGCCGTCGTCAGCGCGCACGTCGTCGCGATCTTCGGGCAGCCGGTGTTCGCCGGGGTGCTCCTGAGCGGCGACTACGACGGGCTGCGGCTGCACGAGGCGGGCGCCGACGTCACCACGTCGCTCGGCTACGTCCAGCTGATCGCGGCGATCGCGGTCTGGGTCCGGCTGCGGCGGGCCGGGCCGTTCCTGGCCACGCTGGGCCTGGTGGCGGCCGAGACCGTCCAGTATTTCGCCGGGATGGACGGCGCGCTGTGGCTGCACCTCCCGCTCGGCGTGGCGACCATCGCCGCGCTCGTCGTGCAGTTCGTCGACGTGTGGCGCCACCCCCTCGAACGGCGTCCGAAGCCGATCGCGGCCGGACCGAAGCGGGAGGAGACCGGCGATGAGTGACCACGACGGCGACCAGCCCGGACAGCCCGGACAGCCCGGACACGAGCGGTTCGGCCCTGCCCGCGGCCTGGCCAGGCGGCATGTCCTGAGCATCGGCGGCGCGCTCGGGCTGGTGGCGTTCAGCGGCCTGACGACGGCGCGCGCGCTGGCCCGCCGCCCGCCGCGCACCGGCGCCGAACTGCGCAGCAAGGTGCCGCTGCCGCCTCCGTTCCAGGTCCCGCTGCCGATCCCTCCCGTGCTGAAGCCGGTCAGCACCACCGGGGGCATCGACCGGTACGAGATAACGCAGCGCGAGACGGCCGTGGAGATCCTGCCCGGGATCCGGACGCCGCTGTGGACGTACGAGGGCACCTTCCCCGGGCCGACGATCGAGTCGCGCCGCGGCCGTCCCGTGACGATCCGGCACCGCAACGAGCTGCCCGTGCCGACCGTCGTCCACCTGCACGGCGGACGGACCCCGGCCTCGTCCGACGGCTATCCGACCGACCTCGTCCTGCCCGAGGGCTGGCCGGGCACCGCCCGAGGGCACCACGGCATGCACGGGATGGGCGGCATGCGCGACCCGCGCGCGGTGGAGAGCCGGATTACGCGGGACTACACGTTCCCGCTGGACCAGCGGCCGACCCTGCTCTGGTACCACGACCACCGGATGGACTTCACCGCCCCCGCGATCTGGCGCGGCCTCGCCGGGCTGCACATCGTCCGCGACGACGCCGAGGAGGTGCTCGGCCTCCCCTCGGGGCACCGCGAGCTGCCGCTCATGATCGCCGACCGCGCGTTCGGCGACGACGGCGCACTCGCCTACCCGGCGCTCGACCCCGCACTGCGCGAACGGCCGGGCGTCGAGGAGCCGTACCTCGCGGGCGTCCTCGGCGACGTGGTCCTCGTCAACGGCGCGCCGTGGCCCGTACACGAGGTCGACGCCGCCCGGTACCGGCTGCGCGTCCTGAACGCCTCGAACGCCCGGCACTACGAACTCGAAGCGGTCACCGACGACGGGCGCCGGCTCGACCTCGTCCAGGTGGGCGCCGACCAGGGGCTGCTCGCCGCGCCCGTCGTCCACCGGACGCTGCCGATCGCGCCGGCCGAACGCTACGACCTGGTCGTCGACTTCTCCGGCGTCCCGGTCGGCGGCCGCGTCAGGATCGCGAACCGGCTGGGCTCAGGCCGCACGCGCGACGTCATGGCGTTCCGGGTCGCGCGCAAGGCCCGGGACGGGAGCCGCGTCCCGCGCGTCCTGTCCACCGACGTGCCGTCCTGGCGCCGGTCCGACGCCGTCCGGGTCCGGGACTTCTCGTTCCGCGCCGGGCGCATGGGCGGCGGCCACGGCTGGCTGATCGGCGGGCGGCCGTTCGATCCGGCGCGCACCGACGCCACCGTCCGGCTCGGCGACGTCGAGGTGTGGCGGCTGGTCGCCGACGTCCACCACCCCGTCCACCTGCATCTGGTCGGCTTCCGGGTGCTGTCGCGCGGCGGCGGGCGGCCACTGGCCCGCGACGCCGGCCTCAAGGACACCGTCGCGCTCCGGCCCGGCGAGGCGGTCGAGATCATCACCCGTTTCGACGGCTACCGCGGCCGCTACCTCTTCCACTGCCACAACGCCGAGCACGAGGACATGGGCATGATGGCGAACTTCGAGGTCGTCTGACGCCTTTACCCATCGCCGCGGCGGCGTTTGGCGTCGACGTTGCCGGTCAGCGTGCCGAGGAGGCCGGGCAGTTCCGCGACCGTCGCGGCGGGGAGGCCGGTCACGGTCTCCTCCGCCAGGGCGCACCACATCCGCTTCACTCGCTCGGCCAGCGCCCGGCCGTCCTCGGTGAGCTCGACGACGGTGGCGCGCTGGTCGCCGGGGGCGGGCGCGCGGCGGATGTGGCCGGCGGCTTCGAGCTTGCGGGCCATGAGCGTGACGCTGGGCCGCTCGACGCCGAGCGCCTCGCTGAGCTTGGCCTGGATCATCGGGCCGGTCCGGGCGAGTTCGAGCAGCAGCGCCTCCTGGCCGGGGTGCAGGCCGAGGGGGGCCAGCAGCTCGGCGGTCCGGGCCCGGTGGCGCAGGCTCAGCAGGCGGATCGCCTGGTTGAGGGCGTCGGCTCGGTCGAAGTCCACGGGCGCTCCTTGACAGGTTGGTTAGGCGGATAACTATTATCCGCATAACGTTATTCGCATAACTAATTCTAGCCAGGGAGCCGGCATGACCCCCAAGAGCACGACCGCGAAGAACACGGCCGCGAAGAACACGGCCGCCCACGGCAGCCCGGCCGACGCCCCGCACCCCGGCCGCAGCGGGCCCGCATGGCTGGTCCTCGCCGTGGCGTGCGCCGGCCAGTTCATGGTGATCCTCGACTCGTCCATCGTGAACGTCGCGCTGCCCTCGCTCGACCGGGACCTCGGTTTCCCGCCCGCCGGGCTCGCCTGGGTGGTGAACGGCTACCTGCTCGCCTTCGCCGGGTTCCTGCTGCTCGGCGGGCGCGCCGCCGACCTGTTCGGCCACCGCCGGACGCTGACCGTCGGGCTCGTCCTGTTCTCCGCGTCGAGCCTGGCCGGCGGGCTCGCGACCGTCCCCGCCGTCCTCGTCGCCGCCCGCGTCGCGCAGGGGATGGGCGCCGCCCTGCTGGCCCCCGCGACGCTCGCCGTGATCAACACCGGCTTCGCCGCGGGCCGCGAGCGCGCCCGCGCGTTCGGCGCGTGGTCCGCCGCCGGCGGCGTCGGCGGGACGGCCGGCGCCGTCGCGGGCGGCGCCCTCACCACCGGCCTGTCCTGGCGCTGGGTCTTCCTGATCAACGTGCCGATCGGCGCGGTGCTCGTCGCCGCCGCGCTGACGGCGCTGCCCCGCACCCGCACCGGCCGCCGGGAACCGCTCGACCTCGCCGGCGCCGTCACCGGGACGGCGGGCCTCGCCGCGCTCGTCTACGGGGTCATGCACGGCACCGACCACGGCTGGACGTCCGCGCCCGTCATCGGCCCGGCCGTCGCGGGCCTGCTCCTGCTCGGCGCCTTCGTCCTCGTGGAGGCGCGGTTCGCCGAGCGGCCGATGATGCCTCTGCGGCTGCTGCGCGTCCGGGGGGTCGCCGCAGGCAACGGCATGCTGCTGCTCTTCGGCGGGATCGCCATCGCGATGTGGTACTTCACCTCGCTGTTCCTGCAGAACGTCCTCGGCTACGGCGCGTTCCGGGCCGGGCTCGGGCAGACCCCCGCGGCCGTGACGTTCGTGCTGGTCGCGCGATGGGCCGCCGGACTGCTGCCGCGCCTCGGCGTCCGGCCGCTGATCCTCGCCAGCTCCGCCTGCTTCCTGGCCGGCTTCGGCTGGCTCTCCCAGGCGGACGCCGGCAGCACCTACCTCACCGGCATCCTCGGGCCCACACTCCTCATCGCGGCCGGCATCGGGCTGACCTTCCCCACCCTCATGGCCGCGACCACCGCCGGCGTCCCCGAGGACGACGCGGGCGCCATCGGCGGCCTCGCCCAGACCGCGAGCCAGGTGGGCGGCTCCATCGGCCTGGCCGTGCTCACCACCGCCGGCGCCTACGACCGGGTCTTCCTCATCGCGGCCGGCCTCGCCCTGGCCATCGCCCTGAGCAGCCCGCTCCTCCCGCACCGCGGGCGCGGCTGACCGCCGGACGCGACCGCCCGCCGGACGGTCAGAAGTGGGTGCCGCCGTCGATGCGGACCTCGGTGCCGGTGATGAAGGCGCCGTCCTCCGACGCGAGCATCGCGACGACGCCCGCCACCGCCTCCGGCCCGGCGAACCCCTTCCCGAGCGCGGGGGAGAGCTTCGCGAACAGGCTCAGGTCGGCGTCCTCGGGCAGCCCCGGGCCCTGGCTCTGCCGGCTCTCCCCCGACCCGTCCGTCATCCCCGACGAGATCGAACCGGGCTGGACGGCCGTGAACCGGATCCCCTGCCTGCCGTACTCGGCGGCGAGGGCGTGCGTCATCGACTGGATGCCGCCCTTGCTCGCCGCGTATGCCGCCATATACGGGTGGGCGAACATCGCCGACGTCGAACTGAAGTTGACCACGGCCGGGGCCGCGCCCTCCAGCAGCGCCGGGATCGCCTCGCGGATCATCAGGAAGGTGCCGGTCAGGTTCACCGTGATCACCCTGGTGAAGTCGGCCAGCGACGTCTGGTCGGTGTGCGAGGAGCGCAGGATGCCGGCCGCGTTGACCAGCACGTCGAGGCCGCCGAGGGCCGCGACGGCGGACGCCACGGCGGCGCGCACGGACGCCTCGTCCGCCACGTCCACGATCACCGTGCTCAGGCGATCGGCGAGCGCGCCCGCCTTCGCCGCGGTGTCCTTGAGGCCCGCCTCGCTCACGTCGGCGGCGACCACGTCGCCGCCCTCCGCGAGCATGCGCAGCACCGTGGCCTGACCGATGCCCGAGCCGCCGCCGGTGACGAGTGCCCGGCGTCCGTTGTAGCGGTCCATGTCGTCTCCTCTGCCAGGTGAGAACCCCTTTATGTCCACGGTACGTCAAAGTGGCACATTTTGTCAGTTTGGCTCTGCGTGCCGAACTGTCGTCGCCGGACGTAGGCTGCCTCCATGACCACGAAGCAGGACCGGACGTCCCGCTCGCCCTCGCTGACCGAGCGCCGCAAGGCCGCGACGCAACTCGACATCGCCCGCGCCGCCGCCGAACTGTTCGCCGACAAGGGGCCCGACGGCACGACCGCCGAGGAGATCGCCGGCCGCGCCGGCGTCGCGCTGCGCACCTTCTACCGCTACTTCCGCAACAAGCAGGACGCGGTCGGCCCCCTCCTGTCGTCCGGCGGCGACCGCTGGCGCGCGCTGCTCGCCGAGACCGCCCCCGGCCCCGGCGCCGGCCTGGCCCGGGCGATCGAGTCCGCGGCGGTCGCGTCCCTGTCCCCCCAGGACGACGTCGGCGCCGAGGGCCTGCGCTGGACCCGCGGCCTGCTGCGCGCCGCCGAGAACGACCCCGCCCTGCGGGCCGTCTGGTGCCAGGTCAACCACGACTCCGAGGAGCGGCTCCTCCCCGTCCTGGCCCGCCTGGCCGGACCGGACGCCGACCCCCTCGAACTCCGCCTGGTCGCCGCCGCCGCGACCAGCGCGATCCGCGTCTCGCTGGAGGCCTGGGCCGCGTCGGACGCCGATACCGCCGAGTCCCCGGCCCGGCTGGTGGTGCGCTGCCTGCGCGAACTGACCGCCGGCCTGCCCCTGCTGGCCCGCTAGGAGGTGAGGCGGCGGCGGATGTCGGCGCGCAGCTCGCCCTTGGCCACCTTGCCGCCAGACGAGCGCGGCAGGGAGTCGAGCACGATGAGCCGCTCGGGATGCCATTCGCGGGAGACGCCGCGCTCGGCCAGGTGGCCGGTGAGCGCCTCCAGGTCGAGCGCGGCGCCCGGGCGCAGCTCGGCGTAGACGCACACGCGCTCGCCGAACACCTCGTCCGGCATCGCGACGGCCGCGGCCAGCGCGACCGCGGGATGGGTGCTCACCTCCGCCTCGACGGCGGCGGCGCTGATGTTCTTCCCGCCCCGGATGATCAGGTCGCTCTGCCGGCCGACCACGCGCAGGCGGCCGGCGCCGTCGATCTCGACGATGTCGGCCATCAGCATCCAGCCGTCGGGCGTGAACAGCGCCCGGTCGGCGTCCGGGTCCTCGTAGTAGCCGGGGGAGGTGGCGGGGCCCTTGCAGCCGGGCTGCCCGGGCCGGCCGCTGTCCGTGATGTCGGATCCGTCGGCGGGGTCGAACAGCCGCACCCGCATCTCCGGGACGACGCGTCCGGCGGTGCGCAGCCGCACCTCGCGCGGGTCGTCCAGGGACGTGCGGCTGAGCGCGCCGGTCTCGTTCGAGCCGTAGAACTGCAGCACCGTCGCGCCCGTGGCCTCCTCGAACCGCGCCGCGCGCTCGTAGGGGACGGCCTCTCCGCCGGTGAACATGCAGCGCAGCGACCCGAGGTCGCGCTCCTTCTCCTCCTGCGCGTTCAGCAGCATGATGAACTGCGTCGTCACGCAGTGCAGGACGGTGACCCGGTGCCGCTCGATCAGGTCGAGCGCGGCGTGCGCGTCGAACCGCTCCATCAGCACGGTCGGGATCCCGAGGACCGCCGGCGAGAAGTGCGCCGTCCACAGCCCGAACCCGAACGGCGCGGGGACGGCGCCCATGAACACGTCCTCCGCCGTCAGCCTCCCCGCCCGCCGCGCCAGCTCGGCGAAGTAGAACCAGCGGTTCTGGGTGTGCGACACGCATTTCGGCAGCCCGGTCGTGCCCGAGGTCGAGTTGATGACGGCCAGGTCGTCGGGGCCGAGGGCGCGGCCGGTCAGGTCGCCTTCGCGCGGGTCGTCCGGGAGGCCGAGCCGGTCCACGACCACGTGGCGGGAGAGGCCGGCGCCGTCGGCGCGCAGCTCCGCCACCAGGCCGGCGGACGGCGCGCCGCGATGTTCGCCGAGCGTCACCAGGGTCCGCGCGCCGGTCCGTTCCAGCAGGTGCCGCAGCTCGCGGCGGCCCGCCCGCGCGCCGACGCCGACCAGCACCAGCCCCGCCTTCTCCGCCGCCACCGCGGTCACGTGCCAGGCCGGCCCGTCCGGCAGCAGCGCCGCCACCCGCGCGCCCGGCGCCAGGCCCAGCCCCGCGAGATGCCCGGCCAGCCGCGTCGAATGCTCGTCGTAGCGCGACCACGACAGCGTCCCGTCGGCGGTGACGTAGGCGGCGCCGTCCGGACGCCGCGCCGCGTTCCGCCGGACGTACCCGGCGACGGTCTCCGACCCCCACCAGCCGGCGGCCCGGTACGCCTCGATGGTCTCCCGGTCGAAGGGACTGGTCACGGATGCCTCCTCGGACGTCGGCGAGCTGCTCCGAAAGATGCCACAACGTCCGGAAGGCCTACCGGCCGGGCAGGGCGGTGAACGAGGCGCGGCGCCCGGCGGTCAGCGTCCGGTCGCGCCGTCGATCAGTTCGCGGAGGACGTCCGCGTGGCCCGCGTGGCGGCCGGTCTCCTCGATCATGTGGGCGAGCGCCCAGCGGACGCTGGGGGCGGGACGTCCCCGCCGCGGCCGGGGGACGGGCGCGGCGAGGTCGGCGCACCCGTCGAGCACCTCGTTCGCGCGCCGGACCGCCTCCCGGTAGCGGGCCACGACGTCGGCCACCCCGTCCTCCGGCGCGGCCCGGAACGTCGCCTGCCAGTCGGCGACCTCGTCCCCGAGGAACATCGAGCGCTCGACGAACGTCAGGTGGTTGAGCAGCCCGAGCAGGTTCGTGCCGGACGGCACGGCGGCCGTCCGGACCTGCGGTTCGGGGGCGCCGTCGACCTTCGCGGCGATCGACGTCCGGAGGTAGTCGAGGAACCCGCGCAGGGTCTCGGCCTCACCGCCTCCGGTCCGGGGCGGCGGCGTGTCGCGGCGCTTGGTGCTGGGCACGGCGGGCTCCTTGCTGTGGTGCGGCGGCTGGCCGGTGACCTCGCCAGTCTCACCGGCATGCCCGGATCGGGCACGAAATCTTGCCGTTCCAGCAAGATGAGACTTCGCGATCTCGCGTTAATGCCGTGCAAGGCGGATTATCAACCAGTTCTCAGATCGGCTGCCGGTTGCCTTCAGGAACGGCCGCCACGGTCGTCCCATGCGCAACCCAAAGGCGCGGCGGTTCACCCTCATGCTCCTCGGCCTGACGCTGCCGCTCACGATGCTCCTCGGGGCGGCGGCGTGGAAGCTCAGCGGGCCGGACGCGAGCGAGCCCGGGCGCGCGCCGGTGGCCGCGCCCAGCAATGCCGCCGACCTCGCGCCGGAGCCGAGCCCGTCCCCGACGGCGAGCGCGTCGCCCACGCCCCGTCCGGTCGACCGCGGCGAACTGGCCAAGGCCATCGAGAAGGCCGTCAAGGGCGACGCGCGCGTGTCGGTGTCGGTGAGCGACCTGACGGACGGCACCTCTTACACCTACGGGGCGTCGCGGCGGTTCGTGACGGCGAGCATCGTCAAGGTGGACATCCTCGCGGCCCTGCTGCTGCAGGCGCAGGATCGGGGGCGGGCGCTCACGGCGTCCGAGAAGAGCCTGGCCACCCGCATGATCGAGAACAGCGACAACGCCGCCGCGAACGCGCTGTGGTCCGCCATCGGCGGCGCGGCCGGGCTGGCGAAGGCCGACCGCCGGCTCGGCCTGAAGGAGACGACGGCGACGAGCGTCAGCTGGGGGCTGACCAGCACCAGCGCCCGCGACCAGGTCCGGCTGCTGAACGCTCTCGTCTCCGGCGGCGGGCCGCTCAGCAAGCGCAGCCGCCGGTACATCCTCGGACTGATGAGCCAGGTGGACACCACGCAGGACTGGGGCGTCAGCGCGGGCGCCGCCGCCGGGGACGCCGTCGCGCTGAAGAACGGCTGGCTGCCCCGCTCCACCGACGGGGGCCTGTGGGTCATCAACAGCATCGGCCGGATCAAGGGCGACCACGACTACTCGATCGCGGTCCTCTCCGACCGGAACCCGTCCATGGACGCGGGCGTCGCCCTGGTCGAGACGGTGACGGAGGCCGTCCTGGACGGGCTGTCCTAAGCACCGCCCGGCATCGCCCGCGCGCCGGTGAGGATGATGTCGACGAGCGTCTCGGCGTAGGCGGGGAACGTCCGGCGGAGACGGGCCCGGCTGCTCTCCGGCGTCGACTCCCAGTGCGTGGACATCGCGCCGACGAGCAGGTCCGGGAGCGTCGACGACCGGACGGCCGGCGCCAGCTCGCCGCGGGCGATCGCGCGCCGGGTGATCTCGCGGGCGGCCTCGGTGCGGGGCCGGTTGATCATTTCCTCGTACAGCGCCGCGAGCGCGGGCCGGGCGCGCGAGTCGAGGGAGATCCGCCGGCCGGCCAGGGCGCGGTCGGTGTGCCGGTACCAGTGCACCCATTGCCGCGCGTAGTCCAGGAGGTCGGCGCGGACCGAGCCGCAGTCCCGGGCGGTCGGGAAGTCCAGGTTGTGCAGCGCCGAGACGAGCAGTTCCTCGCCGCCGGACCAGCGCCGGTAGATGGCCGGCTTGCCGACGCCGGCCTCCCTCGCGACCGCGTCGAACGTGAAGCCGCCCCAGCCCGCGCGGGCGTAGACGCGGACCGCCGCCTCGAAGACCCGGGGCTCGATCAGCGGGTCCCGCTTGCGTCCCGCCGTCGAACCGGACGTTCGGGCCTCGGGCATGGCGGGGATCCTTCGCGGCGGTCGGCGGGCGACCCATTCTAGATCCGGCCCTTTACGTACGGGAATCGTACGTAATAGGCTCCGGGCACCGCGAGCGTCGAGAGTGGGTCCCATGCCGCCGGCAGACACCGAGTCGCGCCCGACCGTCCCCGAACTGCTCAGGCGCGGCGCGCGCGAGTTCGGCCGCGAGCGGTACCTGGTGACGCCCACCGACCATCTGACCTACGCCGAAGCCGACCGCCGCTCCGCGCTCGCCGCGCGGTGGCTGCTCCGCCACGGCGTCGGCAAGGGGACGCGCGTCGGCCTGTTCTTCACCAGCGACACCGAATGGGCCGTCTGGTGGCTCGCCGCGAGCCGCGCCGGCGCCGTCGTCGTCCCGCTGAGCACCCTGTACGCCCCGGCCGAGATCGCCAAGGTGCTGCGGCTCGCCGACGTCGCCGTGCTCATCGCCCCCGCCCGCGTCCTCACGATCGACGTCGCCGGGCGGTTCGAGGCCGCGCTTCCCGGCCTGGCGGACCAGCGGGCCGGGGACCTGTGCCTGCCCGCCGCGCCCTACCTGCGCCGCATCGTCCTCACCGGCCCGTCCGACCGCTCCTGGGCCACGGTCTGGGACGCCGCGAGCACCGCCCTCGCCCCCGCCGGACTCCTGGCCGCCGTCGAGGACGAGGTCACCCCCGCCGACCTGGCCATCATGGTCCACACCTCGGGGTCGACCGCCGACCCCAAGGGCGTCCTGCACACGCACGGCACCCTCGTCCGGCAGACCTCCACCTGGCCCGCGGCGATCCGGGCACTGACCGGCGCCTCCGGCGTCCCGCGGATCCTGTGCGCGATGCCGTTCTTCTGGATCGGCGGCGTCCTCGCCACGACGGGCGCGCTCCACGAACCGGTGACGGTGCTCGTCCTGCCGCGTCCGGAGGCCGGCGCGGCGCTCGACCTGATCGAGCGGGAAGGCGGGCACGGCGTCGTCGGCTGGCCGGCGTTCACCCAGCAGCTGCGCGACCACCCGTCCTTCGCCGAGCGCGACCTCGTCGGCGCGCCCATGCTCCGGGACGGCCCGCTCGACCTCGCCATGCACGGCGTCCCGGACGGATACCCCGTCCACCGCAGCATGACCGAGACGGCCGGCGGCTTCGCGTTCACCGACATCGCGATCGTCGACGGCGAGGGCCGGCCCGTCCCCGACGGCGACGTCGGCGAGCTGCTGATCCGCGGCGCCGGGACGATGGCGGGCTACAACAAGCGCGAGCGGTCCGAGGTGTTCGACCAGGACGGCTGGTACCACACCGGTGACCGCGTCTACCGCCGCACAGGCGACCCGCGGCTCTTCTATGTGGGACGCACCAGCGAACTCATCAAGGCGGCCGGGGCGAACGTGTCCCCGCGCGAGGTCGAGTCGGTGATCGAAGCGTTCGACGAGGTCACCCAGTGCGTGGTCATCGGAACCGACCACCCCACGCGCGGCGAGGAGGTCTGCGCGGTCATCGTCCCCGCAGCCCAGGACGTCGACGTCGAGGCCCTCGCCGCGCGGGCACGCCGGCACTTGTCCGCCTACAAGGTCCCGACCCGCTGGGTCATCACGCCGAGCGAGCGGATACCGACGCTTCCGAGCGGAAAGTTCGACCGCAGGAAGCTCCGCACCCTGGTCACGGACGGGATGGAGAGAACATGACGCAGCACGTCGCGGTGGTCATCGGAGCCGGCGGCATGGGGCAGGCCATCGCCCGGCGCGTCGGCCCGTCCGCGCACCTCCTGGTGGCCGACCACAGCCAGGAGGTCCTGGACGCGGCCACCGCGCAGCTCACCGACGAGGGCCACCAGGTCACCGCCCAGCGGGTGGACGTGTCCGCGCGCAAGCCGGTCGCCGCGCTGGCCGAGCAGGCCGCCTCCCTGGGCCCGGTGCAGTCGGTCGTGCACACCGCCGGGCTGTCGCCCGTGCAGGCGCCGGTGCCGGCGATCCTGGCCGTCGACCTGCTCGGCGTCGCGCTCGTCCTGGAGGAGTTCGGCGAGGTCGTCGCGCCCGGCGGCGCCGGCCTCGTGATCGCCAGCATGGCGGGCCACTTCCATCCCGGCCTCCCCCGCGAGCAGGAGCGGCAACTGGCCGCCACCCCGGCCGACGAGCTGCTCTCCCTCCCGATCTGCGACGCGTCCGCCTTCGCCGACAGCGGGACCGCCTACGCCTTCGCCAAGTACGCCAACCGGCTGCGCGTCCAGGCCGCCAGCACCGCCTGGGGCGCCCGCGGCGCCCGGATCAACTCCATCAGCCCCGGCGTCATCGCCACCCCCATGGGCCGCGCCGAACTCGGCAGCGAGCACGGCGACGGCATGAGGATGATGATCGACGCCTCCAACGCCAAGCGGACCGGCACCCCCGCCGACATCGCCGCCGCCGCCGAGTTCCTGCTCGGCCCCGCCGCGTCCTTCATCTCCGGCACCGACCTGCTCGTCGACGGCGGCGCGGTCGCCGCCGTAACGTCCCTGACCCCCTGAACCCGCCGGACCCGGTACGTCGGCTGGAGGTTAGGGGGTGAAGAAGTCGATGAGGGCTCGGGCTATGTCGGTGGGGGCGTTCTCGGTGGGGATGTGGTCCGCGTGCGGGATGCGGACGAGCGTGGTCCGGGGGATCTCCGCGGCGAACTTCTCGGCGTACTCCACCTTCTCGAAGCCGTCGTCCTCGCCCCAGATCAGCAGTTTGGGCGTTGTCGACCGGCGGAGCGCGGGGACGAGGTCGAGGGTGTGGCGGCTGTCAGCCGCGCCCGCCATGGCCAGCCAGGAGCGGCGGACCCGCGGATCGTTCCACGGATCCACGTAGTCGGCGATCAGCTGCTCGGTGGCGGCATCGGCCAGCGCGCCCGCCACGGCCTCCCGGCGGGCGGCGAGCAGCTCGTCGGCGGTGGTCGCCGCGGCGACCTCCGGGTCCCGGAACCGGGCGACGTGGGGCGCCGGCCAGGAGTCGTAGAGGACCGAGTTGACCAGGGCCAGCCGGGGGATCTCCAGCCGCCCGTGGACGAGGAGACGCTGGGCGATGGCGCCGCCGATGTCATGCCCGGCCACGGCGACCGGCCCGGAGAGCCCCAGCGCGGACGCGAACCGGACCACCCAGTCCGCGAGGGCCGGGACCGTGGCCGTTTCCAGGGTGAGCTCGCCGCCCGAGCGCCCCAGCCCGGGAAGATCGACCGCAACGGGCCTTAGGCCTGCCTCCGCGAGGCGGCCCAGCACCGGGAGCCAAACCCGGCTCCAATACGTGCCGTGCAGCAGGAGCACGACCGGGCCGTCCTGCCCGGCGGTCAGGTAGCTGGCCGTTTCGCCGTCGACCTGGATCGCGCTCCTCCGCACGTCCGTTCCAGTGGTTTCGCTCATGGGACCACTGTGACCGGAGCCCGCTTCCCGAGCCGAGAGTCCAAAAAGACACCTGTGGGTATGTTCTTGCCACGAGTCGTCATCGGGTGGTGGCCCTGCTCAACCCGCCGCAGTCACCGTTCGAGCTCGCCTGTGCCGCGGAGGTCTTCGGCACCGTCCGGCAGGACGTGCCGGCCCGCTACACCTTCCGGGTCTGCGCCGAGCACCCCGGCCCGCTGCCGACCACGGCCGGCTACGCGATGCTCGTGGACGCGGGGCTGGCGGCCCTGGAGGAAGCGGACACCGTGATCATTCCCGGCTGGCAGCCGGCCGGCGCCCCGGCGCCGCCGGCCGTCACCGAAGCGCTGCGCGCCGCCCACCGGCGCGGGGCCCGGATCGTCGCGATCTGCACGGGCGCGTTCGTCCTCGCTCAGGCCGGGCTGCTCGACGGCCGGCGCGCCACCACCCACTGGCGCCACACCGGCCTGCTCGCCTCCGGCTTCCCGGAAGTGCAGGTGGACCCGGACGTGCTCTACGTGGACCACGGCGACGTGGCGACCAGCGCGGGCACGGGCGCGGGCATCGACCTGTGCCTGCACCTCGTCCGCTCCGACCACGGCGCGGCGTACGCCGCGCAGATCGCCCGGAACATGGTCCTGCCGCCGCACCGGGAAGGCAGCCAGCTCCAGTACGCGACACTGCCCGAACCAGCCCGGGCGGACGAGTCGCTGGCGCCGCTCCTGGAGTGGGCCGCGTCCCGGCTCGGCACCCGGCTGACCGTCGCCCGGCTCGCCGAGCACGCCGGGCTGTCGAGCCGGACGCTCGCCCGGCGGTTCACCGAGCAGCTCGGCACCAGCCCGGGACAGTGGCTGCTCGGCCGGCGCCTCGACGCGGCCCGGGTCCTGCTGGAACGGACCGACCTTCCGGTGGAGAGCATCGCGACCCGGGTCGGGCTCGCGTCGGCGGTCAACCTGCGGCGCCGCTTCCGCGCGCACCTCGGCACCACGCCCGGCACCTACCGGCGCACCTTCGGCGAACCGCCGCGCGAACCGGCGCGCGAACCGCCGCGCGAACCGCGACCAGCGGGTCGATAGCGCGTCGGCGCGTGGCTCACGCGCCGGCGCGGCAGAGTTCCCGCTCGGCGATGGAGAGGGTCTGCCGCCGCAGCGAGGGCTGCAGAGAATTGGTGTTCATGAGCAGCGTGACCCGGCGGTGGCCGAATTGCATCGCGCTGGAGGTGTACCCGTCGATGTCCCCGAGGGAGCCGTAGGCGGTTCCGCACGGAGCCGAGGCGATCGTCAGGCCGAGGCCGTAACCGATGCCGGGCAAGCCGACGGCGGCGAAGAACGCATCGGCTCCTGGCGTGGGCCGCTTCATCTCGGTGAGCAGGTGGCGGGAGAAGAGGCCGCCGCCGAGCAGCGCCCCGAGGAACCGGTCGACGTCGGCGCCCGTCGACACCATCCCCGCCGCCGCCCCGGCCGCGCCGGCACTCGTCCGGGTGGTCACGTCGATCGCGGGACCGGAACGGGGCGGCAGCGGAGCGGCGAAAACGTAACCGCGCGCCTGCCGGGGCGCGACCGCGGTCGCGGTGGGGAAGGTCGTGCCGGTCAGGCGGAGGGGGCGGATCAGACGCGTCCGCACCTCGTCCTGGATCGGGCGGCCCGTGACCCGGTGAACGATCTCGCCGAGGACGATGTAGTTGGTGCTCGAGTAGCGGAAGCCCGTCCCGGGCGCGAAGTACGGCGCATGCGCCGTGCCCAGGGCGATGAGCTGCGCCGGGGTGTAGGGGGCGCCGGGGTCGAAGCGGGGATCGTCCGAGTAGTCGAAGAGCCCGCTGGCGTGGTCGAGCAGTTCCCGCACGGTGATCTTCCCGGCGTTCGGGACCTGCTCGGGCAGCAGCCCCGCGATCGGCTGGTCGAGGGCGAGCTTGTGCTCCGTGACCAGCTGCAGTACCACCGCGGCCACGAACGTCTTGGTGATGGACGCGATCCTGAACCGGTCGTCGGGCCGCAGCGCCCGGCCCGCCGGGATGTCCGCGAGGCCCGCGGCCGTTCGCCGCGCCGCCCGCCCGTCGCGGCTCGTGACCGCGACCACGCCGGGTACGCCGTCGGCGTCGACGAGGTTCCGGATCTCCGCCCGCAACGGGGCGTCCCGGGACGGCGCGCTCATCGCGCGCGCCGGCGACGTGGAGGCGACCCCGACCAGCGCGGCGGCGACGAGGGCGGCACAACGCTTCAACCACATGCGCGTTCTCCTTCACGACCAGGCATGACCGCCAGAATCGGCGACCGCCCGGCCGGCCGTCTTGGAGGAATGTTCCGCGAGCGCCGCGGTCCCGCCGCATACGCAGACGGACATTTGTACAAGCCACCGGCCTCCCCCTGCGGCGACAGTGGGCGCATGCCCCATACCGGTTCAGGGATTTACTGGGAAGAGCACGGCGACGGCCCACGCACGCTCGTGATGCTGCCGGGGTTCGGCGCGACGGCCGAGCTGATGACCGGCATCGTGCGGCACCTGAGCGGATTCCGCGTCCTGGTCTTCGACCTGCCCGGACATGGCCGCTCCGTGCGCGCGCCGGCGGACGGGAGGCTGCCCGCGCTGGCCGCGACCCTGCACGACGCGATCAACGACGCGATCAACGACGCGGGGGTCGGCGCCTACGATCTGGCCGGCTGCTCGCTCGGCGGTGCGATCGCGCTGCGCCTCGCCCTCGACCACCCGGACGAGGTGCGCGCGCTGGTCGGCATCGTTCCGTGGAACGCCGCGGGGACGACCGCCGAGGACGAGGTGATGGCCGGTTTCGACGCCGTGTACGGCGACGCCGAGGCCCTCGCGCAGGGAGTGGCGGCGATCTCCGTGGACCCGTCGAAGACGTCCCGTCTGGCCGGCAGCATGCTGACCGTCACGGAGCGGATGTGGCACGGCTGGCTCGCCGGAGGCGCCCTGACGAGCCAGGCCGACGAGCTGCCCGGCTTGCGCGTGCCGACCTGCTACATAGTCGGCGGCAAGGACGTCGTCGTCGACCAGGCCAAGCAGCTCGACGACATCCGGCGCATCCCCGGGGGCCGGGCGGTCCTGCTGAGCGATCTCGGCCACCTGTGCGGTCTCGAAAGGCCCGGCATCGTGGCGGACGAGATCACCGCCTTCCTAGACTCCGTTCCGGCGGCCGGGGCATAGGGCGACCCAGCTCGCCCTATGCCCCGGTGTCCGCGAGCGGAGGTCAGCTCGTGGGGCCGGTCCAGCCGACCGGGACGTGGGCGATGCGGACGCGCTGCGGGTGGTCGCCCACGGGCACGGAGACGACCTTCTGCCCGGTGCCGAAGTCGATCGCGGTGACCCGGTCGGCGCCGCTCTCGGAGATGACGCAGTCGCGGCCGTCGCCGCTGACGGTGGCCCAGTAGGGCTTGGACGCGGTGACGAGCGGGCCTTCCTGGAGCGTGGCGCGGTCGACGACGGTGGCGTAGTCGTCCATGGTCCCGGCGACGCACAGCTTGGTGCCGGCGGGGTTCACGGACAGCCCGTGGTGCCGGGAGTCGTTGACGAAGGTGGTGCGGTCGTCGCTGGTCGCGGGGTTCTTCGGCAGCGTCTTGATGCGGGTGATCTTGTCGGTGGCGACGTCGTACTCGATGAACCCGTTGAAGAACGAGACCTGGAAGTACAGCTTGGAGAAGTCGGGGCTGAACACCGCGGGCCGGACGGCGTTGGACAGGTCCTTGCGGCCGAAGGCGTCCAGCCGCGAGCGCATGTCGATGGTCTTGACGACCTTGTAGGTGGAGGCGTCGGCGATGGTGATGTGCCGGTCGCCCTTGGTCCAGTCCAGGGACGGGTCGTCGAGGTTGGTGCTGACGTTCCCGATGGACATGTTCCAGATGTACTTGCCGCCGTTGGTCCAGATGTTCTCGTGCGGGGTGTCGCCGGTGGCGAACGAGCCGAGCTGCTTTCCGGTGGTGATGTCGAGCACGGAGACGGTGCCGGACAGCGACGACGACACCGCGACCTTGGTCCCGTCGGGCGAGACGGCCATGTGGTCGGAGCGGTAGCCGGGGACGGCGAACCGCCACTTGACCTTGTCGGTGGCCAGGTCGATGGAGACGACGTCGCCGAAGCTGGGCCGGGAGGCGACCAGGGCGGTGCCGTCGGGCGTGGAGTACAGATCGTCGACGAGCTGGTCGTGCCCCTCGCCGGGGCCCTGCTGGACGGCCAGGTAGACCGCGAGGTTGACCGGGTTGAGGTAGATCGCGGCGAGCCGCTGGGTCTTGTCGGGGACGACGTTGATGCGGCCGATCTTGGCGAAGGCGCCGCTGGACTCGATGACGTCGGCGGTGCCGTCCCAGTTGTTGCCGACGAACATCACCTCGCGGAGGGCGGGCGCCGCGTGCGCGGTGCCCGCGGTGGCGAGGGCGGGCGCGACGGCCCCGGCGGCCAGGACGGCCGCGGCGGCGATGGTCCGCAGCCGCCGGAACCCGCGGGCGGGGGCGGTCGCGGGGGTGGTCGGGGCAGGGGTGGGTGCAGCGTGCATGTCGTTTCTCCAGGGGGGTGGGATGCCCGGAACGGGCGGGAAACGGTGGAGCCGCTGGGTGGCGCCTTTCGGGCATGACCGGCCGGGTGGTCCGCCCGCCGCGCGCGCCCCTCAGTCTGAATACGGCCGTATTCAGACTTTCGTTACTGGATAGTAGGCAGGGCTGGGCGGGCGGTGCAAGACCCGTGCGGGAGGATTGTGCGCACCACCAGGTAGGGGGTGCAGTGGCGGGCAGGATCACCCCGGCGGAGGGCCGGTACGGCGGCAAGGACGCGGCCGAGCGGCGGGCGGAGCGGCGCGGGCGGTTCCGCGAGGCGGGCCTGGAGTGGTTCGGCGCCGGCCCCGGATTCCGGGCGACCCGGCTCGGCGACCTGTGCAAGGCGGCCGGACTGTCGACCCGCCAGTTCTACGAGGAGTACCGCACGCTGGAAGACCTGCTGGCCGATCTCCACCTGTACGTCAACGAGGTCGCCGAGAAGGCCGTCCTCGACGTGCTGCCCGACGTCCAGGACCTCCCCGCGACGGAGCGGATCACCGCGTACGTGCACGCCTACGTCAGGGGCGCCACCGGCGACATGCGCCATGCCCGCATCGCCTATGTCGAGATCGTCGGCGTCAGCCCCCGGATGGACCGCCAGCGCCTCGAACGCCGCGCGGTCTGGATCGACCTGGTGAGCCGGATGGCGGACGAGGCCGCCGAGCGCGGCGAGCTGCCCCCGGGGAACTACCGCATCGCCGCCGCGGCCCTCATCGGCGCCGTGAACGGCCTCATGCACGACTGGGTCGTCGGGTGGGTCGACGCGACGCTGGAGGAGATCGCCGACGAGCTCCTGCAGTTCGTCCTCGGCCGATACAAGATCACCATGTGAGCCCGTCCCGCAGCGGCTCGCGCCCCGGCCGGCGGAAGGCCCCGCCTCCCGGGTCGCGGGCAGGGCGGGGCCGCCGTGAACGGTGTTTCTCGGCTGCGGTCAGGTTCCGTTGGCCGGCTGGCGGTAGGTGCGGCCGTCGATGGTCGTGGTGAGCGTTCCGGTCGCTTGGAAGATGTTGGTGAGGACGTCGATGGTGAGGTGGAATCCGCCGGGGCCGGTCTTCTTGGTGCCGTGGTCCTGGCCGGTCTGGACGAGGTCGGAGTACCAGTCGAGCTTGTTGAGGGTGGGGCTGGGGTTGGTGGTCGTGACGCTCTCGGTGCCGTTGAGGATGTGCGCGCCGTCGTCGGAGTAGTTCCGGTAGGCGACGGAGACGGTGCTGATCGCGGTCTGGTCGGCGTTGCCGGTGATGGTCACCGCCGCGGAACCGGACCGCTTGCCGACCAGGGTGTAGTGCCCCTGCGGCGGGTACGGGCGCGCCGGGGTGGCGCTGCCCGGCACGTACGGCGTTCCCCACGGGACGGTGTCGGAGGCGACGGCGACGTGCCGGGGCTTGAGCGGCTTGCGGCTCGTGAGGTGGGCGATCATCATCCGCGCGGTGCGTCCGCCGGGTTCGGTCGAGGTCTCGCAGGGCAGCGGGTTGGCGCCGCCGCAGGCGGGCGGGACGGCGAGGGCCTGCCAGTAGACGATGCTGGTCCCGTCGGGCGACCAGCGGGGGTCGGCCCTGCCGTTCCAGTTCGGGTCGTTGATCGCGCCGGGTCCGCCGTCGCCGGCGGCGTTGATCTGCTGCCCCTGGTAGGCGCCGCGGTCGCCGTACCGGTCGATGAGGTAGGGCTGGAAGAAGCGCCGGTCCCCGTTGTTGCGGGTGGACGACACGGCGCTGGTGGTGATCATGTCCGTGACGGGCGGGATCGCGCGCATCGCGGCGAGGAACATCTGCCGGTCCGAGCCGCGGGTGTCCATGGCGACGGTCCATCCGTCGTCGGGTGAGATGGCGATCGGGTCGGTGTACTCGGGGTTGCTGGTGAGGCGGCGGACCTTGCCGGTCCGCAGGTTCGCGGCGAAGACGTCGATGTTGGACGACTCGTCGGGGTAGCCGATGTAGGAGACCTCGTCGCCGGTGCCGGAGAAGCCGCGCAGTTCACCGACCGACACGGTCTGCGGGTTGATCTTCAGCCGGCCGGGGTGGCGCTGTTCGACGGCGACGGGCTGCTTGCTCGGGGCGGGGTCGAACAGGCGGGTCACCTTGACCAGGTCGTAGCGGGGGGCCAGCGGTGTCCCGGTCTTGGGCGCGGGGTCGAACTTCAGCCGCGCGAAGTAGCCGTACTGGTTCAGCCTGCCGTTCGTGACGGTCGCGGAGTTGAACCCCAGGTGCACGTTGTCGGGATGCAGCCGCAGCTCGCGGATGCTGCCGCCCGCGCCGGACCCGTCGGCGGTGACGTTCCAGCGGATCGGATAGATGTGGACGCGGGCCGGAGTACAGGCGGAACTGGTGAGCTGGTACGGGCCGCAGTCGATGATGTTGGTGCCGGCCAGCGCGCGCCTGCCGTCCTTGAACGCCTGCGGATAGTCCATCGCCGAGCCGCGGCCGACCGCGTTGGCGTCGGGGACTCCGCAGGTGACGCACTTCCAGGCGTCGCCGTTCGGGAAGGTGCTCCCGTCCGTCTTGACGATGATGAGCTGCTCGCCGGTGTAGACGGCGGCCGGGTCGGGCGCGGCGGGCGCGCCGGTGAAGCCGACCGTGGCGAGGACGTGGTGCCCGTCGGGCAGGAAGTCTCCCGACTGCATGCTGGTCGCCTTGCCGATGCATCCGGTGCCGTGCGGGTTGACCGCCGGAGTGCACGAGCCCGCCGAGGTGGACGGCGCGACCGGCGGGAGCGGCAGCTCAGCGACCTTGATCGGCTCCGGCTTGGGCGCCGGTGGAACGGCCTGGCCTGGAGCGGCGCCGGCGGCGCGCCCGCCGGGAGCCGCCGTCGCCGGCGCCACCGCGCCGCCGATCGCCATCGCGGCGGCGGCGAGAACGGCCACGAGCGCTCGCGACCAGGTGCCGTGTCGAACGGTTCTTATGGAGTGTCGAACGGTTCTCATGGAGTACGGCCTCCAAGGGGGTGGGCGGTCGCGCGTCGCGCGACCATCGAATTCCATTCGCTTAAAACAAGAACTCCATTCTCACGAGGGATGGGTGCGCCCAGAGCCGCGGCCAGGCCGTGCCCCGGGAAGGCGGGAGGGTCAGCCGGAGGTCATGCCTCCGTGGCGGAAGAGGGCGAGGACGGGTCGGACGGCGCGGCCGGACCGTCGAGCAGGAGGCGCAGGGCGTGCTCCAGCGCCTTGCCGATGTCGAGTCGCGGGTTCAGCAGCCACTGCACCTGCAGCCCGTACAGCACGGCATGGAAGATCATCGCCGCGGTCTCGGGGTCGGGGGCGCCTTCCGGCGGCCCGGCCGGCACCCGCTCGCCCATCATCCGGGCGGTGCGGGCACGCGCCCGCTCGTAGCGGTCGACGAAGTACTCGTGGGCGGGATGATCGGACCGCGAGGCCGCGACCGCCAGTTCCGCCCACAGGCGCATCAGCTCGGGCTCCCGCTGATGGTCGCGGAGAAGGCCGTCGAAGAACGGTGCGGCCGCCTTGGCCTCCGACACCCGTTCCGAACCCCGCTCCCATTCCTCGGCATCGCGCTGCGCGAGCACGGCGGCGAGCAATTCGTCCTTGGTGCGGAAGTGATGCAGCAGCCCGGCGTGGGTGATGCCCGCCCGCTGGGCGATGTCGCGGAGCGAGGACTGCGCGAAGCCCCGCTCAGCGAAGCCGTCACGCGCCGCACGGACGATGTCGGCGCGCCGAGCGGCCGTCTTCGCATACGGTCCGCGCGCCTTGGCTGGACTCATCCGGCACTCCCGCCGCGGTCTCACCGGAAGGCGAGATCCGAATCGGTGATCGTCAGGGTCGCGCGGCCGGCCGTCGCACCGGCCGCAAATCCCGACCAGATGGTAACTATTCGCTCGCGCGAACGTCCAGCCCCCGCCGGGCGCCGGCTCCCGCCTGCGTTCAGCCGATCGTCAGCCGGTAGGAGCCGTGCGCGCAGCCGGTGACCCTCCAGCCGCCTTCGACCCGGCGCGCGCCGATCCCGTCGATGCCGGTCGCGGTCGGGGTGGGGCGTTCGTTGCCCGGCACCCAGACGTCCAGGGTGCAGCCGCCCGCGGACGACCTTCCGGTGAGCTGGAAACCCCGTGGCCGCGAGGACGGTCCACCGGGAAGCGATCGCAGCGAGGTGATGACGCCCGGGGCGGCGTGCGGGAAGGCGCGCGAGAGCTCCTGGACGGCGGCCGCGTCGCGGGGCAGGAAGCGTCCCGTCGCGCAGTCGACGTTGTTGAGTCCGTTACCGGTGGGTCCGGTGCCGTTCTGCGGGTCGCCGCACGCCTGCTTCCAGCCCCAGAACGCGCCGCCGATCGCGGCGTCGTCCTCCTGGCGGGCGTAGCGGTGCAGCCGGTCGGCCACCGAACCGTCGTCGCCCCAGAACCCCCATTCGCCGCTCCAGACCGGCATGTCGCCGGCGGCGCGGCGGGCGAGGACGAAGCCGTGCTCGACGGACGTCATGACGGGAAGGCCGAGCGAGGCGTCCATGGTGATCGACTCGGCGTACAGGTGCGGCGCGAAGACGACGTCGGGGTCGGCGGCGAAGGAGCCGCGCGGGACCGCGTCGAAGCCGGTGCCGGACCAGAAGATGCTCGGTTCGACGAACAGCGGGTGCGGGCGGCTCTCGGCGGCGCGGACCGCGCGCAGGACGCGGTCGTAGAAGCGGCCGAGCAGCAGCGTCGAGGTCAGCGGCGCCTGCTCGCCGAAGCCGGGTTCGTTGAGCGGGTCGAATCCGGCGACCGCGGGATCGGCGCCGAAACGCGCGGCGAGCATGGCCCACACCTTGACCAGGCGGCCCTGGACGCCGTCGCGGTCGTAGTAGAAGTTGGTGAACGCGCGGTCCCCGGCGGGCGAGATGTCGCGCCCGGTGAACTGGCAGCGGGGCGCGCCGTCGGCCTTCGTCGCCCACGCCGGCGCGCCGTCGTAACCGTCCATCCTGGACGTGCCCGGCGGGCAGGACGTCCCGCGCGGGGTGGGCGCGCTGCTCCAGCCGTCCTGGTGCATGTCGATGACCGTGTACAGGCCGTGCTTCTTCGCCCAGGCCACGGCCTGGTCGATCTGCCGCAGGTACCCCTCGTCGTACCGGGCGGGACGCGGTTCGATCCGCGACCACGACACCCCCAGGCGCACGACGTTCAGCCCGAGCGCGGCCATCTGGACGAAGTCGTCCTCGCTCAGCGGCAGCGTCGCCGGGACGCCCGGGCGCGGCGCGTAGAAGTCGACGAGCTGATTGACGTTCACCCCGCGAAGCAGGACCTGCCGTCCCTCCCCGTCGACGATCCGCGGCCGCTTCCCCCGCACGACCCGCAACGCCGACAGCTCCGTCCCGGACGCGGCGGCCACGGCCCTGCGGGGCGCGGGCGGCGGCTCGGGACGCGTGGCGGCCACCGCTCCCGCCGCCCCGGCCACCACGACCGCGGTGACCAGGGCCGTGGCGCGGGCCGTCCGCGCCGCGGGCCACCGGAACGCGCCTCGGGCGGCGAGGAGGGCGAGCAGCCCCGGCACCCAGCCGACGGCGACCCCCAACGACGCGCCCTCGCCGAGACGGACCCACAACGCGGCGGGCGTCTGCAGCGGAGCGCCCGGCCCGTCCACGACCACCAGCCCGGCGACCTGGACGGCCCCGAGGACGACGCCCGCCCACATCGCGGCCAGCCATCCGCCGAGGAAGGCCCCGGCGGCCGTCCGGGACCGGCGCGCGAAGGTCCGCTGCGTGCGGGCCAGCGCGAGGAGCAGGACCAGCAGGCCGAGGAGGAGCCCGGCCGGCCCCCCTTGCGGGGAGGCCGACGGCAGCCCGTGCGGCAGGTCCCGTGACCAGTGCGAGGACACCCACGGCCCGGCCAGCGCGACCACCGCGACACCGATGACCGCGATCGGCCAGTGCGCGCGGTGCGCGGGCTCGCCGTCCGGGCGCTCCCCCACCCGTACGGGAAGCGTCGCCGCGGCGGGGACCAGTCCGTACAGGGCCGCTTTGGGGACGGTGAAGCTCGTCGCCCACAACAGGTCGGCGACATTCAGCTCGGGCACGGTCGCCGCCAGCGCCATGACGGCCTTCGCGACCACGGCGGCCAGCACGAACCCCGCCCACACCGTCGCGAACCGCGCCCGCCGCCCGAGATGCCCGAAAGACTTCGCGGCGAGCGCCGTGCCCGCCAGCAGCAATGGCACGTAGACGGCCAGGGGCGCCACCTGCCATCGCGCGGCCGGCGTCACGCGCCCGGGCATCCCCAGCAGCGCGAAGAACCCGACCGGATCGATCAGCGCGCCGGCGACGAGCAGGACCAGGACCACGCCCACGACCGTCGGCACGAGCCGGCGCGAACCCATGCGATCTCCTTCACCGGGGACCGCCAAAATATATGAACAAGTCTCACATTTTCTAGCCTGTCCAACCGCGGAAGGTCGCGCGGGCCTGGTCGGGCCGGCGCCTACTCGCGCGTCGCGTGCATCTCCTGGAACAGCTCGAACTCGCCCTCGGGGCCGGCGCCGAACCCCTGCCAGTGGAACGAGGCCGGCGTGACGTCGGTGAACGTCCACCGCGAGCGCCTGCCCCCGGCGTCGGTCCCCTCCTGGATCATGCCGCCCGCGCCGTCGGGCCGGCCGACCTGGTGGAAGTACGAGGGAAGCTTCGGCGAGATCCACGTGATCTGCCACCGCCCGGTCGTGACGTCGTACATGCGGACGGTGGTGCCGGGAAACCGGCCGTGGAAGTCCGGGCAGAAGAGCACGTCCTGCACCACCCGGCCGCCCAGCGCCCAGCCGAATCGCCACTCGCCCCCGGCGGTCCGCCACTCCCCGTCCGGGAACCGGTACCGGTTGCTGATCTTCCACGTCCCGACCAGCCGGCCGTAGAGCATCAACGCTTCGGCGTGCTCCGGATCCGGGCCGTCCGCCGACAGCAGGTCCAGCATCGGATCACGAGACGGCACGACCATCAGAACCTCGAACCTCCAGCAACGGAACGCACGGAACCGCCAAAGATAACCCTCCCCTCCGACAACCCGAACGCCTTCCGCCGCACGAGGAAGCAGGACGGCGACGACCTCCAGATCGACCTGGACATCCGCGGCACCCAGGGCATGGGCCGCGTCCTGGACATCATCACGCGCTTCCTGAACCCCTGAGCGTCCCGAAGCCGCATCGCACGTGCCGCTCCAAGCACCGGCGGCGCAGGCGCACGCCTCGCGCTGGTGTTCCCTGAGCGCGGCCGTCCGGGTGCTGCCGTCGCCGGGTCGATGAGAGGTGCGTGAGAGGCGGGTTAAGCGGGGGTGGGCGCGGCGGACGCAGCTTTGAGGCTCGTCTCAGGGACGGTTCACGGCACGCGAATGCGGCCGCCCGAGCGTGGGGGCCATGAGCGAACCGATCCTGTTCCCGCGAGAGCGGCGGTCCCCGCACGGGCCGCGCCGGCGCCTGGTCGAGGTGATCGTGCCGGTCTACAACGAGCAGCACGTGCTGGAGCACAGCGTCCGCCGGCTGCACGACTTCCTGACGACCGGGCTCCCCTACGACTTCGTCATCACGATCGCCGACAACGCCAGCACCGACCGGACCTGGGACGTCGCGAGGCGGCTCGCGGACGCGCTGCCGCCGGTCCGGGCCGTCCACCTGGACCGCAAGGGGCGGGGCCGGGCGCTGCGGCACGTCTGGTCGGCCAGCGTCGCCGACGTGGTCGCCTACATGGACGTGGACCTGTCCACCGACCTCAACGGGTTCCTGCCGCTGGTGATGCCGCTGCTGTCGGGGCACAGCGACCTCGCCATCGGGTCGCGGCTGGCGCGCGGCGCGCGCACGACCCGCGGCCCCAAGCGGGAGATCATCTCGCGCTGCTACAACCTGCTGCTGCGCACCGTGATGCGCGCCCGGTTCTCCGACGCCCAGTGCGGGTTCAAGGCGGCCCGGACGGAGGTCGTCCAGGCGCTGCTGCCCGTCGTCGAGGACGAGGAGTGGTTCTTCGACACCGAGCTGCTGCTGCTCGCCGAGCGGGTCGGCCTGCGGGTACACGAGGTGCCCGTCGACTGGACCGACGACCCCGACAGCCGCGTCGACATCGTGCGGACCGCGCTGGACGACCTGCGCGGCATGGCCCGGGTCCGGCGGCGCATCATGCAGGGCCGCTTCACCGCCGCCGTCCCCTCGCCGCGGGCGCGCGCGTCCTTCGGCATGGCCGCGTAGGGGGCAACGATGACCACCACTATCGTCCCTGGAACGGGAACCGCCACGCCGCCCGCCCACGCCCGGCCCAGGGCGAGCGGCCCCTGGCCGGCACGCGCGGCGCTCGGCGCGATCATGGCGCTGGCCACCGTGCTGTACGGCTGGGGCGTCTGGTCGCAGTCCGGCAACTCCTACTACGCCGCCGCCGTCCTGTCCGGGACCAAGAGCTGGAAGGCGTTCTTCTACGGATCGCTGGACGCCGGCAACTACATCACCGTCGACAAACCGCCGCTGGCCCTGTGGACGCAGGAGCTGGTGGCGCGCGTGATCGGGGTGAACGGATGGAGCCTGGTCGGCCCGTCCGTCGTGATGGGGGTGGCGGCGGTCGCCGTCCTGTACGCGACGGTACGGCGAGCGTTCGGCACGACCGCCGCGCTCATCGCGGCGCTCGTCCTGGCGCTGACGCCGATCACCGTGGCCATCGACCGCGACAACAACCCGGACACGCTGCTGGTCCTGCTGCTCGTGCTCGGCGCCTGGGCCCTCCAGCGGGCCGTGGAGTCGGGGAGGCTGCGCTGGCTCGCGGCGTGCGCGCTGCTCGTCGGGCTGGGCTTCAACACCAAGATGATGCAGGCGTTCCTGGTCCTGCCCGCGTTCGCGCTGGTGTACCTGCTCTGCGCGCCCGGCGGACGGCTGCGGCGCGTCCGGCACCTGGCGGTGGCGGGCGGTGTGCTGGCCGTCGCGTCCGCATGGTGGATGCTGATCGTGGACGCCGTGCCCGCGTCGAGCCGTCCCTACGTCGGGGGCAGCACCGACGGCTCGGTGTGGGACCTCGTCATCGGCTACAACGGCCTCGGACGGATCTTCGGCGAGAACGGCGGAGGCGGCGGGGGCGGCCAGGGCGGCGGCTTCGGCGGCGCCGCCGGCATCGGACGGCTGTTCAACGACACGATGGGCGGCCAGATCTCCTGGCTGCTGCCGTTCGCCGCGATCGCCCTGGTCACCGGGCTGGTGCTGCGCGGACGCCGTCCCCGTACCGACCTCAAGCGGGCGGCGCTGCTGCTGTGGGGCGGCTGGCTGGCGGTCCACTTCGCGGTGTTCAGCCTCAGCGAGGGCACCTTCCACCCGTACTACACGACCGCGATGGCACCCGCGATCGCGGCGCTGGCCGGGGCCGGCTGCGTGACGATGTTCGGCGCGCCGCGCCGGATGTCCTGGACGCTGCCGTTCGCGGTCGCGGTCACCGCCGGCTGGGCGTTCTTCCTGCTGCGCCGGACGCCGTCGTGGCACCCGTGGCTGCCCTGGACGGTCGCGGCGCTCGCGGCGGTGGCGGTCATAGGGCTCGACCTGCGCCGCGCCCCGCGCCGCCTGGCCGTCGCCGCGGCGGAGATCGGGCTGGTCGCGGTGCTCGCCGGTCCCGCGGCGTACGCGGCGTCGGCCGCGTCGAGCGGCGCGGACAACGGCAGCAACCCGACCGCCGGCCCGGCCGCCCAGGGCGGCATGGGCGGCTTCGGCCACGGCGCCCCGACCGGCGGCGGACCGGGCTCCTCCGGGCAGAAGGGCCGCTTCCAGACCCCGCCGTCCGGACAGAGCGGGCAGCCCTCGGGCAGGGGCGGCGAGGTCAGCTCCCAGCTCGTCTCGTACCTGGAGAAGAACCAGGGCGACGCCACCTGGCTGGTCGCCGTCTCCAGCGCGCAGAACGCCTCGTCGATCATCCTTCGGACGGGCCGTCCGGTCATCGCCATGGGCGGCTTCACCGGCAGCGATCCCGCGATGACGGTCGCCAAGCTCCAGCGGTACGTCCAGGAGGGCAAGCTCAAGTACGTGATGCTGGGCGGCGGCGGACCCGGCGGCGGTTCGGCGAACAGCGCCGTCACCGCCTGGATCAAGCAGCACGGCACGGTCGTCAGCGCATCGGAGTACGGCGGGACGTCCGGCTCAGGCACGCTCTACAAACTGAGCAAATGACGCCGCGGCCACCAAGGGACCCGAGCGTCCACCGAACACTGGCGACAGGGCACCTGCACAGCGAACGCCCAGGGCTGCGGCGCGGAACTGATGGATCAAGATGCGGGGAGCGTGAACACCAGCACCAGCACCAGCAGCGGCGGCATCAGCGACGCCAGCGCCGAGCACGCCCGCGCGGCCGACCAGCGCCGCCGCCACGGCAACAGCCACGCGGTCGCGATGGCCGCGAGCACAACGGGCCAACCGAACTCGAGAATGCCGTAGATCAGGTCCAGGTGCCTCATCAACGCCGGCGAGCAGTCGTCGGGGCCGCAGGAATCGGTCGCCATGGCGGAAAGCCCCCCGAGAAACAGGGCCGCTGGGCCGAGCAGCAGCACGAGCACCGTCGCGAGGAGCGGCGCCACCCAGGCCTGAGGATCACGATCACGTCGAGTGGCAGCCGAACCGAGGGCCGCCGGAGAGTGCTGTGTCGCCATAGGAAAAGTGAATCGGCCAGGAGGGCCCCAGGGCATGGGCGCACGTGCTCATCCGGTTCGGGTCATGTACTCAGCCGCGTCCAGCCACTCGCCTGGGGCTTCACCGAAGGGTGCGTGACCGGTGCCGATCTCGGCGGACGCCGCCCCGGGAATGGCGGCGGCGCGCCGACATCCGTGTCGTACCGGCCGCCGCCAACCGCCAGGACCCGGCACTGTTCGCGACGTTCGGGCTGCCGGACGCCCTGCCTCCATTGCACCAGCCGACCATGGACTGACCGCCGGCGGTGGGGCGAAGGTCCGGCTCGGTCAAAGCGGCTTGCTCGCCTTGATGTACTCGGCTCCCAGGACGTTCAGGAGGGCCAGAGCTTCGGCGGCGGGCGATCCCGGGGGCGCGCTGTAGAGCACGAGGTGCTGGTCGCGGTCGGTGAGGGCGAGCGCGTCGCAGTCCACGGTGATCTCCCCGACGACCGGGTGCCGGAAGGTCTTGGTGAGCATCGGCGCGGCTTGCACGTCGTGCCGCTGCCAGAGCCGGTCGAACTCGGGGCTGCCGGCGCGGAGCTCGTCGACGAGCGCGGTCACGGCGGGGTCGGACGGGTACCGGGCGAGGGTGGACCGCAGTCCCATCACGACCTGGTGCCGGAACTCCGCGGCGTCGGAGACCCCGTACAGCGTCGCGTCAGGGCGCGCCGGTCCGAGGAAGGCCCGGCGCGCGAGATTGCGGTCCCCCGGGGCGAGTTCGGCGAAGTCCTCCATGAGCGCGGCGGCGAGGTCGTTCCACGCGAGCACCTCGAACGCGGCGGACATCACGAAGGCGGCCGTCTGCGGCAGCCGCTCGAGCAGCGCCAGGATGCTCGGGCGGACGTCGCGCCGGTGCAGCCCGGTGCGGCTGGGCGCCGTGCCCGCCAGGACGTGCAGGTGATCGGACTCGGCGCCGGTGAGCCGCAGCGCGCCCGCGATCCCCGCGAGGACCTCCCCCGAGGGACGCGGCGCCCTGCCCTGCTCGAGCCGGACGTAGTACTCGGTGGAGATGTGCGCGAGGACCGCCACCTCCTCGCGGCGCAGCCCCGGCGTGCGGCGCCGCGGGCCCGCGGGCAGGCCGACGTCCTGCGGCTGGAGCCGCTCGCGGCGGCTGCGCAGAAACGCGCCCAGTTCCCGTTTGTCCATACTCCAAGTGTGCGCGCTGCACGGCGGTGGATCCTGGTACCACCTGTGCCTGCATCCGGGCTGGCAGGCGGCCTGACACTCGGTGCCATGACCGACGACATCGACATCGCACCCATCGGCCTGCTGTCCGGCAAGGTCGTGTTCATCACCGGCGCCAGCCGCGGCATCGGGGCGGCCGCGGCGCGGCTGTTCGCCGCGGAGGGCGCCGCCGTCGTGCTCGCCGCCCGCGGCACCGACGCCCTCGAGCGCATCGTGAAGGAGATCCGCGCCGGCGGCGGCGTCGCCGACGCCGTCGCTCTCGATCTGGCCGACCCCGCGGGCATCCGCGCCGCGGTCGACCGCGTCGAGGACCTGCACGGGCGGCTCGACGGAGCCTTCAACAACGGCGCGGCGGGCCAGCGGCCCGGCCCGCTCGACACCACCGCCGATGAGGACATCGACGAGCAGTTCGCCGTGAACTTCCGCGCCCACTGGACCGCCATGAAGGCCGAGGCCGCGCTCATGCGCCGGGGCGGTGGCGGGGCGATCGTCAACACCTCCAGCATCGGCAGCCGCCGCGCGAACCCCGCCCTGCCCGCCTACGGCGCGATGAAGCGCGCGCTCAACAGCATCACCGAGACCGCCGCCGCCACCTGGGGGCCGGAGGGGATCCGCGTGAACGGCATCACCCCCGGCGGCACCGCCACGGAGATGATCGAGGAGTGGGAGGCGGTGTCCCCCGGCATCATCGAGGCGAACAACGCGGCGACCCCGCTCGGCCGGATGGCCCGGCCCCGCGAGGTCGCCGAGGCCGCCGCGTGGCTCCTCAGCGACAGGGCCTCGATGGTGACCGGAGCGATCCTGCCCGTCGACGGCGGCGCCGGCGCCTGAACCCCCGGCCCTGACGACGCCCGGCACACCACCACAAATCAGACCTGGGGCCCAGGGTACTCGCCGGCGCGGCCGTCACTTGGGTCTCAGGGGTCACAGAAGACTGGCCCCGGTAACGAGGAAGACCCCGGAGCTTGCCGCTCCGGGGTCTGATTCGTCACTGTGGGGCTACGACTTTCGTCTGTACCCCTGAGTGGGCGAGGAGGGATTTGAACCCTCACATCCTTTCGGACACACGGACCTGAACCGTGCGCGTCTGCCGTTCCGCCACCCGCCCAGGGTGTCGTCCCGTCTCCGGGCGCTTGAAAAGGCTAGCACGGTCGCAGCAGTGGTTAGGTACTCGGATACTTCTCGCGAACCTTCGCACCGATACGATCGTCTACCAGTGGGGAGAGGAGGTGCCCGTGGGCGTCATTCAGCGCTTCGAGCGACGGCTCGAGGGCATGGTCGAAGGGGCCTTCGCCCGTGCCTTCAAGTCGGAGCTGCAGCCGGTCGAGGTGGCCAGTGCTGTGCAGCGCGAGATGGACGATCGGGCCGCGATCGTGGCGCAGGGCCGCACGCTGGTCCCGAACGACTTCGTCGTCGAGATCTCTCAGCAGGACGGGCAGCGGCTGCAGGTGTACGCCGACAGCCTGAGCCAGGAGCTGGCGAATCTGGCGCGCGAGTACGCGAAGGAGCAGGGGTACTCCTTCGTGGGTCCGGTGCGCGTCCGGTTCGAGAACGCGGGGGACCTCGCCACGGGCATGTTCCGCATCCGGTCCGGTGTGATCAGGGGGTCCACCGTGGAGGGCGGGGAGATCCGCCAGCCGGTGAGCGACGTGCCGCAGGGCGGGCGGGGCGGCGCCTTCGCCGGCAACCCGCGGCTCCTGGTGACGACCGCCGTGGAGGGATCCGACACCACGCAGCGCACTTACGAGATCAACACTCCGGTCACCCTGCTGGGCCGCGGCACCGACTGCGACCTGCGTCTCGTCGATCCGGGCGTGTCCCGGCACCATGCCGAGATCCGCGTAGAAGGTCCCGAAATCGTGCTCGTGGATCTAGGGTCGACCAACGGCTCGTTCGTGAACGGGCAGCCGATCCGGCGGGTGACGCTGGTGGACGGCTCCCGGGTCACGATGGGCCGCACTACCCTTGTGTTCCGCCGCGATAGGGAGTAACCCCGACTCCGATGTCCGATTTCACCCTCACGCTGATCAAGCTGGCGTTCCTCGCGGTGCTCTGGCTCTTCGTCATCGCGGCCGTCGGTGTGATCAGGGCCGACCTGTTCGGCTCGAAGGCGGCGACGAAGGCGGCCACCCGGGCGGCCCAGCCTCCCCGTCCTCCGAAGGCGGGCCGGCCGCAGATGGCGGCGGCGCCCCCGCCGCCGTCGCGCCGCGGCGCCCAGGGCGGCGCCCCCAGCAAGCTCGTGGTCGTCCAGGGCGAGCGGGCCGGCACCGTCATCGATCTCACGGGGGTGCCCATCACCATCGGTCGCGCCAATGACGCCACGCTCGTGGTGACCGACGACTACGCTTCGAGCCGGCATGCCCGACTTTATGCGCAGGACGGTCAGTGGATCGTGGAAGATCTCGGCTCGACCAATGGCACATATCTCGGACGCACGAAGGTGACCCGGCCGATGCCGGTGCCCCCCGGCGTACCGGTCCGTATCGGCAAGACCGTGATCGAGCTGCGCAAATGACACTGGGAATCCGCTACGCCGCGCGCTCCGACGTCGGCATGCTGCGCGAGGGCAACGAGGACTCGGCGTACGCGGGGGCGCACCTGCTCGCGGTGGCCGACGGGATGGGCGGGCACGTCGGCGGCGAGATCGCCAGTGCCGCCGCGATCGACGCGCTGCGCGGGCTGGACAAGGACCTGCCCGCGAACGAGCTGCTGGCCGCGCTCGAGCACACGGTGAAGACGGCCAACGACAACCTGCACCGCATCGTGGAGTCCGACCCGGCCCTGCAGGGCATGGGAACGACGCTGACGGCGATGCTGTGGGCGGGCAACCAGGTCGCGCTGGTCCACATCGGGGACTCGCGCGCCTACCTGCTGCGGGACGGCAGCCTCTTCCAGATCACGCACGACCACACGCTGGTGCAGTCGCTGGTGGACGAGGGCCGGATCAGCCCGGACGAGGCGGCGACGCACCCGCAGCGGTCGCTGCTGCTGCGCGCGCTGGACGGCCGCGGCGAGGTCGACCCGGACCTGTCGCTGCGGGAGACGAAGGTCGGCGACCGCTACCTGCTGTGCTCGGACGGCCTGTCCGGCGTGGTGACGGCCGAGACGATCTTCCAGGTGCTGACCGACGTGGACGAGCCGGAGCAGGCGGTCCGGCAGCTGATCGACCTGGCGAACCGGGGCGGCGGTCCGGACAACATCACCTGCGTCGTCGCGGACGTGGTGGACCTGGAGCGGCATCCGCCGACGGGCGGTCCGGGGCACGCGGTGGGCGCGGCGGCGAACGCGGCGCCGCCGGAGCCGCCGGGCGGCGGGACGGGCCCGAACGTCACGGTGGCGGACACCCCGGCGGGGCGGGCGGCGCAGCTGCGGGACACGATGCCGCAGCCGCCGGTCGCGGTGGACGAGATGCCGCCGCCGGCGCCGATGCCGATGAACGAGCCGATGGCGGGGCCGCCCGGCGCGATGCCGCAGGGCATGCAGGAGCCGATGGCGGCGCCGCAGCGGCGGCGCGGCGGGGGCGCGCGCCGGTGGACGTGGCTGATCGTGGTGGCGGGCGTCGTCGTGGTGGCCGTGGTGGCGGGCGGTTTCGTGCTGATCCAGAACGTCCGGAACGGCTACTACATCGGTTCCGAGGGCGGCAAGGTCGTCCTGTACCGGGGGACGACGCAGAAGGTCCCGCTGATCAGCCTGTCCCGGAAGGCCGACAAGCAGCCGAACCCGCCGATCCTGGTCGCGGACCTCCCGCTGGACCTGCAGGCGCAGGTGAAGGGCACCTACACGGTGTCGGGGCCGTCCGCGCTGGACGATCTGAAGAACCGGGTGTGCAAGTACGTCCTGACCGAGGAGTCCGGCAAGGTCGTCGTCGTCAAGGGGCAGGGCCAGCGCAACTGCCAGGAGAAGAAGATCACCAACAGCGACATCCCGCTGAGCGAGCTGCCGACGTCGGACGCGACCGCGGTGACGAAGGGCGGCCTCGCGTTCATCGGGCAGCAGGCGGCCGAGGCGAAGCTGCGCGAGCTCGGCGCCCGCCGCGACGCGTGCAAGGGGAGCAACCCCACCATCAAGGACTGCCCCTCCGACGGGGGTAGCCATAGATGAACTCGCTCGGGGAGCAGATCAGGGCGGTCCTGCCCTACCAGCGGCGCAACGCGGCGTCGTTCGCGCTGCTGGCGTTCGCGATGGTGCTGACGCTGTCGGCGTTCGCGGAGGTCGGGCTGGCCCGTGACGGGCACATCCCCGCGGGGCTGTTCACCATCGGCGGCGGCCTGGTGGTGCTCGCGCTCGCCGCCTACTTCGTGCAGGCGAAGTTCCTGCCGTACGCCGACCCGCTGCTGCTGCCGCTCGCGGTGGCGCTGAACGGGCTCGGGCTGGCGATGATCTACCGGCTCGACCTGGACACCAGCGACACCAAGAAGGCCGCGCAGCTGGCCGGCAAGAAGCTGATCAAGGACGCGGCGGACGCGCCGGGCCAGCTGCTGTGGACGTTCGTCGGGATCGGGCTGTTCGTGGCCGCGGTCCTGATCATGCGGGACACCACCAAGACCGACGCGCCGCTGTCGTTCACGCCGAAGACCGCGCAGCGCTACACGTACCTGACCGGCCTGATCGCGATCATCCTGCTGCTGCTGCCGATCGTGCCGGGCATCGGCGCGGAGATCAACGGCGCGCGGGTGTGGATCCACGTCGGGCCGCTGTCGGTGCAGCCGGGCGAGTTCGCCAAGCTGCTGCTGGTGGTGTTCTTCGCCGGGTACCTGGTGAACAAGCGGCAGGCGATGTCGCTGATCGGCAAGAAGATCGGCCCGTTCAGCCTGCCGCGCGCCCGCGACCTCGGCCCGATCGTCGTGATCTGGTTCTTCTGCCTGGGCGTGCTGTTCATGCAGAAGGACCTCGGCACGGCGCTGCTGTTCTTCGGCCTGTTCGTGTCGATGCTGTACATCGCGACGCAGCGGGTGTCGTGGGTGGCGATCGGCGTCGGGCTGCTGGCGGTGGGCGTGCTCGTCGCGACGCAGCTGCCGTTCATGGCGCACGTCAACCAGCGCATCGACATCTGGCAGAACCCGAAGCCGTACTTCGACGGCGGCTGCCTGCTGGACAGCGGCAGGGTCGTCCCGGTCAACCCGGACACGACGATCTACAAGAAGGAGAAGGCCGCGGGCAGCGGCTACCCGGGCTTCACGGCCTGCGCGAAGCTCGGCGGCGAGTACTCCGACAGCCGGCAGCTGATGATGGGGCTGTTCGCGCTCGGCGAGGGCGGGGTGCTCGGCACGGGGCTCGGGCAGGGCCAGCCGTGGCAGACGCCGCTGTCGTTCAGCGACTTCATCTTCGACTCGATGGGCGAGGAGCTCGGGCTGACCGGGCTCATGGCGCTGCTGCTCGTCTACGCCTTAATCGTGCAGCGCGGCATGAAGACCGCCGTGGCCGCGCGGGACCCGTACCTGAAGCTGTTCGCGGGCGGCGTCTCGTTCGTGCTGGGCCTGCAGGTCTTCGTGATCGTCGGCGGGGTGACCAAGCTGATCCCGCTGACCGGTCTGACCACGCCGTTCCTGTCGCAGGGCGGTTCGTCGCTGATGGCGAACTGGATCCTGATCGCGATCCTGGTGCGGATGAGCCACGACGCGCGCAAGCCCGCCCCGCAGGCCATCCAGGACGAGGGCATGACCCAGATCGTGAGCACGAGGTGATCTCCGCTCCATGAACATGGACAAGCCGATCCGGTGGGTGGCCGTCTTCGGGATGTTGCTGTTCTTCGGGCTGATGGCGCAGGTGAACTACGTCCAGGGCAGCGAGGCGGAGAGCCTGCGCACCGACCCGCACAACGCGCGGCAGTACCAGGACGTGTTCAACTCGCCGCGCGGGCAGATCTCCGCGGGCGGCGAGGTGCTGGTCACGTCCACGCCGACGGGCAAGGACAACCCGAAGTACGGCCGGACGTACAAGGACGGGCCGGTGTTCGCGCCCGTCACCGGGTACTTCAACGGGAACGCCACGCAGGTCGAGCGGGCCTACAACTCGCTGCTCGGCGGCAAGGACAAGCGGATCGCCAGCCAGCACTGGTTCGACACGTTCATCGGCAAGAAGCCGGAGGGCGCGAACGTCGAGCTGACGATCAACCCGCAGGCGCAGCGGACCGCGTACGAGCAGCTGAAGGCCAAGACGGCGGCGGGCCGGCGCGGCGGCGCCGTGGTGATCGACGCGAAGACGGGCGCGGTGCAGGTGGCGGCGTCGTGGCCGTCCTTCGACCCGAACGAGGTGGCGCCGCAGACCGGCGACAAGGGCGTCAAGCGGCTGGAGCAGCTGAACAAGGGCAGCGGCGTGATCCGGCCGCTGAACGACAACGCGCTGAGCCAGACGTTCCCGCCCGGGTCGACGTTCAAGACGGTGACGGCGACGGCCGCGATGAACCAGCTCGGGATGAACGACCAGACGACGCTGGACACCTCCCCGCTGCGGCTGCCGGAGTCGGGCACGAACCTGCCGAACGACAGCGACACCGGCGCCTGCGGCGGCCAGGCGCCGATGAAGGACGCGTTCGCCCAGTCCTGCAACACCTCGTTCGGGCGGCTGGCGCTGCAGCTCGGCATCGAGCGGCTGAACAAGGGCGCCGCCGAGTACGGGTTCGGCAAGTCGGTGACGATCGAGCCGAAGATGCCCGCCGCGGAGAGCGACGTGCCGGTGAACTACACCGACGCCGACGGCAAGGAGCAGCACACCGGCCGGGACGCGACGGCGCGGTCCGGTATCGGCCAGGAGAACGTGCGGGCGACCCCGCTGCAGATGGCGATGGTCGCGTCGGCGATCGTGAACCACGGCAAGCTGATGAACCCCTACGTCGTGAACACGGTGCGGGCGAAGGACCAGAGCGAGCTGTACACCGCCTCCCCGAAGGAGTACGGCCAGCCGCTGTCGAGCGACCAGGCGTCCCAGTTCGAGGAGATGATGCGCGCGGTCGTCCAGGGAGGCACCGCGAAGAACCTGCAGGGCATGAACGTCGCCGGTAAGACCGGTACGGCGGAGCAGGGCCCCGGCATCCCGAACGCCCGCTGGTTCGTCGGGTTCGCCCCGGCCGACAACCCGCGCTACGGGTTCGCGGTGATGACCGAGGGCGACGGCTTCGGCGCGACCGGCGCGGGCCCGATCGCCGCGGCGATCATGCGCCAGGTGTTGAAGAAGTGAGCGCGGGCCTCGTCCTGAAAGACCGGTACCGGCTGCTGGAGCGGCTGGCCGTCGGCGGGATGGGCGAGGTCTGGCGGGCCCGGGACGAGTCGCTGGGCCGTCCGGTCGCGGTGAAGCTGCTGCGGCTGGAGCTCGGCGGGGACGTGTCGGCGCGGGCCCGGTTCGAGTCGGAGGCGCGGTTCGCGGCGGGCCTGCAGCACACGGGGATCGCGCAGGCGTTCGACTACGGCGAGCAGAACGGCCGCACGTTCCTGGTGATGGAGCTGGTGCCGGGCGAGCCGCTCGACGAGATCCTCGTCCGCGACGGCGGGCTGCCGGTGGAGGCCGTGCTGGACCTGCTGGTCCAGGCGGGCCGGGCCCTGGCGGTGGCGCACGAGGCGGGGATCGTGCACCGGGACGTCAAGCCGGCGAACCTGATGGTGTCGCCGGACGGCACCCTGAAGATCACCGACTTCGGGATCGCCCGGCGGCTGGCGGCGGCGTCGCAGACCGCGACCGGGATGGTCATGGGGACGGCGCACTACATCTCGCCGGAGCAGGCGTCGGCGAGCGGGATCACGACGGCCGCGGACCTGTACTCGCTGGGCGTGGTGGCCTACGAGTGCCTCGCCGGGGAGCCGCCGTTCGACGGGCGGACGCCGGTGGAGGTGGCGCTCAAGCACGTGCGGGACGCGCCGCCGGAGCTGCCGGCGCGGGTGCCGGCGCCGGCCCGGGCGCTGATCATGGAGATGCTGGCGAAGGACCCGGCGGACCGTCCGGACGGGGCGACGGCGGTCGCGGACCGGGCCCTCGCGATCCGCCGGTCGCTGAGCACGGGCCGCCGGTCGCGGGACGGCCGGGCCGCCGCGGAGCGCCCGGCGGTCGTCGATCCGCTGGCGGCGCCGCGCACGGGGCCCGCCCCGGACCGGACCACGCGATCATCCGCTTTGTCGGGATTTGACGCAGACGGTGCGGAGGATAACCTCACCACCGGGACAGTGACCGCGCAACGGCGCACGGTACTGGCGTTCACCTCGGTCGCCGCCGTGCTGCTGGTGGTGGGAGCCATCGTCGCCGGCTCGCTGTGGAAGGGCGCGTCGGGTGCGGCCCGCGACCGGCGGGACGCGCCGCGGGCCCCCGTGATGAGCCCGGTCGGCGGTGACAGCGTCGACGTTCCGGCCACTGATCCCGGCAGACCATCCGCGGACCGGACACAGACCCCCACACCGGCTGTCACCCGGCCGCACCGGACACATAGGATCCGTCCGTCAACGCCACGGAGCCGCCACGCGTCTCCTTCGCACAAGCCGACCACGAAACCGTCCCGGGCGACTCCCACCGCCCCTGAGCCAACACCGACACCGACGGCGAACACCACGACTCCGTCAACTCCGAGCCCGGATCCCTCGCCCACGCAGAGCGGGGAGCTAAGTTCGGACCACAAGGTGTAGACGTACGAGGGAAAGTGCACATATGAGTCAACCTCGGCTGCTCGGCGGCCGCTACGAGCTCGACACGGTGATCGGGCGCGGCGGCATGGCCGAGGTCTACCGTGCCCGTGACCTGCGTCTGGATCGCGTGGTCGCGGTCAAGACCCTGCGCTCCGACCTGGCGCGCGACCCCACGTTCCAGGCCCGGTTCCGGCGCGAGGCCCAGTCGGCCGCGTCGCTGAACCATCCCTCCGTCATCGCCGTGTACGACACCGGCGAGGACATGATCGGCGACACCCCGATCCCCTACATCGTGATGGAGTACGTCGACGGGAGCACGCTGCGCGACCTGCTGCGGGAGAACCGCGCGCTGCTGCCGGAGAAGGCGCTGGAGATCACCGACGGGATCCTGCGGGCGCTGGACTACAGCCACCGCGGCGGGATCGTGCACCGCGACATCAAGCCGGCGAACGTGATGCTCACCCGGCAGCACGAGGTCAAGGTCATGGACTTCGGCATCGCCCGGGCCATGGCGGACTCGGCCGCCACGATGACGCAGACCGCCCAGGTGATCGGCACGGCCCAGTACCTGTCGCCGGAGCAGGCGCAGGCCAAGCGGGTCGACGCCCGCAGCGACATCTACTCGACCGGCTGCGTGCTGTACGAGCTGCTCACCGGCCGCCCGCCGTTCACGGGCGACTCGCCGGTCGCGATCGCCTACCAGCACGTCCGGGAGGAGCCGGTCCCGCCGTCGCAGGTCGACGCGAACATCCCGCAGTGGGCGGACGCGATCGTTCTCAAGGCGATGGCGAAGGACCCGGACCACCGCTACCAGAACGCGACGGAGTTCCGGCAGGAGATCCAGCGGGTCCTGCAGGGCCAGCCGGTGGCGTCGACGGCGGCGTCCACCATGCTCATGGGCGGGCAGCCGCAGGGCACGCAGGTCATGGGCGGCTACCCGGGCGGCGGCGCGCACACGCAGGTGCAGCGGCCGGCGGACGACTACACCCTGCCGCCCGTCCACTACGACGAGGATCTCGAGCACCGCGGCGGCGCCGGCAAGAAGGCGGCGCTGTGGATCGCGCTCGCGGTGGTCTTCATCGGCGGCGCCGCGCTGATCGGCTGGATGATGAGCGGCGGCGGAGGCGGCGACGACAAGATCGCCATTCCGACGTCGATCGTCGGCCAGGACGCGAAGACCGCGTCGGCGCAGCTCACCAAGCTCGGCTTCAAGGTCGGCACGCCGCAGACCGACTACAGCGACGACGTCGACAAGGGCTCGGTGATCACTTCGACGCCGAAGCCGGGGTCCAGCCTGGACAAGGGCGCGTCGGTCGTCCTGCTGATCTCCAAGGGCTCGAAGCCGGTGCCGAAGGTCGCGGTCCCGGACGTGACCGGCAAGCCGTACTCGGTCGCGAAGAACATGCTGGAGGAGAAGGGCTTCAAGGTCGAGAAGTCGGTGCAGACGAGCGACAGCGTCCCGCGGCTCAGCGTGATCAGCACCGACCCGACGGCGGGCACGCAGGTGAAGCCGCGCTCGACGGTGACCGTCGTGATCTCCAACGGGCCGAGCAACCTGAAGGTGCCGGCGCTGTTCAACAGCAGCAAGCGGGCCGCCTGCGCGAAGCTGGAGAGCCTCGGCCTGAAGTGCAAGGTGCAGGAGGGCACGCCGCCGCCGGACAAGCAGGTCGCGACCGGTTTCGTCTACGACCAGTCGCCCGGCCAGGACGCCACGGTGGCGCCCGGCGACACGGTGATCATCTACGTGGCGCAGCAGCCGTCGCCGACCCCGAACCCGACGGGCTCCCCGACGACCGGGATCCCCCAGTTCCCCGGCTTCGGCAACGGCGACTGACCAAGACACCGAACGTTGGAGGGCCCGCCCCCGCAAGGGGCGGGCCCTCCAACGTTCAAGCGGCCCAGGGGGCAAGCGAAGCAAGCCCCACGAGCCCACAAGATCAGCAGACAGCCGCCCGCAACCCGCACCAGACCAGCAAGCCCAGCGAGCGAACGCACCACCGCAGAGCAGCAGATGATCGTCCGTAACCCAAGGATGCGGCGACCGCCAGGTTGCGATCGCGTGCGAAGCCAAGTTCGAGCTTGCGAGAACTTGATCGCGCAGCGAGGCCCCCAGGGCCGAGCCGGAGCGATGCAGCGATCGCCCGCAGGGCCCGCCGAAGGAAGGCGCCCCAGCGCCTGACGCCAAGGGCCCTGCAAATAGATACGAGGGCTTCCGCCACTCGGGGGCAATGGCGGAAGCCCTCGATAGGTCTTCGTGTGGGGCGTCTCAGACGTTACGGGTTTCAACCGAATTTTTCTCACGAATCCGGCGGGCGCCTGGCCGGGCGGCGAAAGCGCAGGTCAGCCGGGTTTCGTGGTGCTGGTGGGGGTGGGGGTTCCGTCGACGACGCCGTGGTCGATCTGGACCTTGGGTTCGATCCAGGGGAACACGCCCCACCAGAGGACGGCGGCGAGGGCGGCGACGATGGCGAGGGCGATGCCGGTCTTGGCGGGCCAGGTGCCGGGGAGGTGGCGCCAGATCCAGGCGTACACGGTCTCTCCTACCTTCCGGCGGCGGTGGACGGGGCGCCGGCCTTGACGCGGGGCACGGCCGACGCGAGCTCCCCGAAGATGATCATCCGTTTGGCGGCGGAGTACTTCGGGTGGCAGGTGGTGAGGGTGATCGTCCGGCCGGTGGGCCTGCGGCCGGGGTGGAAGGGGACGGGTGCGGTGACGTCGACCTCGGTGGGCTTGACGATGCGGCGGTCGGTGACCTTGTAGACGTACTGGTCGTCGCGGGTGTCGATGAGGATCTCGTCGCCGCGGTCGAGTTCGCCGAGCTTGTTGAAGGGGGCGGAGTAGGTCGTCCGGTGGCCGGAGACGACGAAGTTGCCGACCTGCCCGGGCAGGGCGGTGCCGGGGTAGTGGCCGGGGCCTTTGCGCAGGTCGGGGATGCTGACGCCCTCGATGATCACGTAGTGGTACTTCTTCCCGAACTTGGGGATGCGGATCATGGCGAGGCCGCCGCCGAGCTTCACCTTCTCGGTGGTGACCTTGGGTGCCTGCCAGGACTTCATGAGCTGCTTGCCGAGCCGGTCCTGCTGGGCGCTGGTGTACTGGCCGGTGCCCCACAGCTCGTAGGTGACGAACAGCATCACGATGACGCCCGCGGTGATGCACAGCTCGCCGAGCCCCCGGATCACCAACCGCACCGCGCGTCCCCCTTCCCGGGCGTTAAGACCCGTCTAGTGTGCCCGAGCCGCCGCGCGAGCGCGTTATCTGACCGGTGGGGCGAGGCCGGAGGCGAGCCCCACCGGGAAGCTCGCGAAGCGAGGTCGCGCTCGCCCAAGCACGGTCAAGGGGCGAGCCGCAAGGCGAGCCCCTTGGGCCGGGATTGCAGCTAATGAGCGTGCTTCATGGTCACGTTGGCGGTGTAGGCGGGAAGCTTGGCGCGGGCGAGGGTGTGCACGGAGTAGCCGAGGCCGTAGGCGCGGACGTACTTGCGGTAGATCGCGATGTCGCGGGACGCGGCGAGGGCGGCGCGGAGGCGGGCGGGGTCGCCGGCGGCGGTGATCCGGAACGGCGGCGAGTACACGACGCCCTGGAGGATGAGGGTGTTGCCGACGCACCGGACGGCGCTGGTGGCGATCACCCGCTGGTCCATGATCTGCATGGCGCGGGCGCCGCCGGCCCAGAGCGCGTTCACGACGGCCTGGACGTCGCTCTGGTGGACGACGAGGTCGTCGGGGCGGACGCCGGAGGGGAGGCCGCCGGCCGGCTGCGGCGCGTCGTCCAGGGACACCCGGACGGCGGGGCCGGTGTAGGGGGTGAAGCCGGCGGCGGGGGCGAGCCGGTCGGCGTCGCCCTGGGCCTGCTTGACGCGGGCGTCGGTGCGCCCGGCGGCGCGGGAGAGGGCGTCGACGTCGCGGCGGAGCCGCCGGTAGTCGTCGCGTTCGCGGCGGTTGGCGCGCTGCTCGTCGCCGATGAGGTCGGTGACGCGGGTGCGGCCCTCGTCGCGCAGGCTGGTGCCGCGGGCCGTGCTCGCGCTCGCCGCGAACAGGGTCCCCGCGAGGAGCGTCAGAGCTGGGATGATGCTTCCCCACGCCGAACGCCGTACCCTCATCATCCAGAACTGCTCATCAGACAGTGCTCACCAGCGACTACGCTAACCGACAAACCACCCATGCGCGGTCCGGCGCTCCGGCCGCCGGGCGCTCGAGGAGAACGATCCCACCGTGGCCAAGTCCAAAGTGCGCAAGAAGGCCGTTTACACGCCCCCGCAGAAGTCGAAGGCGCCGGAGGTCAGCCCGCGCTGGCTGGTCCCGACGATGGTCGCGCTGTGGCTGATCGGACTGGCCTGGATCGCGGTCTTCTACGTGACGGCCAGCACCGGCACGAACGTGCCGTTCATGTCCGACCTGCACAACTGGAACCTGGGGATCGGCTTCGTGGCGATCATCCTGGGCGTGGTGCTGTCGACCCGCTGGCGCTGATCCGGACGGGATACCCGCTTTCGCGGCGCACCAATCCACGAAAGTTATCCACAGGCTGGGGATCCCTGGCCCCGACTTTCCCCAGGTTTTCCACAGGCCGGGTACCGAACGGCCTTCGAAGGCCGGGAGCCGTCCACGGAAGAGCCGCCCGCACCCCCGAGGGGCACGGGCGGCTTCCGCGCGCCCGGGAGACCGTCCCGCGGCCTCAGGTCAGCGCGAGCGTCTTTGCCGTCACCAGGGCCGCCAGCGCCACGAGCGTGACGACCGGCATCCCGAGGTGGAACAGCCGCCGCTGCGCCGCCGGCGCGTACGCGTACGCCAGCGCGATCAGCGCGCCGACGACGAGCCCGCCGACGTGCCCCTCCCAGGAGATCCCCTTCACCGAGAAGGTGATCACCAGGTTGATCACCAGCAGGAACACGATCGGGCCGGCGGGCGCGCCCAGCCGGCGGCCGATCACGAAGTACGCCCCGAACAGGCCGAAGATGGCCCCGGACGCCCCCACCGCCGCGCCGCTGGGGTCGACCAGGTACAGCAGCACCGAGCCGCCGAGCCCCGACAGCAGGTACAGCGCCAGGTAGCGCCACCGGCCGAGGACCTGCTCCAGCGCCGGTCCCACCGCGTACAGCGCCCACATGTTGAACAGGATGTGGGTGAAGCCCAGCGACCCCCCGCGCTCGTGCAGGAACATCGTCGTGACCAGCCGGTACCACTGCCCCCCGGCGACCCCGATGACCTCCCCGTCCGGCTGCACCCACCGGCCCAGCATCATGAAGTCGGTGACGACCCGCGTCGACGCCAGCTCGGCCAGGTACACCGCGATGCACAGGCCGATCAGCGAGTACGTGACGACCGGCATCGCCGACACCGGACCGCGCGCGCCCAGCGCCGTTCGCGGGGCGGCACCGCGCGCGCCGCGGTTGCCGTCGGCGACGCACTCGACGCACTGGTGCCCGACCGCCGCGTCCCGCATGCACTCCGGGCAGATGTAGCGGTCGCACCGCGTGCAGCGGACATAGCTCTCCCGCCCCGGGTGCCGGTAGCAGGTCGGCACCGAGGTCTCGGGCGCGGGACTTTGTTCTGTGCTCATCCGGTCTCCGTCGGGCCGTCGCCGGAGGTCAGCCGGCGCTGGGTCTCACCCAGGGAAACGACTAACGCCGCTCGATCGTCACCGATTCGATGACGACGTCGTTCTGCGGGCGGTCCTGCCGGCCGGTCGGCACCTTGCTGATCGCGTCGACGACGTCGGTGCCCTCGATGACCTTGCCGAAGATGGTGTGCCGGCCGGTCAGGTGCTGCACCTGCCCGATGTTGTCGGTGGTGATGAAGAACTGCGAGCCGTTGGTGCCGGGCCCGGCGTTCGCCATCGCCAGCAGGTACGGCTTGTTGAACTTCAGGTCCGGGTGGAACTCGTCCTTGAACTTGTAGCCGGGGCCGCCGGTGCCGGTGCCCAGCGGGTCCCCGCCCTGGATCATGAAGCCGGGGATGACGCGGTGGAAGATCGTCCCGTTGTACAGCGGCGCCTCGGACTTCGCCCCGGTGCTCGGGTCGGTCCAGACGCGCTTGCCCTCCGCCAGCTCGGTGAAGTTCGCCACCGTCTCCGGCGCCTGCTCCGGGTACAGCTGGATCACGATCTTGCCGAGCGACGTGGTGAGCGTCGCGAAGGTCTCGTTGGCCACGCTGGCCGCCTCCTCGTGAAGTGGATCTGTGTGCGTTCCCTCGGGTCCCGGCCAGGCCCGGACCCGTCACGGTGCGTGATCGGTCGATCGTGCGCGACGGGTTTACCTCCCGGCACTCGGGAAGGCTGCCTGACAGGACCTCGCAAACAGGGAGGTTAGCGTGTCCCTAATGATTAGTATCCGCCGGAAGCCGCAGGACGAGATGCTCACGCGGCTCAGCCGCGTCCAGGAAGCGGCCCGCCAGGGCGCCGGACGCGCCCAGGAGGGCGCGTCCGCCATGGCGGAGCGGATGATGCCGGCCGCCCAGGACCAGCTGATGGTCGTGCGCGGCTGGAGCGCGCCGCGGCTGCGGATGGCCGCGCGGTACGTGGAGACCGGGCTCGCCCCGCGGGTGAGCGCGTTCCTCGGCGACGTCGCCCAGCGGGTGGAGCCGCCGAAGGCCAAGCCGCGGCGCGGCGCCATGATGGCGATGATGGGCATGGTGGCGGCCGCCGGGATGGCCGGCATCGTGCTGACCAAGCGCGACGCCATGCGCGACATGGCCGGAGGTTCCGGGGAGCACGGGGAGGCCGTGTCGGCCGACTCGATGACCGTCTCCGGTTCCGACGTCGACGGGCAGGTGCACTCGCCGCACTGACCGTCCGCGCCGTCCGCGCGAACGCGGGGCCCGTGCCGCTCGCCGGCCGGGCCCCGCGTCCTGCGGTGCCCGCGTTCCCGCCTGCGCCGCGTCTCGCGGGCTCGCGTTCCCGCCTGCGCCGCGTCCTCGCGGGCTCGCGTTCCGCCGGTTGCTACCAACCGGTACGGTGAACGCCATGTCGCCGAATCCGCGCTCCATGGCGCAGCGTCTGGCCGGCCGGGCCAGGGACCGGGCCCGCCGCGGGCTGCACACGGCGGTGCACGCCGGCTGGCAGTGGATCCAGCGGCACGGCGAGATCACCCCGCACACGCCGGGCCGGCGCCGCTTCGCCTACCTCGGCGAGGGCGCCTGCATCGGCTTCCCGGTCGGCGCGATCTACGGCGAGCCGTGGATCTCGATCGGCGACCACACGCTCGTCGGCACGCACGTGACGATCTCGGCGGGCTTCGTCCCGGGCCTGGACCTCGGCCCGGACGTCATCGTGAAGATCGGCTCGAGCTGCTCGCTCGGCCGCGGCACGCACATCGTCGGGCACCAGTCCATCGAGATCGGCAACGACGTCTTCACGGGCCCGAACGTCTACATCACCGACCAGAACCACACCTACGGCGACGTCGCGATGCCGATCGGCCGGCAGTGGCCGGAGAACAACCCGGTGGTCATCGGCGACGGCTGCTGGATCGGCACCGGCGCGATCATCCTGCCGGGCACCCGGCTCGGCCGGAACGTCGCCGTCGCGGGCGGCGCGGTCGTCCGCGGCGAGTTCCCCGACCACGCGGTCATCGGCGGCGTCCCGGCCAAGGTGCTGCGCAGCTACGACGCGGAGAACGGCTGGCAGCCGCCGCTGCGCAACAGCCCGCTGATGTCGCTGGACGAGCTCGCCGCCCTCTCCGTGGACGGCCTGGAAGGCCTCCAGCTCCTCCAGGACAAGCTCCGCGAAGAAGCCGGCTGACACCGGGCCTGCACAGGGCTAAGACCGGCCTGCACAGGGCGCCCGCACTGGGTCTGCGCACGGAGAAGCCCCCGTCCTTGGCGGACGGGGGCTTCTGCGTGTTCGGGTCGGTCAGTTGTAGCGGGCGGCGCGGCGGTCTCCGCCGTCGCGGCGCTTGCCGCCCCCGCCGTAGGAGCGGCGGTTGCCGTGCGGGCCGCTCGCGGACCGGGGGCCGCCGCCGCGGCGCTCGCCGCCCGCGTAGGAGCCGCGGTGCTCGCCGTAGCCGCCGCCCTCGCGACGCGGCTCGTACGAGCCCTCGCCGCGGCCCTCGG
>NZ_WBMR01000057.1 GCF_008923365.1 Actinomadura montaniterrae
ATGCCCGGGCGCGTCGGCCCATGCCCGGGCGCGTCGGCCCATGCCCGGGCGCGTCGGCCCATGCCCGGGCGCGTCGGCCCATGCCCGGGCGCGTCGGCCCATGCCCGGGCGCGTCGGCCCATGCCCGCGCGCGTCGGCCCATGCCCGCGCGCCTGCTGGGCTGCGCGGGGAGCGGCCGGGTCAGGGGTCGCCGGTCAGGTACGGGGAGGCCGCCTCGCGGCCGATCAGCGGGAGCAGCACGAAATAGGTCAGGGCCGGCAGCAGCGACGGCAGCTCCTCCGCCTCGCCCGTCTCCATCTGCACGTGGATCGCGCTGTAGATCCCGCCGACGATCGCGTCGATCACCGCGACCGGGACCGGCGGCAGCGACGGGTCCTCGAAGAACCCGCGGAACCGGGCGAGGTTGTCGATCCGCGCCTGCCGCACCTGCGGCCCCGCGGCGTTCACCTCCACCAGCGACGCCCGCGCGAACCGCGGCTCCGCCGCGAGGATCGCGAGCATCCGGCGCAGCGCCGCCCGGATCCCGTCCGGCCACGACGGCGCCGCCTCGTACGCCTCCGCCATCCGCCGCAGCAGGATGTCCATGCCGCGCTGGTAGGCGGCCAGGAAGCAGTCGTCCAGATCGGTGAAGTGCGTGTAGAACGTCTTCTTCGTGACGCCCGCGCCCTCGGTCACCCGCCCGATCGTCGTGTGCGCGAACCCGCGCTCCGACACCACCTGCACGAACGCGTCGATGAGCCGCTCGCGCTGGATGCCCGCGACCGTCTCGGGCGACAGCCCGTGCCGCCCCGGCTTGATCGCGCGGCCGGGATCCAGGGCGGACCGCGAGCCCGGCAGCACGTCCGTGCCGCCGGCCTCCGGGACACCGGGCTGCCCTGCCATCACACCTCGATCCCCGATCACCTGCCGTTGGGATCACATTACTTCGCGTCCCCGCCGGACGGGGATGTCCGGGCGGTGCGGCACGGGTCACACGAACGACGCCCGCGCCGAACAGGGCGCGGGCGTCGTCCTCGTGGAGATCGGCTTGGCGGGGATCAGGCCGGAACGGGCTCCGGCGCCCGGTCGCGGGCCGGCGCCTCGCCGGTGCCGCCGCTCTCGCCGGCCTCGTCCGGGGTGGACGGGCTCGACGTCAGCTCCTTCGGCGGCCCGTTGAACACCGCCTCGTCCAGCAGCCCCTCCGACCGCGCGACCAGCACCGGGACGGTCAGCTGGCCGGTGACGTTCAGCGCCGTCCGGGCCATGTCGATGACCTTGTCGATCGCGATCAGGTAGCCGACGGCCTGCAGCGGCAGCCCCACCGTGGTGAGGGTCAGCGTGAGCGCGACCAGCGCCGGGCCGGGCGTGCCGCCGGTGCCGAGCTGCCCGATCACCGCGGCGAGCGCGATGAGCGCGTAGTCGGCGATGCCGAGGTGCACGCCGGTGTACTGGGCGACGAACACCGCCGCGACCGCCGGGTAGATCGCGCCGCAGCCGTCGAACTTGATCGTCGCGCCGAGCGGCTGCGCGAAGCTCGCGTACTCGCGCTGGACGCCGTTGCGCTCGATCGACACCCGCTGCGCGATCGGCAGCGTCGCCAGCGAGGACGACGACACGAACCCGAACTGGATCGCGGGCCAGGAGTTGCGCAGGAACTTCAGCGGGCTCACCCGGCCGAACGCGCGCAGCAGCACCGGGTACCCGACCAGCAGCATGATCGCGACGGCCAGGTAGATCGCGCCGGTGAACTTCGCCAGCGGCGCGAGCGAGCTCGGCCCGTAGGTCGCGACGACCGACCCGATCAGGAAGAACGACCCGATCGGGGTGAGCCGCACGACCCACCAGACGACCTTCTGCATGACGACGTACAGGTCGTCGATGAGGCTCGTCAGCCGCTCGCCGCGCGGCCCGATCGCGACCAGCGCCGCGCCGAACAGCACCGCGAACGTGACGACGCCGAGCACGTTGCCGTCCGCCATCGCCTTGACGATGTTGGACGGGAACAGGTTGTGGAGCACCTGCGTCCAGGTGACGGGGTCGGTCGCCGCGGACTCGCTGGCGAGCTTCCCGAGCCCCTGGCCCGGCTTGATCAGCAGCGCGACGGTCAGCCCGATCGCGGTCGCGATCGCCGAGGTCACCACGAACCAGCCGAGGGTCTTCGCGGTGAGCCGGGCGACGCTGCCGACGTTGCGGAGCCGGCCGACGCTCACCACGATCGCGGCGAACACCAGCGGCACGACGACGACCTTCAGCAGGCTGACGTAGACGTCGCCGAACGGGTCGAGCCAGTCGGCGGCGGTCTTCTCCCCGCCGCCGAAGTTGTTGATCAGGGCGCCGGCGGCGACGCCGAGCACCAGCGACAGCACGATCTGCTGCCAGAACTGCCATTTCCAGACACGGAGGTTCATCGAGGGGTTCTCCAGGGCAGCCGGGAACCGGCTGTGAAAAGGGGACGGGCTGTGGGCGCGAGAGGCTTCAGCGGCTACACAGCACGCTGGCGAGGCGGCACAGGTCCACGTGCAGCCGTGCCACGAGCAGGACGCTCTTCCCGGAGAACTTCACGAATCCTTCGAACAGCGGCCCCCGGACCGGATGTTCCCAGGTCCGGGGGTGACTCCTGTCACCTCAGCCGTCTGCGCCTCGACCGGGTCAGCACCCGGACGGTCCCGACGACGCCGAGCCCGATGAGCACCACCGGGACCATCACCGCGACCTCGACGGCGTGGCCGCCGGACAGCCCGTCGGCGAGGAAGATCCCCGCGAGCAGGAGGAAGAAGATCCCGGTCACCGGCCCCGCCGGGTCGAACCTGTACGGCCGCTCAGACACGGTGCACGTCCACGTCCCCGACCTTGCCGCGGATGCGCAGGTCGATCTCGGGCGGGTTCTTCACGGCCGCTCCCTCGGGCTCCAGCACGCGGATCACCTTGGCGTTCGGGCCGCTGGTCGTGCGGTGCTCGATGCGCAGGTCGCCGAGCGCGATCCGGGCGTCGAGCCGGACGCGGACGCCCTGCGGCACCTTGACCTCCATCCCGCCGAGGCCGACCCGCGCGTCGACCGAGACGTGCTGGCCGGTCGCGAGCGGCAGGGCGGTCAGGTCCAGGGTGCCCTGCCCGACGCCGATCCGGTACTCCTGGTGCGTGCTGGTCGCGTTCATCGGCCGCCACTCCATGTCGCCGTACTTCAGGTTCTCCGGCAGGTGCGCCGCGACCGAGGTGGCCAGCAGCGACAGGGCGAGCAGGGTTCCCACGGCGGCGAGGCCGCGCGTCCGGAACCAGCCGCCGACGATCAGGCCCAGCCCGACGACCGCGAGCGCGGGCGCCATGACGATCAGGGCCGACTCGGGCGCCGGGTAGCCGCGGGCGACGGGGATCAGCGCGGCGCCGGTGGCCATGGCCGCCAGCAGCGTGATCGTCGCCGCGGGCGACTTCGGGCGCTCGCGCCGCCGCTCCGGCGGGGGCGCGTCCTCCCACGGCTCCACGGGCGGTTCCGCGGATGGTTCCGCGGTACGGGCCCGGCCGTAGGTGGCGAGGTCGATCATTCCTTCGGGGAGGCCGCCGCCCGTCCAGGCCGGCGCCTCCTTCTCCAGCGAGACGCTCTTGCCTGCCGTCCATTCGGGGGACGGGCCCGGCGGGTGACCGGCGAACCGTTCGGGGATGGCCCGGGCCGCGCCGACGAGGTCGACGCCCCGCGCGTGGGCGACCAGCATGACCAGCCCGAACACGACCAGCACCGCGATCGAGTCCGTCGAGACGCCGCCGAACAGGCTGAGCGCGACGCCGACGCACAGCAGCGCGCCGAGCGCCGACAGCACCGCAGGCGCGTCGAACCACCGCCGGAACAGCCGTTCCGCGGCCGACGACTCGCCGGGGCTCGCCGGCATCAGCAGCGCGGCGACGATGTAGAGGAAGACGCCCTGCCCGTGCGCGAGGACCAGCAGCCCGAACCCCACGCGGAAGACGACGGGGTCGATGCCCGTGTACCGCCCGAGCCCGGTGCACACCCCGGCGATCACGCGCCGTTCCGGATCCCGCGCCAGCCGCCGGCGCTCGCCGGCGTTCCGCTCCTCAGCCATGTCCACCATCGTGGCCGCCCGGCACGCGGCGCGGTATCGGGGACGACCCTGACCGGACCCCGAGATCCCCCCGCCCCTCTGATCCCGGACCCTGAGGGAATTCGGGGTGCGGCCCTGATGCGGGCGGGCCCGGGGGCGTGTGACGATCGGTGACGTGGGAGTACGTGGCGAAGGCCCGCGGGACGCGGGGGCGGCGGGCGGGGTGACGGCCGCGCCGTCGGCCGTGCCCGAGGCGGCGCGGCTCGAACGGGTGCCGGACGGGCGGCTCGTCGCGGGCGTGGCGCGCGGGCTCGCCGCGCACCTGGGCGTCGACGTGCTGATCGTCCGGTCGGCGTTCGTCCTGCTGACGGTGGCGAGCGGGCTCGGGCTCGCCGCGTACGGCGCGTTCTGGATCCTGGTGCCCGCGCGGGAGGGCGCGGCCGGGCGGCGGGGCCGCGACTGGGGGCAGCTCGCCGTCTACGCGGTGGTCACGCTGGGGCTGGCCGCGCTGCCGTGGGGGGCGGCGGGCAAGGCCGGCGGGCTGATGCAGTGGGCGATCTGGCCGTTCGTGCTCGGCGGCGTCGGCGCCGCGATCCTGTGGCAGCAGGCCGACCGGGACCAGCGGCAGCGGTGGGTGCTGCCGCTGCGGCAGCGCTGGCTGCGCAGCCTGCTCGGGCTGCTGCTGGTCGTCGGCGGGATCGGCGGGTTCGTCGCGCAGCGGGTGGACGTGGGGCAGGCCCGGTCGGTCGTCATCGCGATGCTGATCATCCTGACCGGGGTGACGCTGATCGTGACGCCGTGGGTGGTGCGGCTCTGGCAGGACCTCGACACCGAGCGCGCCGAGCGCGTCCGGTCGCAGGAGCGGGCGGAGCTGGCGGCGCACATCCACGACTCGGTGCTGCACACGCTGACGCTGATCCAGCGGAACGCGCACGACGCGCGGGAGGTGCAGCGGCTCGCCCGGTCGCAGGAGCGGACGCTGCGGACGTGGCTCTACCAGCCGCGCTCGGACCCGGACCAGACGTTCGCCGCGGCGATCAAGGCGGTGGCGGGCGAGGTCGAGGACGACCACGGCGTGCCGATCGAGGTGGTGTGCGTCGGGGACACCGAGCTGGACGACCGGCTGGGCGCGGCGCTGCAGGCGGCGCGGGAGGCGATGGTGAACGCCGCGAAGTACGCGGAGTCGCCGTCGGTGTCGGTGTACGCGGAGGTGGAGGGGGAGAAGGTCGCGATCTTCGTGCGGGACCGGGGGAAGGGATTCGACCTGGATCAGGTCCCGGAGGACCGGATGGGCGTCCGGGGGTCCATCATCGGACGCATGGAGCGCAACGGCGGCAAGGCCACCGTCCGCACGGCCCCGGGGGAGGGCACCGAGGTGCGGCTGGAAATGGAGAAGGCATGAGCGGACCGCGGGGTGCGGGGGCCTTCCTCCCGCGAAGGAGCAGGGTGTGAGCGAGCTGAAGCGGGTCGTGCTGGTGGACGACCACCAGATGTTCCGGACCGGGGTGAAGGCGGAGCTCGGCGGCGGCGTCGAGATCGTCGGGGAGGCCGGCGACGTCGACGAGGCGGTCTCGGTGATCCGCGCGACGACTCCGGACGTGGTGCTGCTGGACGTACACCTGCCCGGCGGCGGCGGGATCGAGGTGCTGCGGCGGCTGGCCGGGGTGGTGCCGTCGCGGTTCCTGGCGCTGTCGGTGTCGGACGCGGCGGAGGACGTGATCGGGGTGGTGCGGGGCGGCGCGCGCGGCTACGTCACCAAGACGATCTCGGGGCCGGAGCTGACGGACGCGATCGGCCGGGTCGCGGAGGGCGACGCGGTGTTCTCGCCGCGCCTGGCGGGGTTCGTGCTGGACGCGTTCGCGGCGACGGACGTCCCGGCGGTGGACCCGGAGCTCGACCAGATCACGCAGCGGGAGCGGGACGTGCTGCGGCTGATCGCCCGCGGCTACGCCTACAAGGAGATCGCGAAGGAGCTGTTCATCTCGGTGAAGACGGTGGAGACGCACGTCAGCAGCGTGCTGCGCAAGCTCCAGCTGTCGAACCGGCACGAGCTGTCGCGCTGGGCGGCCGCCCGCCGCCTGGTGTAGCGCACGGCCTTCCGCCGGGCGGCCTTGCGGCGGGCGGCTTCCCGCCGGGGTGCCTCTCGGCGGGTGCCTCTGGGCGGGTGCCTCTGGGCGGGTGCCTCTCGGCGGGCGGCCTCTCGGCGGGGGCCTCAGTCCAGGCCGAGGAGTTCCGGCCTGCTCGCCCTCGCGCGCCAGGCTTCGCGGGGGTCGGCGACGAGGCGCCGCGCCTCGAGGTCGAGCAGGCCGCTTACGTGCGCGACTTCGGCGGCGACGGTGCCGTCCGCGCGGCGGAACGCGTGGCGGACGCGGTAGGTCTTGCCGCCGCCCCACTCCCATTCGCACGTCACGTCGACCTGGTCGCCGCCGCGCAGCTCGTGGTGGTACTTGATCACGGTCTCCAGGTTGACGGGCCCGAGGCCGCCGCGGACGAGGTCTTCGACGGACACCCCGGCGGCCTGCACGCAGGCGTAGCGCGCGTGGTCGGCGTACTGGACGTAGAACCCGCCGTTGAGGTGCAGTTGCGGGTCGATCTCGTAGACGCGGACGTCCATCCGGACGCTGAACGGTTCGGCGGTGACGGTCATTCGGGGTCCTCCTGTCCGGCCCGCCAGCTCAGCGAGAGCTCGGTGAGGTAGCGGCGGCCGTCGTCGCGGATCTCCAGCCAGTCGCCGCGGACCCAGCCGCCGGCGGCCTGCGGGGAGAAGCCGTGCTTGCGGAACAGCGCGCTGGCCTCGGCCCTGGTGAGGCCCTGCCGGCCCCACTCGGTGATGAGCGCGAGGTGGCGGCTCTCCTCCGGCGGTCCGGCGGGGTCGGCGGCGACGGCGTCGGCCAGGGCCGCGAACCCGGCGCTGATCTGGCGCAGCGCCGCGGCGATCCGCTCGGCGCGCGGGTCCGGTGGCTCCATGGTCATAGCTTAGCAATCGGTACCGATCGCTTTGCGATGGGAGGGCCGCTCACTCCGTGCTACGTCGCCGTAATGGGTGTGAGCAAAATGTAATGTCCGGAATGTCGGGCATCATGATCAAGTGGTGCGCGGGATGTGACAGGGTCGCCTCCCATGAGTTACCCACCTCCCGGGCCCGCGCAGCCGGGCCCCGACCCCGCGGCCCCCTACCCGCCGCCGCCCATGCCGTCCGGACCCGCCTACGGCTCCGGGCCGCCGCGGGACGACAAGACCAACGGCATGGCCATCGCCGCGTTCGTCACCGGACTGCTCGGCTGCTGCGGCATCGTCGGCGCCGTCCTCGGCTTCGTCTCGCTGCGCCAGATCGCCGACCGCGGCGGCAAGGGCCGCGGCCTCGCCATCGCCGGCATCGTGCTGTCCGCGCTGTGGATCGTCGGCGGGACGATCGGCTACCTCGTCATCCCCGGCTCGGACTCCTCGTCCTCCGCCACCGGCCCGGACGGCACGCCGAAGCCGAAGACGACCAGGCCGGAGAAGATCGACGCGTACACCATGAAGGTCGGCGACTGCATCAACGACCCGGTCTCGTCCGGCGCCCCGGCGGACGAGTCCGCCCCGCCGGTCGAGGTGGAGAGCGTCAAGAAGGTGCCCTGCACCGGCCCGCACGACGGCGAGGTGCTGGCCGTCTTCAAGCTGACGCAGACCGTGATGCCCACCGACCAGGAGATGAGCCGGCTCGCCTCCACCGGCTGCAAGCTGCGCATCCAGCGCAGGCTCGACCGCGACCCGGCCGCCGCGCACCTCGGCCGGTCGTTCTACTACCCGACCGCCGACTCGTGGCGGGACGGAGACCGCGCCGTGACCTGCCTGGCGGTGAACGCCGCCGAGGGCAAGAAGCTCACCCGCCCCATCCGCGGCTGATCTCCGGCGTCTCCGCTGGGCGGCCGGCCCGCCGCTCAGCCCGACCCCGGACCCCGTGCGATCGGCCCGACCGGAGCCCTCAGTAGTCGCGCAGCTTGTAGGACTCCGTGACGGCCGAGATGCCGTCCAGTTGCTCCTCGCCCGCCTCCGCCACGCCCATCTCGGCGGCGATCCGGTCGCGGTTCCGCTCGATGTTCCCGAGCGCGAGATCCTGGTTCGCCGTGACGAAGTCGCGCAGCTCCGCCTCGTAGGCGGCGAACGCGGCGCGGTGGTCGCCGCCGGCGGCCTTCAGCTCGCCCGCCAGGACGTACGCGCCGACCATCGCCATGCTGGTGCCCTGGCCGGACGCGGGGGAACCGCAGTACCCGGCGTCGCCGAGCAGCGCCACCCGTCCCGCCGACCAGGCGTCCATGCGGATCTGCGCCATCGCGTCGAAGTGGAAGTCCGGCGCGCCGCGCATCGTCTCCAGCAGCCGCGGGATCTCCCCGCCCGCGCCCGCGAAGCGGCTCGCGAGCAGCCGCTTCTGGTCCTTGACGTCGCGCGGGTCGTAGGCGACAGGGACGGGCGAGTCGAACCCCATGTAGACGCGGAGCTCGGCGTTGCCGCGGACGCTCATCGCCATCGCGCCCCACGCGTTCCCCGGCACCGGGAAGATCGTCTGCCAGCGGTCGAGGCCCAGCAGGTTCGGGGCCGTCCACACGCCGAGGTGGCTGCCGAGGTGGCGCAGGTAGGCCTCCTCGGGGCCGAACGCCAGCCGCCGCACGTTGGAGTGCAGCCCGTCGGCGCCGACGACCAGGTCGAACGTCCGGGTCGCGCCGCCGTGGAAGATCACCCGGACGCCGTCGCCGCGCTGCTCCAGCCCGGCGATCGCGTCGTCGAAGAGGTACTCGATCCGGTCCCCGCCCGCCCCGGCGATCAGCTCGGCGAGGTCGTCGCGGAGGATCTCGACATCGGGGCTCGCGAGGTCGCCGCCGCTGGCGGTGCGCTCGGTCGTGCGGAAGATCTCCTCGCCGTCCTGGCCGACGACCGACATGCCGCGCAGGTCGGTGCTCAGCCCGCGGACCGCGTCCAGGATCCCCATCCGGTCCGCGACGTCCAGCGCCGGCCCCCGCACGTCGATCGCCTGCCCGCCGGGACGCATCCCGGGCGCCCGCTCCACGACCGTCACCGCGAACCCGTACCGGTCGAGCCAGTACGCGAGGGCCGGGCCGGCGATGCTCGCACCGGAGATCAGGACGTTGCTGCTGCGCATGAGCCGCTCCTTCGGAAGTTCGTGCCGCCTTCCCGAAGGCTCACCGCACGCGCTGACAGAACGCTGACGCTCCGCTCACCGGCCTGACGTCCCGCTGAGAGCCGGGGTCAGCCCGCCTCGCGCCCGGCCTCGCGCAGGGCCGAGACCACCATGGACGAGACGTGCTCGACCGTCGCCACGCCCGCCGCCATCGTCGGGCTGTCGCCGCTGAACACCGCGACGACGAAGTCGTGGCCGCCGCCGGTGATCCGGCCGATGCTGTTGACCGCCCAGCCGTTGCCCTCGTACCGCAGCGGCACCCACCCGTTCTTGAGCGCGACCTTCTCGCCGGGACGCGCCGCCGCGCTGATCCCCCACGCCTGCGACGGCGTCACCGAGCCCATCAGCCCGAGGACGTACCGGCGGTTCGCCGCGGTGAGCGGGCCGCCGTCCGAGGCGAGCATCCGCACCAGCCGCACCTGGTCGGACGGGCTCGTCCACGACGACCCCCACGACACCGGATACGGCACGGTGTGCCCGAGGCCGAACGCCGCGTTGGCGTTCTGGAGCCCCGCGTCGCGGCCGATGTCCGCGTACAGCGCGTCCGCCGCGTCGTTGTCGCTCTTGCGGATCATCCGCCCGGCCAGCACCCGCTCCCCGTCCGACAGGCCGACGCCCTGCCGCTGGTGCTGCAGCAGCAGCGCCGCCAGGATGTCGACCTTGATGACGCTGGCGGTGACGAACCGGGACGTCTCGTTCACCCCGAACGCCGTGCCGCCGCGCAGGTCCGCCGCCATCACGCCCGCGTGCCCCGGCCGGTCCCGCAGGTAGGCCAGGACGTTGCCGCGCAGCCGGAGCGGATCGAACATCGGTGCCTTCGCGACCGTCACCACCCGTCCGCCGGAGGAGCCGTGCTCCGCCCGGTGGACGCCGCCGGGCGGGTGCCCGTGCGTCATCGTCCAGGTGATGCCCGTTCCGGCGGCCACGGCACCGATGGCGATGCCGAGCACGGTGACGCTGCGCCGCATGCGATCCCCCGATTCGCGCGACGGCGGCCCGTCCCCCGGGGGCCGCCATGATCACCACGGCTCCTACCCGCCGGAACGGGAAGATCACCTGCGCCCGGGACGGCCCCGCCAGCGCCGCGCCAGCGCCGCGCCTGCGCCCCGACCGCGCCGCGTCCGCGGCCTCGTCGGCGCCCGGCCCGCGGTCAGAACTCGACGGGCAGCCGGGCCGGGCAGCCCGGCTCGCAGCGCTCGGCGTGCCACGCGACGCGGCGCGCGAACGAGCCGAACCGGCGGCGCAGCATCGCCCGCTTCAGCGGCGCGGTGCCCGGGATCCGCCCGTCGAACGCCCCGCGCCAGCGGATCAGCGTGTTCACCCCGTGCGGCTCCAGCGTGATGTCGACGCGGTAGCCGCGCGGCAGCCCGGCGATGGCGACGTAGCCGCAGTGGCGCGGCGGGTCGTAGGCGACGACCTCGTGCCGGGCGCGGGCCCAGAAGGAGGCCCACTCGTCCCAGGAGTCCGCCACGAAGAGATGCTTGAAGATCACTTCTGGGGCGGCGTAGGTGGTGGCGGTGGCCTCGATCTCATGCGGCATGACATCCCCCCTGAGTCAGGACACAGCGGGTGTATGCCCGATTCAGGGAAGATAACGGCTGGTAACCCAATGAATTTGGAGCGTGACTGATCCGAGATTCGGCGCGGTCCGCCGGTCAGGCCGTGTCGACGACCTGGAAGCCCTCGGCCAGCCGCCCGTCCCCGAACCCGGCCGCCTTGGCGTTGGCCGACAGCCAGCCGCGCAGCATGTTCGGCAGCTCGTCGCCCATGTGGGAGGTCTGGCTCGCATGCGCGCGGAGCGCGTTCACCTTCCGGTCGAACTGGTCGGTGATGTCGACGTAGTGGTTCACCACCGGGCCGCCGCTCAGCCACACCTCGCGGGCCGTCCACGCCTCCAGGCCCTCATCGGCCAGCAGCTCCGGGAACGCGTAGGGGTTGCGCGCGTCCGGGTAGACCGCGTCCAGCGCCGCGCCGCCGACCGCGCGGTGGTCCGGGTGGCTCGGGTAGATGCGCTCGTAGTTGCGCTCCGGGCTCGGCATCAGCACCCGGTCGGGCCGCACCTGCCGGATCACGCGGGCGATGTCGCGGCGCAGCTCCAGCGTCGCCTCGACCCGCCCGTCCGGGTAGCCGAGGAACCGGACGTCGGTGACGCCGACGCACTTGGCCGCCGCGCGCTGCTCCTCGCGGCGCAGCGACGCCATCTCCTCCCGGGTGACGCCGTCGTCGAAACCGCCCGCGTCGCCGTCGGTGACCATCAGGTACACGACCTCGATGCCCTGGTCCGTCCAGCCCGCCACCGACCCGGCGCAGCCGAAGTCGACGTCGTCCGGATGCGCCATCACGGCGAGGATCCGCTGCAGCCCGCTGTCGTCCAGAACATTGGTCACGGCTTCAACCATAAAGTCTCCGAACGGATACGGGCACACCCAAGATCAGGGTTTCCGCGAACCCGCAGGCCGCCGCGGCGGCGGCCGGTCAGAGCGACAGCACGGCCGCGAGGAGGCGCTCCTGGAAGGCCCGCACGTCGCTGCCGACCGCCACCTTCACCGGCCGGCGGGTGTCGTCGGCGGGCAGGGACCGCGCGTCCCAGACGGTCGTGCCGCGCGTCAGCTCGCCGCGCAGCTCCACCCGCACCGGCCGCTGCACGTACTCGCCGAGACCGGGGTCGACCGCCAGCATCGCGGCGAGCGCGTCGTGGATGACGGCGCCCCGGCGCCGCAGCGTCGGCGTGTAGGCGTCGGCGTAGAACTCCAGGATCCGGGCGGCGAACCGCGCGACGGGGGAGTCGTGCGCCGCCAGCCGGTCGAGCCAGTCGTCGTGGACGGCGGTCGGGTGGGTCGCGTCCAGCGGCACCAGGACGACCGGCCAGTCCGCCGCGAACACCAGGTCGGCGGCCTCCGGGTCGTGCCAGATGTTCGCCTCGGCGTGCGTGGTGATGTTGCCGGGGTGGCCGAACGCGCCGCCCATCACGACCACCTCGCGGACCAGCGCCGGCAGCTCCTCGTCCAGCAGCAGCGCCGCGCCGAGGTTGGTCAGCGGGCCCGTCGCGAGCAGCGTCAGCTCGCCGGGCCGCTCCCGCGCCAGCCGGACGATCTGCGCGGCGGCCGGTTCGGCGACCGGGCGGCCCGCCGGGTCCGGCGGGTTCGTGTCGCCGAGGCCGTCGCGGCCGTGCCAGTCGAGCGCGTAGTGGACGTCTTGCGCCATCGGGCGGGCGGCGCCGACCGCGACCGGCACCCCCTTCTCGCCCGCCTCCATCCCGGCCGCCTCCAGCACGCGCAGCGTGTTGAGGGCCCCGGTCAGCGGGTCGATGTTGCCGTGCACCGTGCCGACCCCGGCGAGCTCGGCCTCGCCCGCGCGGACGAGGGAGGCGAGGTAGAGCAGGGTCAGCGCGTCGTCGATGCCGGTGTCGCAGTCGAACAGCAGAACGGGAGCTTTCGTCACCCGTGCAACCTATGCCGGGAGGGCCGCCGGCGGCATCCCGATAACCGGCACGTGAAGATCGTGATTGGGCCTGGGACGGGGCGCCGTGCCGGGGTAGAGCTGAGACATGCGCAAACTCATCAACGATCCGGAGAACGTGGTCGCCGACGCGCTGCGCGGCCTCGCCGCCGCGCATCCGTCGCTGCGGGTCGATCCCGAGAACGGCACGGTCGTGCGGGCGGACGCGCCGCGCGCCGGCCGGGTCGCCCTGGTGTCGGGGGGCGGCTCCGGGCACGAGCCGCTGCACGCCGGGTTCGTCGGCCACGGGATGCTCGACGCGGCCTGCTGCGGCCAGGTGTTCACCTCGCCCGTCCCGGACCAGATCATCGCCGCGACGATGGCGGTGAACGGCGGCGCGGGCGTGCTGCACATCGTGAAGAACTACACCGGCGACGTGCTGAACTTCCGGATGGCCGCGGAGCTGGCCGAGGACGAGGACATCGAGGTCGCGTCGGTGATCGTCAACGACGACGTCGCCGTGGAGGACAGCCTCTACACCGCCGGGCGGCGCGGCACCGGCGCCACCCTGTTCGCAGAGAAGATCGCGGGGGCGCTCGCGGAGGAGGGCGCCGACCTCGCGTCCGTCGCCGCCGTCGCCCGCGAGGTCAACGAGCGGAGCCGCTCGTTCGGCGTCGCGCTGTCGCCGTGCACGGTGCCCGCCGCCGGGGAGCCGACGTTCCAGCTCGAGGAGGGCGAGATGGAGCTCGGCATCGGCATCCACGGCGAGCCCGGCCGCGAACGCGTCCCGCTGGCGGACGCCGACGCGATCGTGGACGCGTCCCTCAGCGCGATCGACGCGGACATGCCGGTGTCGGGATCCGAGCTGCTCGTGCTGGTGAACGGGATGGGCGGCACCCCGCTGATGGAGCAGTACATCGCCTACGCGGCGACGGCCCGCTGGCTGGAGGGGCACGGCGCCACGGTCGCCCGCCCGCTGGTCGGCCCGTACGTCACGAGCCTGGAGATGGCCGGCAGCATGATCAGCGTGTGCCGGCTGACGCCCGACCTGACCCGCCTCTGGGACGCGCCCGTCGAGACGCCCGCGCTGCGGTGGGGCCGGTGACCGGGCAGGCGAGCGCGGGGCTGGACGCGCGGGGCGCGGCGGCGTGGATCCGCCGCGCCGCCGAGCTGGTGTCCGCCGAGGCCGAGCGGCTGACCAGGCTGGACGCGGCGATCGGCGACGGCGACCACGGCCACAACCTGCACCGCGGGTTCACCGCGGCCGTCGCCGCCCTCCCCGGCGACGCGGAGCTCGGCGAGACGCGGCCCGGCAAGGTGCTGATCGCCGCCGGGCGGGCCATCGTGTCCAAGACGGGCGGCGCGTCCGGCCCCCTCTACGGCACGGCGCTGCGCCGCGCCGGCAAGGCGCTCGGCGACGCGTCCGAGGCGGACGCCGCCGCGGTCGGCGCCGCGCTGAAGGCCGCGCTGGAGGGCGTCCAGGAGCTCGGCCAGGCGAACGAGGGGGACAAGACCATGGTCGACGCGCTGGCCCCGGCCGCCGCCGCCTACGCGGCCGCGCTCGACGGCGGCGCCGATCTCGCCGGCTCCACGCGCGCCGCGGCCGACGCCGCGGACGCGGGCGCCGCCGCGACCGTCCCGATGCAGGCGCGCAAGGGCCGCGCCAGCTACCTCGGCCCGCGCAGCACCGGCCACCTGGATCCCGGCGCCTCGTCCACCGCGCTCGTCCTGCGCGCGCTCGCCGACGTCACCGGACGGGAGTGACCGTGGTCGGGATCGTGATCATCTCGCACAGCCGGACGCTCGCCGAGGGCGTCGCGGAGGTGGCCCGCGCCATGGGCGTGGGGAAGGCCGTCGTCGAACCCGCCGGCGGCGACTCCGAGGGCGGCCTCGGCACAAGCATCGACCTGGTCGAGGACGCCGTGGCGCGGGCCGACGGCGGTGACGGCGTGCTGCTGCTCGCCGACATCGGCAGCTCCGTCCTGACCGCCAAGATGCTCATCGAGGACGCCGAGGGCGAGCGGATCCTGCTCGCCGACGCGCCGCTGGTCGAGGGCGCGGTCGCCGCCGCGTCCATGGCCGCCACGGGCGCCGACCTCCCCGCCGTGCACGCCGCCGCCGAGTCCGCCCGGGAGCACCGCAAGACCTGATCAGCCGGGATCGCCGGGTTCCGCGCCGCCGATTCCCGGGTCGTCGAGCAGGACGCCGATGGGGGACGGCTCGGACGGGTCGCCGCGCACCTCGTACACGCGGGGCGCCTCGGCGCCGCCGTCCGGGTCGTCCACCGTCACCCGGTACCCGGGCAGGTCCGCCCCGATCTCCCCGGTGTCCCCGCGGGCGTGCGCGGCGGCCAGCGCGTCGACCGCCCGCCGCACCCGCTCCGCCCGGCCGGCGGGGAGGCCGGACGTGTCGTAGCGCGCGACCACCACCGCGCGGCCGGTGAAGCCGCCCGTGCTCTCGACCGTCACGCGCATCGCCGTCCGGCCTCCCTCTCCCTGGTCCGGTCCCCTACTTGCTGAACGCGCGGCGCAGCTCGTCCAGTTCGTCGCGGAGGATGTCGTCGTCGTCCAGCGAGCCGCGCCTCGCCAGCTTCTCCGGCGCGACGACCTGGTACTCCGGCATCTGCATCGTGCCGCAGCACAGCGACCGGTCCTGCTCGGCCCGCAGGCTCGCCGAGTGCTCGTCGTGCGGCCCGACCTCCGTGACGTCCTGCCCGTCGCCGGTGTAGTCGGCGTCGGTCATCCGCATCTCGCCGCTCATCAGGTCGCGCAGCGGGGTCGCCGCCGTCGTGATCTCGCGGACCGCGAACCGGTTCCGGATGAACGTCCGGTAGATCGCCGGGTCGCCGCGGCCGGCCGAGATCTGCAGCATCTTGTTCGCGACGTCCACGTACAGCGCGCCCGTCGCCGGGGCCGCCACGATCGCGTCGAACAGCAGCTTGCAGAGCCCCTGCGCGACCTCCATGAGCAGGACGGTGAGGTCCTTGGTGCGGCGCTGCCGGGCCGTCTCGAACAGGTACACGTCGGCGAGGACGTCGTAGATCGCGCCGGTGAACACCTGCGAGATCGCGTGTACCTCGTTGCCGACCTGGCTGAGCTTGAGGTCGTTGTCGGCGTTGCGGAGCCCGGCGGGCATGCCGAGCGCCTTGCCGAACTCCTCCGCGAGCTCCGGCAGGAACGACCGGTCGTGCAGGTTCGCCTTGGTCAGGGAGACGAACGCCTCGGCCTGGTCCGGCTGCGCCAGCGCCAGGAAGATCGCGGTGAGGTCGCCGAACGACTCGTGCAGGCCGCCGGTCTGCGGCGGGTTCCCCGCCGACAGCCAGCCGGGCTTCAGCCCGTCCAGCACCGAGTGGCCGGTCTCGTGCGACACGATGTCGAGCGACCGGCACGTGTAGAGGACGCTCGACGGCGGCTGGCCCTGCGGCGTGAAGAACAGGAACTTCAGCGCCTTGGCCGTCCGGCTGTAGAACGCGTTGGCGCCCTCCCCGGCGTGCGGGAACACCGTGATGGGGTCGGTGTTGCCGCCCACGTTCCACGCGAACGGGATGGGGTTGCCGCCGTTGTGCCGCTCGTACATCGCGATCGTCTCGCGGACGACCGCGAAGGTGTGCGCGCAGTCGAACTGCGGCGAGTTGGGCGCGAACACGAAGTCGCCACTGGCGTTGCGGGCGACCGGTGTCGTGCCGGCCAGGTCCGTCCTGGCGCGGGCGTCGGCCGGGCCGTTCAGCACGACCGAGGGGACGAACGTGAGCCGGACGCCGAGGTCGGCGACCGACGGGTCCTGCTTGTAGACGAGAAAGCGGTGCCCGGTCGCGACCGGTACCGGGATCGGCACCGGACGCGGCGCCGGGACGGGGGCGGCGGCCGCCCCCTCGACGCGGAATCGCGGCGCCATCCGGCCCGTGAGGGCCTCGGGGACCTCCACGCCCCGGCGTCCGCTCTGCTGGATCTGGCGTTCCTCCTGGTGGATCGTCATCGATGCCACCTTCCGTCACCGTGCGCGAGCCCCCGATGGCCCTACGCGGCCGCGGGCGGTCGTGCGGCACCCCCGGCGGTCATCTGGCGGGAGTGCCGGCGGTGCCTCGTCGTTCGGGACCGCCCGCGCGGCCTACGCTCCGCCCGTCACAAGGTCGAGTCAACCCGGAAAGGCGACCGGTGAGGCCGGTGTCCTCATCCGGACTGGTGATCTCCGGGAGGCGCGGGCGACCCGCGCGCCGCGGCGCCGCCGCCGAAAACGTCGGCGCGGCGCCGTACACTCGCACGTGATGTCGAAGACCGAAGCTCACCCCTTGCTCGACGGCCTGAACGAGCAGCAGCGCGCCGCCGTCGTGCACTCCGGCGGCCCCCTGCTGATCGTCGCGGGCGCCGGGTCGGGGAAGACCCGCGTGCTCACCCACCGCATCGCCCACCTGCTGGGCGAGCGCGGCGCGCACCCCGGCCAGATCCTCGCGATCACCTTCACCAACAAGGCCGCCGCCGAGATGAAGGAGCGCGTCGACGCCCTCGTCGGGCCGCGGTCGCGGGCCATGTGGGTGATGACGTTCCACTCCGCCTGCGTGCGGATCCTGCGCCGGGAGGCCAAGCGGCTCGGCTTCCCCACGAGCTTCTCGATCTACGACCAGGCCGACGCGCAGCGGCTGATGGCGCTCGTCTGCCGCGAGCTGGACCTCGACCCCAAGCGGTACCCGCCGAAGTCGTTCAGCGCCCAGGTGTCGAACCTGAAGAACGAGCTGATCGACTACGAGACGTTCAAGAACCGCGCGTCCACGCACATGGAGCAGACGCTCGCCGAGGCGTACGAGATGTACCAGGCGCGGCTGCAGCAGGCCGGCGCGATGGACTTCGACGACCTGATCATGATGACGGTCAACCTGCTGCAGGTGTTCCCGGAGGCCGCCGAGCACTACCGGCGCCGGTTCCGGCACGTCCTCGTCGATGAGTACCAGGACACCAACCACGCGCAGTACGAGCTGGTCCGCGAGCTGACCGCGCCGGTCGAGGGCGTCGGCGCCGCGGAGCTGTGCGTCGTCGGCGACGCCGACCAGTCGATCTACGCGTTCCGCGGCGCGACGATCCGCAACATCCTGGAGTTCGAGCGCGACTACCCCGACGCGACCACGATCCTGCTGGAGCAGAACTACCGCTCCACGCAGACGATCCTGTCGGCGGCGAACGCGGTCATCGAGCGCAACGCCGACCGCAAGCCGAAGCGGCTCTGGTCCGACCAGGGCGAGGGCCACAAGATCACCGGCTATGTGGCCGACAACGAGCACGACGAGGCGGCGTTCGTCGCGCACGAGGTCGACCGGCTCACCGACGCGGGCGACGCCCGCCCCGGCGACGTTGCGGTCTTCTACCGCACCAACGCGCAGTCGCGTGTGTTCGAGGAAGTGTTCATCCGCGTCGGCCTGCCCTACAAGGTCGTCGGCGGCGTCCGCTTCTACGAGCGCAAGGAGATCCGCGACCTGCTCGCCTACCTGCGCGTCCTCGCCAACCCCGAGGACACCGTCTCGCTGCGCCGCATCCTGAACGTGCCGAAGCGCGGCATCGGCGACCGCGCGGAGGCGTGCGTCGAGGCGTACGCGTCGCGCGAGCGGATCTCGTTCTGGCAGGCGCTGCGCGTCCCGGAGGACGTGCCCGGCATGGCGACGCGGTCGATCAACTCCGTCCGCGAGTTCGTCCTGCTGCTGGACGAGCTGCGCGCCGCCGCCGAGTCGTCGACGCCGGCGGACCTGGTCGTCCAGATCCTCGACAGGTCCGGTTACCTCGCCGAGCTGCAGGCCTCCAAGGACCCGCAGGACGAGACCCGCGTGGAGAACCTCCGCGAGCTGGAGGCGGTCGCCCGCGAGTTCGAGGAGCGCCTCGACGGCGAGTCCGCCGAGGGCCGGCTGCCCGACTTCCTGGAGCAGGTGGCGCTGGTCGCCGACGCCGACTCGATCCCCGGCGGCGCGAAGGGCGGGCCGGTCCCGCCGGGCGAGCAGCCCGAGGAGACCGACCAGGGCGTCGTCACGCTGATGACCCTGCACACCGCGAAGGGCCTGGAGTTCCCGGTCGTGTTCCTCACCGGCATGGAGGACGGGGTCTTCCCGCACCTGCGCGCCATGAGCAACCCCAAGGAGCTCGAAGAGGAACGCCGGCTCGCGTACGTCGGCATCACGCGCGCGCGGCAGCGGCTCTACCTGTCCCGGGCGACGATGCGCAGCTCGTGGGGCGCGCCGCAGGTCAACCCGCCGTCCCGGTTCCTCGGCGAGGTCCCCGGCACCCTGATCGACTGGGAGCGGGAGGCGTCGTCCGCGTCGTCGTCGGCGATGTCGCGGATGGCGGCCCGGCCGGGCGTGAAGTCGCCGGGCAACCGGGAGGTCCCGGCCCTGTCGCCGGGAGACAAGGTCACCCACGACTCGTTCGGGCTCGGCACGGTCGTGTCGGTGGACGGTGCCGGCGACAAGGCCGCCGCCAGCGTCGACTTCGGCGGCGAGTACGGCGTCAAGCGCCTCGTCCTGCGGTTCGCGCCGGTGGAGAAGCTCTGACCGCACCGGCGCGCTTGAGGGTGCGCAGGACGGGCGCGGTCTCCAGCGTGCGGATGCCGTCCAGGGCGCCGAGCTCGCGGGTGAGGTAGCGGTGCAGGTCGGCGGGGCCGTCGCAGAGCGCCTGCGCGAGCAGGTTCGTGGGGCCGGTGGTCGCGGCGACGACGGCGAGCTCGTCGTGCCCGGCGATGGTGGTGGCGACGTCGTCGAGCCGGCCCGGGGCGACCGACATCCAGATCAGCGTCTGCGTGGTGCCGCCGAGCAGGGCGGAGTCGACCTCGACGTCGAAGAACAGCGTGCCGCGGGCGCGCAGGCCGGCGAGGCGGCGCGCGGCCGTCGCCTGTGACCAGCCGGTCGCGGCCGCGAGGTCGGTGTAGCCGGCGCGGCCGTCGTGCCGCAGGACGTCGAGGAGCGCGTGGTCCGCGCCGGTCAGCGGGCGCGGGTCGGCCGGGTCGGCCGGGTCGGTCGCGGGCGGTCTCAGCCGTTCCTGCTGCTCGGGGGAGAGCGCGCGGGTAATGCCGCGCCAGGCGGTCGGGCCGCCGAGGTAGGTGTGCAGCAGGCAGTGCGCCGAGACCGCGGTGATGCCCGCGCGGCGCGGGACGTCGTGCAGCAGCATGGCGTGCGGGGCGTCGGTGTCTCCCTTGTCTCCGGGGGAATCCGGGACGTGCACGATCGCGAAGATCTCCGTCCCGCCGGACGTCAGCTTCACCCAGGACGTGTCGGGCCGCGCGGCGAGCGAGTGCGCGAGCGTCCGCGTCGCCGCGGGCGTGCAGGTCAGCCGGACCGTCCAGTGCGTCCCGGGGCCGGTGTCGCGGTCCAGGACGCCGACTACGCGCAGGCCCGCCTCGGTGCGGAGCCGCCGGTAGCGGCGCGCCACGGTCTGCGTGGAGACACCGCAGACGTCCGCGATGCGGCTGAACGGGGCGCGCCCGTCGATGTGCAGCGCGTGGATGACGGCGCGGTCCAGCTCGTCCAGCATCACGATCCCTCATCTCCGGCGCTCGGATGGAAGATATCCGCTATTTCAGCGCCGTGGTTGGAACGCGGTGCGGCGCCGCTCCGAGGCTGGGGCACGGAACCGAAAGGAGACGTGCCATGCGGGTGCAGGAGGAGACGCGGACCCGGGCGGTCCACCGGTGGCGGTGGGCGGCCCTGGCCACGCTGCTGGCGGCGGAGGCGATGAACCTGCTCGACGCGACGATCGTGCAGGTCGCGGCGCCGGCGATCGGGCGGGACCTCGGCGGCGGCGAGTCCGGGATCCAGTGGTTCAGCGCCGCCTACACGCTGCCGTTCGCGGTGCTGCTGATCACCGGCGGGCGCCTCGGCGACATCGCCGGCCGGCGGCGGGTGTTCGCGCTCGGGGTCGCCGGGTTCGCGGCCGCGTCGGCGTGCTGCGCGCTGGCGCCGTCGGCGGGCGCGCTGATCGCGGCGCGGGCCGTGCAGGGCGCCGCCGCGGCGCTGATCGTCCCGCAGACGATCGGGCTGATCCGCGCGATGTTCGACGGGCCCGAGACGGCGAAGGCGTTCGGGAGCATCGGGCCGGTGATGGGGCTGTCGGCGGTCTGCGGGCCGGTGCTCGGCGCCGTCCTCGCCCACGCGGTGTCGTGGCGGGCGGCGTTCCTGGTGAACCTGCCCCTCGCCGCCGGGGTGCTCGCGACCGTGCCGCTGCTGCGCGAGGACCGGGCGGAGCGGCGGCCCCGCCTGGACGCCGCCGGCACGGCCCTCGCCACCGCCGGCGCGGCGCTGGTCGTGTATCCGCTGATCCAGGGCGATTCGGCGGGGTGGCCGGGGTGGACGTGGGCGATGCTCGCCGGCGGCGCCGCGGTGCTGGGAGTGTTCGCGCTGCACCAGCGTCGGGCCGCGGCCCCGCTCGTCGAGCCGAGCCTGTTCGCGGACCGCGGCTTCCCCGCCGCGCTGGCGACCTCGACGGTGTTCTTCGCGGTGATGAACGGGCTCATGGTCGTCGTCGTCCTGCAAGTCCAGATCGGGCTCGGACGGGACGTGCTGAACGCCGGGTTCACGCTGCTGCCCTGGTCGGCCGCGATGGCCGCGGCGTCCTGGCTCGCCGGGACCCGGCTCGTCCCGCGCTTCGGCCCGCGGCTGATGCCCGCCGGGCTCGCGGTCATGCTGGCCGGGGTCTGCGCGGCGATCCCCGTCTACCGCGCCTACCCGCACGCCTACCCGTGGCCGCTGCTCGGCGCGCTCGTCCTGGTGGGGGCGGGGAACGGGCTGTTCACGGTCCCGTTCTTCACGGCGGCGCTGGCACGCGTCCGGCCGCACGAGACGGGGTCGGCGGCGGGGCTGCTCAACGCCGTCCAGCAGTTCGGCGGGACGCTCGGCATCGCCGTCCTCGGCACCGCGTTCTTCCACGCGCTGCCGCACGGGTCCGCGGCCGCGGCCCAGATCGCGTTCGGGGCCGCGGCCGTCCTCCTCGTGCTGGCGCTGGGGACCGCGGCTCTCATGCGTCGATGACGGTCGCGCAGGTCTTCACGTAGATCAGGCGGCTGACGCCGGCCGTCGCCGCCATCGCCGCCACGAGGCCCACCCAGTTCAGTCCGGGTGCGGTCACCTTCTCGAACATGATGGAGAACGGGAGCACCGCGATGGCGAGGGCGACGGTGACGCCGAGCCACTGGACGCCGTGGCCGCCGTAGCTGTGCTCCCGCGTCCACACCCGGCCCTGGGGCGTCCACGAGCTGTTCTTGCGGAAGCCGACGAGGAACACCACCGCCGCGGCGACGATCTCGCCGGCCAGGACGCCCGCGGCGGGCGGTCCGAAGACGTCCTCGATCTCCAGCCAGGCGCCGGTCGCGATGCCGAGCGAGCCGCCGACGACCAGGGCGAGGAGGGGCAGCACCGAACCGACCCATCCGTGGCCGGTGGTCTTCGCGCGTCCCATGGCGTCCTCCTCCTGGTCTGATCAAGCCGGACGTCCGATCATGCCTACGGACCGTAACGATCAGGTCACGGCGGCAGTGGCCGCCGCCCTCATCCGGCCACGTTCCTGCGGGACCTATCCGCATTCGGGCTGGTCGGGCGATGATGGCGGCAGATACGGGAACGGGGGCATCCGATGCCGGTCGTACGGGCGGGACGCGCATTCGACGGGGTACGGCCGTTGCACGGCGGGGCCGCCGTCTTCGTCGAGAACGGCCGCATCCGCGGTGTGGAACCCGCCACGGCACCCGTCCCGGACGGCTGGGAGGTGGCCGACTTCCCTGACGGAACCGTCCTGCCCGGCCTGATCGACATGCACGTCCACCTGTGCGGTGACAGCCGGAACGGGGCGCTGGACCGGCTCGCCGGCTACACCGGCGCCGAACTGGACGCCGTCATCGACCAGGCCCTGCGCGACCAGGCGGCGGCCGGGGTGACGACGGTGCGGGACCTCGGCGACCGGCGCTGGACCGTGCTGGAGCGCCGGGACCGCGGACCGGAGCGGGGCGTCCCGGAGATCGTCGCCGCCGGGCCGCCGATCACCTCCCCGCAGGGCCACTGCTGGTCCATGGGCGGCGAGGCGTCCGGGCCGGACGGGCTGCGCGCCGCGGTGCGGGAGCGGGCCGACCGCGGCGCGGACGTCGTCAAGGTCATGGGCAGCGGCGGCGTCATGACGGCGGGCACGGAGGTCGCGCACTGCCAGTTCGGCGACGACGACCTGCGCCTGATCGTCGAGGAGGCGCACCGCGCCGGGCTGCCCGTCACGGTCCACGCGCACGGCCTCGCCGCGATCGAGCAGGCCGTGCGGGCCGGGACGGACGGGATCGAGCACTGCACGTGCCTCACCGAGTCCGGCGTCCGGATCCCGGAGGAGTTGCTCGACGCCCTGGCCAGGCAGGAGATCACGGTCTGCCCGACGCTGGGGAAGGCCGCCGGGGTGGAACCGGCCGGCCCGGTCCTGGCGACGCTGAAGCGGTTCGGCATGACGCTGGAGGACCGCGAGGGGCACGCCGCCGCGATGCACCGCGCGGGCGTGCGGCTGGTGTCGGGAGCCGACTGCGGGATCAGCGCCGGGAAGCCGCACGGCATCCTGGCGTCGTCGGTCGCGTGCCTGGTCGCGGGCGGGGTGCCCGCCGCCGATGCGCTCGCGTCGGCGACGTCCCGCGCGGCGGAGGAGTGCGGCCTCGGCGACCGCAAGGGGCTGCTGCGCGCCGGCCACGACGCCGACCTGGTGGTCGTCGACGGCGATCCGCTCGCCGACATCGGGGCCCTGACCCGCGTCGCCGCCGTCATGATCCGCGGCGCGTGGGCCGCCGCCGAGGGCCGCCGCTGAGGGCCCGCACCGAGGGGCGGCGCTGAGCCGCGTCCGGGTCGCGGACGATCACCTGTCGCCGTCGACGGCTGCATGGGTGTTATATGACGAACGTCCGGTCACTGCTCTCGGGGGAGGCCCTCCATGTTCGCTGTCACGCTGGCCGAAGGCGCCGAGCTCCGCCCGCTGGAGCCGTGGCAGGCCGCCGAGTTCGCCGCGCACGCCGAGCGTGTGCGGGGCGACGTCATCGACTACATCCCGTGGGCGCACACCGTCGTCGACGAGGCGACCGCGCGGGAGTTCCTGCAGGGCTACGCCGAGAAGCAGGCCCGCGACGAGGGCCGCGTCTACGGGATCTGGGTGGACGGCGTGCTGGAGGGCGGGACCGTCTTCCGGACGTTCGACGCGCCGCGCGGCGTGTGCGAGGCCGGCGTCTGGCTCGGCGCGGGCGCCCGGGGCCGCGGCCTGGTCACCACGGCGGTCCGGCACATGATCGACTGGGCGTTCGGGGTGCGCGGGATGGCCCGGGTCGAGTGGATCTGCGACCCGCGCAACACCGCCAGCGCGGCGGTGGCGAAGCGGCTCGGGATGACCTGCGAGGGCGTGCTCAGGGGCGCGTACGTGCTGGACGGCGAGCGCCGCGACGAGCAGATCTGGGCGGTCCTCGCGGGGGAGTGGGCGGCCTGACGCGGCGGCGGGACACCCCGGGGCGTTATGGTCATACACTGAACACCCCTTACCCCCGGGAGCTCCCGTGCACGCCGAGCAGGTGCTCGTCATGCTGGCCGCCGCCACCTCGGCCGGCTGGGTCGACGCGGTGGTGGGCGGCGGCGGGCTGATCCAGCTGCCCGCGCTGCTGCTCGTCAACCCCGGCCAGCCCGTCGCGACCGCGCTCGCCACCAACAAGCTCGGCTCGATCGCGGGCACCACCTCCGCCGCCATCGCCTACGCCCGCAAGGCCAAGCCGGACGTCCGGATCGCCGGCCCGGCCGCCGCCCTCGCGGTGTGCTGCGCCGCCGGCGGCGCGCTGTGCGCCGCGGCGATCTCGTCCGACGTGCTCAAGCCGGTGATCATGGTGGTGCTGCTCGCCGTCGCCGCGCTCGTGGTGCTGAAGCCGGACCTCGGCCGCGCCCCCCGGCTCGTGCTGCGGACCCGGCGCCGGATCGCCCTCGCGATCGTCGTGCCCGGCGTCGCGATCGCCTTCTACGACGGGCTCGTCGGCCCCGGGACCGGGACGTTCCTGGTCATCGCGTTCACGACGCTGCTCGGCCTGGACTTCGTCGATGCCTCCGCCACCTCGAAGATCATCAACGCGGGCACCAACCTCGGCGCGCTCGTGGTGTTCGCGGCGCAGGGCCACGTGCTGTGGGCGATCGGGCTCGGCATGGCCGTCTGCAACGCCGTCGGCGCGCAGCTCGGCGCCCGGATGGCGATCAGCCGCGGCACCGGGTTCGTCCGGATCGTCCTGCTGTGCGTCGTCGCCGCGCTCGTGCTCAAGATGGGCTACGAGCAGTTCGCCTGACCCACCGGACCCGTCAGGACGCGGGCGGGACCGGCAGCGGCGTCCGCAGCGCCGACAGCGTCAGCAGGACCAGCGAGTCCGTCCAGCCCAGCGGCGCCACGCCCGCCTGGCGGCCCGTCGGCCCCACCTTCTCCGGCAGCGCGCCCAGCGACGTCCGGTGCGCCGACAGCCAGCCCAGCCGCGCGATCGCCTCGCCCGTCCGCCCGCCCGCCGCGGCCGACAGCCCGAACAGCGCGGTCTCCGGCGTCCACGCGACGTCCGGCGCCCCCGACCAGCTCTCGCCCGGCAGCACGCCCCCGTTCGGCAGCGCCTGCCCGCGCTCGGCGGACGCGATCGCCCCGTTCACGGCCTGGTCCGCCGGCGCGAACGGGGGCGCGATGAACGTCACGGACGTGTCCATCAGCCCGTCCTGCACGGGCGAGCGCGGATACCCGTAGGGCGCGAACTGCCGGTCCAGCGCGTCCGACACCCGGTGCGCCGCCGCACGCCACCGCGCCGCCTCGGCGCCCTGGCCGTAGCCCTGCGCGAGGTCCGCCGCCGACCGCAGGCCCGCCAGCACCGGCCCGACCACCCCGAGCGTCGGGCGCCGCGGATCCTGCTCGCGGCCGTGATCGCGTTCCCAGTAGTCGGACGACGGGGGCGGCAGGCCCTCCGTGTCCAGCGACTCCGCCAGATGGTCGGCGGCGCGCTGCACCATCGGCCACAGGCCCGGCAGGTCGTCGGCGCCCGGGTTCTCCGTCCGGTACAGCCAGCTCGCCCACAGCACCCAGCCCAGCGAGTCGAGCTGCGGCGCCCGGCCGTCCGTCACGGCCGTGCCGTCGGCGTTGTAGCGCGCGGCCCACAGGCCGTTGCCGGTCTGGACCCGTCCGAGGAACCGCAGGATACGGCGCGCTTCCGACGGATGGCCCGTCACGCTGAACGCGGCGGCGGCGAAGGCCGAGTCGCGCGGCCACGAGTACCGCCACGCCCCATACCAGGACGCCAGCGACGCGCCGTTCGGCGGCGTCAGCAGCCGCAGGTCCAGCAGCGCGCGCGCCGCCATGTCACGGAAACCCGAGTCCGCCGGGCCCTCCGGGACGGTGCCGGACGCCAGCCACGTGCTGTCGGACCGCACCGCCTGCGCCACCCGCGGGTCGTCCGCCGCGACCGTGATCGGCGCGTCCCCGCCGGACGGGACCAGCAGCACCCGCCCGTCCGCGAGCCGCACCGCCGAGCTGTCCGGCAGGTAGGAGGCGCCGTCGGCGTCCTCCGGGTCCAGCGGGACGCCCGCGAACGGCCATCCGCCGCCGCCCACCAGGCCCGGGCTCACCCAGCCGGGCGCCGACGGCTCCGGCACGTTCGCCCCGGCCACGGCGACGAGCGCGGCGACGACGAGGAACGCGGCGGCGCGGCGCCGCAGGCGCCGGGTGCGCCGCGCGGGCGACGTCCCGCCGCCCCCGGCGGGGACGCCTCCGTGGGGCGCGGGCACGGCGCCGGCGCGCACGTCCCCCCGCTGCTGCCCCATGGGCGTCGTCTCCCCCCTGGCCTCACCCAAGTACATCAAACTACGCCAATCGCCTCATCGTCGTGAGGAGCGTACGCGCCCGCCGCCGCACCCTCCGCACCTGCGGTTTCCGGACTCGGGGCGACAAATGGACCCGGCGGCGGCAGCACGGACCGGGGTTGACTAGGCTGCATCGACGGAGCGGACCGCGGAGTGCCGGCCGCACGGACACCCGTGTACCCCCACTCGCGTGGTCATCTGGCTGTCGATCCGTTTAAGGACGCCCTCGTGGACCTGTTCGAACATCAGGCGAAGGAACTCTTCGCCGAGTACGGGGTACCGGTGCCCACCGGCAAGGTCGCCTCGACTCCCCAGGAAGCGCGCGCCATCGCGGAGGAGCTGTTCTCCGCGGGCAGCAAGAAGGTCGTGGTCAAGGCCCAGGTCAAGACCGGCGGCCGCGGCAAGGCCGGCGGCGTGAAGCTGGCCGACACGGCCGACGAGGCCGAGGCCCTCGCCGGGCAGATCCTCGGCATGGACATCAAGGGCCACACGGTCCACCGGGTCCTGGTCGAGGAGGGCTCGGCGATCGCGCAGGAGTTCTACTTCTCGTTCCTGCTCGACCGCGCGAACCGCACCTTCCTGTCCATCTGCTCCGTCGAGGGCGGCGTCGAGATCGAGGAGGTCCCGCACGACCGCCTCGCGATGGTGCCGATCTCCCCGCTGACCGGCGTCGACCGGACCAAGGCCCGCGAGATCGCCGAGCAGGGCCGGCTGCCCGAGGAGGCGCTCGACGGCGCCGCGCAGCTGATCGAGCGGCTGTGGGCGGTGTTCACCGACGAGGACGCCACGCTGGTCGAGGTCAACCCGATGATCCTCACCGCCGACGGCCAGGTGAAGGCCCTCGACGGCAAGGTCTCCCTCGACGACAACGCCGGGTTCCGCCAGGAGCACGACAAGCTCGAGGACAAGGCCGCGGCCGACCCGCTGGAGGCGGCGGCGAAGGCCAAGGACCTCAACTACGTCAAGCTCGACGGCTCCGTCGGCATCATCGGCAACGGCGCCGGCCTGGTCATGTCCACGCTGGACGTCGTCGCCTACGCCGGCGAGGAGTTCGGCGGCCAGAAGCCCGCCAACTTCCTCGACATCGGCGGCGGCGCGTCCGCCGAGGTGATGGCGAACGGCCTGGAGATCGTGCTGTCCGACGCCGACGTCAAGTCGGTGTTCGTCAACGTCTTCGGCGGCATCACCGCCTGCGACGCCGTCGCCAACGGCATCGTCTCCGCCTACAAGCTGCTGGCCGACCGCGGCGAGGCCGTCGACCGGCCGCTCGTGGTCCGCCTCGACGGCAACAACGCCGAGCTCGGGCGCAAGATCCTGACCGACGCCGGGCTGACCGGCGTCCAGCAGGTCGACACCATGGACGACGCGGCCAAGCGTGCCGCCGAACTCGCCGCGGCAGGTGCATGACAATGGCCATCTGGCTCACCGACAACAGCAAGATCATCGTGCAGGGCATCACCGGCTCCGAGGGCTCCAAGCACGGCCGCCGCATGCTGGCCGCCGGGGCGAAGGTCGTCGGCGGCGTGAACGCCCGCAAGGCCGGCACGACCGTCGACTTCGACGGCACCGAGCTGCCCGTCTTCGGCACCGTCAAGGAGGCGATGCAGGAGACCGGCGCGGACGTGTCCGTCGTGTTCGTCCCGCCGAAGTTCACCAAGGACGCCGTCGTCGAGGCGATCGACGCCGAGATCCCGCTCTGCGTCGTCATCACCGAGGGCATCCCGGTGCACGACACCGCCTACTTCTGGGCGTACGCCGAGTCCAAGGGCAACAAGACCCGCATCATCGGGCCGAACTGTCCCGGCATCGCCTCGCCGGGCAAGTCCAACGCGGGCATCATCCCGGCCGACATCACCACGCCGGGCCGCATCGGCCTGGTGTCGAAGTCGGGCACGCTGACGTACCAGATGATGTACGAGCTGCGCGACATCGGCTTCTCCACCTGCGTCGGCATCGGCGGCGACCCGATCATCGGGACCACCCACATCGACGCGCTCCAGGCGTTCCAGGACGACCCGGAGACCGACGCCATCGTGATGATCGGTGAGATCGGGGGCGACGCCGAGGAGCGCGCCGCCGCCTACATCGAGAAGAACGTCACGAAGCCGGTCGTCGGCTACGTCGCCGGGTTCACCGCCCCCGAGGGCAAGACGATGGGCCACGCCGGCGCGATCGTGTCCGGCTCCGCCGGCACCGCGCAGGCGAAGAAGGAGGCCCTGGAGAAGGTCGGCGTCCGGGTCGGCAAGACCCCGAGCGAGACCGCCGTCCTCATGCGGGAGATCATGAAGAACCTCTGATCGCCTGATCAGGCACCGAAAGACGCCCGAGCCGCCTGTGGCGGCCCGGGCGTCTTTCGTCCTCGCGGGGGACGGCGTCGGGGCCGACAAAGGCGACACGCCGGGCTGAGGGCCGGGGGCGCGCGGGGGCGGGGTGCCAGCATGGGCGGGTGAGCGACGTGAGGCCGGGACAGCGCGTGACCCCCGAGGCGGCGAGGGACCCACGGGCGCGGCGCCGCGAGGACGCCCCGCGCCCTGCGAAGGCACGGGGCGGGCCCGTGGCGCCCCCGCCGGGGAACGGCCGCCCGCTGTACGTGACGGGCCTCGTGGCGGCGCTGTGGTGCGTCGGGATCGGGCTCACCGTCCTGACGACCGTGACGCTGCTCGGCTGGGTCGCGGCGCCGAAGACCGCGCTCGGGCACGGGCTGTCCGGGGTGTTCCGGACGGCCGTGAACTTCTGGCTCGTCTCCCACCACGCCGGGTTCTCCTACGGGCACGGCCGGGTCGGGCTGCTGCCGCTGGGCGTGCTGGTGCTGCCCGGGGCGCTGCTGTACCGGGGCGGCGCCTGGATGATCCGCGGGCTCGGGCTGCCGCTGCGGCCGCGGGTCGCCGTGGTGCGGGTGGCGGCGGCGCTGGCCGTCCCGTACGCGCTGCTGGCGATGCTGATGGCGCTCGCGGTGTCGGCGCCGGAGGTACACCCGTCGGCGTGGCAGGCGCTGCTCGGCTGCCTGCTCGTCGCGGTCATCGCGGGCGGGCTCGGCGCCGCGCGGGCCGTGGTCGCCGCGCAGGTCGCGGCGGAGGCGCGCGGGCGGCGCGTCCGGTCCGGGCTCGGTGCGCTGCTGCGGCTGCTGCCGGACCGGCCGCGGTCGCTGGTGATCGGTGTCGCCGGGTCCGTCGCGGTGCTGGCGGCGGCGGGCGCCGTCCTGGTCGGCGGGTCCCTGGCGCTGCACACCTCCGAGTCCGACCGGGTGTACGACCTGCTCGCGCCCGGGATCGTCGGCGGCGTCCTGCTGCTGCTCGTGGAGCTGGCGTTTCTGCCGAACGCGGTGATCTGGGGGATCGCGTACGCGGTCGGGCCTGGGTTCGCGGTCGGCGCCGGGACGAGCGTGTCGCCCACCGGCGTGTTCCTGGACACGGTCCCGGCGTTCCCGCCGCTCGCGGCGCTGCCCGAGGCGGGTCCCGCGCCCGCGGTGTCGCTGCTGGCGCTCGCGGCGCCGTTCGTCGCGGGCGCGGTCGGCGGCGTCCTGACGATCCGGACGATGCCGAGCGCGACGTCGGAGGGCGCGCCGCTGTGGGGCTTCGTGTCCGGGACCCTGACCGGCGCCGTCGTCGCGCTGCTGGCGGCGCTGTCGGGCGGCCCGCTCGGCGGCGGGCGGATGGCGACCGTCGGCCCGTCGGCGTGGCAGGTGGGGCTGCTGGCGGCGCTGGAGGTCGGGATCTCCGCGGCGATCGCGGCGTGGGCCGCGAACTGGCGGATCATGCGGCGGCCGGAGGGGGCCGACGAGACGCCCGCCCGCGCCCGCAAGCGCAAGAAGCGCAAGAAGGCCCAGGCGCGGCGGGCGGCGGCGCGTCTTCCGGAGACCCGGCTGCCGGAGACGGCGGTGCCGCCGCCCGCGCCCGTCCTCGACGAGCCCCGGGCGGCTTCCGAGGAGCCGCCCGCGCCGCGTCCCTCGCCGTACGCGCCCGACCCGCTGGAGTTCGAGGAGGCCGAGCCGGTCCTGGCGCCGCGCAGGCCGCGCGGCCGCGGCCGCGTCCCGGACCCGCTGCCCGAACTGATCGCCGACGAGCCCGCCCCGGCCGGGCCCGAACCCGAGCCCGAACCGGCGCCGAGGGAGCCCGAACCGGCCGAGCGGGACGGCAAGGTCGTCCTCGAAGGCCACATCGTCGAGGACCCCGAGCCGGAGCCCGACCCCGAGCCCGTCCCGCCGCCGCGCGAGGACCCCGAGCGCACCGAGAACCGCGGCGGCGCGATCTACGTCCTGCGCGAGGAGCCCCGCGACTGAGCCGCGGCGCGCCGCGCGCGGGTCAGAAGTAGTCCCCGTACTTGTTCATGCTGCCCGCGGGGGCATGGAGCTTCTTCTCGATCTTCGGGTAGTACTCGTGCTTGCAGGCCGTCTTGTCGATGCCCGTGTTCGCCGCGCCGAGGCAGTCCTGGTAGCCGCTCAGCTCCGGCCACAGGTACGCCGTGGACGCCACCGCCAGCACGGCCAGCCCCAGCCCCACCGAACCGAGCACGATGCCCGGCACGGCGCCGGGGGCGATCACCCGCGCCGCGCGCGCCTGCCGCCGCGCCCGGATCCCGATCACCAGGGCGGCGACTCCCACCACCAGCCCCAGCGGGTAGAAGAACAACGAGGTCACCAGGGCGGCGACGCCGAGCCACATGGCCCGCCGTCCGGCCTGCTCCGCCGACTGACGCCCCGGCGGACGGCCCGAGGGCCCCGGCGGCGGCCCCGCCGGATCCCGCCCCTGCTCGACGGGGTGGGCCGGGCGTCCCGGCTGCTCGCTCACGTCCGCTTCCTCCCAACCGTGGATTCAACCGCGCCGAACAGGGCCGATAGGCTGCATGCCGAATGCCGACAACCCCACCGTCCACCCCACCGTCCACAAGGGAGTCATGGTGTCCGCCCGGCTCGTCGTCCTCGTCTCCGGCGCGGGGACCAACCTACAAGCGCTGCTCGACGCCTGCGCAGATCCAGCCTACGGGGCGAAAGTGGTGGCCGTGGGCGCCGACCGCGAAGGGATCGGCGGGACCGAGCGCGCCGAGCGCGCCGGGCTGCCCGCGTTCACCCTCCGCATCCCCGACTTCCCCACCCGCGCCGAGTGGGACGAGGCCCTCGCCGCCGCCATCGCCGAATACGAACCCGACCTGGTGGTGTCCGCCGGGTTCATGAAGATCCTCGGCCCGGCGGTGCTGGCCCGGTTCGGCGGCCGCATCGTCAACACCCATCCCGCGCTGCTGCCCTCGTTCCCCGGCGCGCACGCCGTACGGGACGCCCTGGCGTACGGGGTCAAGGTCACGGGCTGTACGGTTCACTTCGTCGACGAAGGAGTGGACACCGGACCCGTCATCGCCCAGGAGACCGTTCCCGTGGGCTGGCATGACGACGAGGACTCCCTGCACGAGCGCATCAAGCAGGTGGAGCGCCGGCTCCTGGTCGACGTCGTCGGGCGGCTGGCCCGCGACGGCTGGACCACGCGGGGGCGGCGGGTCTCGATGAAATGCAGAACCTGCGGCGACGGCACGTCCGGCGGCGCCGCGCCGGACGGCGGAACGTCCGGCAGTCCAGGTCAGACGGAACGAGGGGAGCTCGGCCGGTGAGTCGGGTGGCGATCAAGCGCGCACTGATCAGCGTGTACGACAAGACCGGGCTGGAGGAGCTGGCCCGGGGCCTGCACGAGGCCGGGGTGGAGATCGTCTCCACCGGGTCCACGGCGGGCCGGATCTCCGCCGCCGGGGTGCCGGTGATGAAGGTGGAGAAGCTCACCGGGTTCCCCGAGTGCCTGGACGGCCGCGTCAAGACCCTGCACCCGAAGGTGCACGCCGGCCTGCTCGCCGACCGGCGCAAGGACGACCACCTGCAGCAGCTCGACGACCTGCACGTCGAGCCGTTCGACCTGGCCGTGGTGAACCTGTACCCGTTCGCCGCGACCGTCGCGTCCGGCGCCGGGCCCGACGAGTGCGTCGAGCAGATCGACATCGGCGGCCCGACGATGGTCCGCGCCGCCGCGAAGAACCACGCGTCCGTCGCCGTCGTCGTCGACCCGTCCGCGTACGGGGACGTCCTCGACGCGGTGAAGGCGGGCGGTTTCACGCTGGAGCAGCGCCGCCGCCTCGCCGCCCTCGCCTTCAAGCACACCGCGTCGTACGACGTCGCCGTGGCGTCCTGGTTCGCGAGCGAGTACGCGCCCGACGAGCAGGCCGCCGAGACGCAGTGGCCCGACTTCATCGGCGCCACGTGGGAGCGGTCGAACGCGCTGCGGTACGGCGAGAACCCGCACCAGCGCGCCGCCCTCTACCGGGTGCCGGGCGAGACGGGCCTCGCGGGCGCCGAGCAGATCTACGGCAAGGAGATGTCCTACAACAACTACGTGGACACCGACGCCGCCCGCCGCGCCGCCTACGACTTCACCGACCCCTGCGTCGCGATCATCAAGCACGCCAACCCGTGCGGCATCGCGGTCGGCGCCGACATCGCCGAGGCGCACCGGCTCGCCCTCGAATGCGACCCCGCGTCCGCCTACGGCGGCGTGATCGCCGCGAACCGGCCGGTCACCGCCGCGATGGCGGAGCAGATCACCGGCAGCTTCGCCGAAGTCGTCGTCGCCCCGTCCTTCGAGGACGAGGCCGTCACCGTGCTGAAGAACCGGTTCAAGAACACTCGGCTGCTGATCTGCCCGGACGCCCCCGGCGGCGCCACCGAGTCCCGCCGGATCGACGGCGGGCTGCTCGTGCAGACCGTCGACCGGGTCGACGCGCCCGGCGACGACCCGTCCGGCTGGGACCTCGCCTGCGGCGACGCCGCCGACGAGGACACCCTCCGCGACCTCGCGTTCGCCTGGCGGGCCGTCCGCGCCGTCAAGTCCAACGCGATCCTGCTGGCGTCCGGCGGCGCCACCGTCGGCGTCGGCATGGGCCAGGTCAACCGGGTCGACTCGGCCCGCCTCGCGGTCGCCCGCGCGGGCGAGGAGCGGGCGCGCGGCTCGGTCGCCGCGTCCGACGCGTTCTTCCCGTTCCCGGACGGCCTCGAAGTGCTGATCGAGGCCGGCGTCAAGGCCGTCGTCCAGCCGGGCGGCTCGATCCGCGACGAGCTGGCGATCGAGACCGCGAAGAAGGCCGGCATCACCATGTACTTCACCGGCACGCGGCACTTCTTCCACTGATCGGAACGGTCCGGGCCCGGCGCGACGTCCACCGTCGCGCCGGGGGCCGGGGGTGGGACCCGGACCCCCCGGGGCCATGCATCCCACCCGCCGGCCCCCCCCGGCCCGGGCGCCCCCCCCCCCCCCCCCCCGGGCCCGGACTTTGCACCCTTCATCCGCAGGTAGCCTCTGGCTGGCCGCGCCCCCCTGGAACGTCCCGACCCCCGGCGCGATCGCCCGCCGAGGGAGGCGCACATGGACTCGCTGACGACCTTCCTGGTCGCCCATGTCGGCCAGGCCGACGCGCTGCTGATGGAGTCGCGGCAGGTCATCGGGCTCGTCGCGGCGGTGCTCGCCGCGATGCTCGCCGGGCAGCTCGGCTGGCACGGCACCGACCGGCTCCTCGCCCGCCGCGAGCGCGCCGACGACTAGCCCGGCCCGACCCCCATCACCGGGCAGGGGCTAGCGCAGCTTCGCGCGCAGCGCCTTGGACGCCTCCGGCCAGTCGTCGTCGGTCATCGCGTAGGCGGCGGTGTCGCGGATCGACCCGTCCGCGAGGACGCGGTGCTTGCGGTGGATCCCCTCGAACGACGCGCCGAGCCGCTCGATCGCCGCACGCGACCGCTCGTTGCGGATGTGGGTGTGCCATCCCACGCGGATCGCCCCCAGGTCGTCGAAGGCCCGCTGGAGCAGCAGCAGCTTCGACTCGGTGTTGAACCCGGTCCGCTGCCAGCGCGCGCCCAGCCAGGTGTGCCCGATGCACAGCCCCCGGTCATGCGGCGCGATCTCGTAGTACGACGTGCTCCCCGCGACCTCTCCCGTCGCCACGTCGACCTGCGCCCACGGCAGCCGGAGACCGCGCTCGCACCCGTCCCGCGCCTTCTCCACCCAGCCGCGCATGGCGTCCACGCTCGCCGGCTGGTGCTCGCTCTTCCACGTCCAGATCGACGGCTCCTTCGACGCCTCGAACAGCCCGTCGACATGGTCGAGGGAAAGGGGCTCAAGACGCACATAACGCCCGGTCAGCACCGGGCGGTCAAACCACTCGTCGCTCATGGCGTCCACGCTAGGGCGGGCCGCTGAGCGCCCGGCAGGGCCACTTCACGGCGATTTCCGCGAGCCACTCGCCGCCCCCGGGGCGGCTACCATGGGGTTTCGACGCGACTGGCGCGGTCAAGGTGGATCACCACCGGGGAGCGAACGACAGTCCGGACACCGCGCGCCTGGGTGGACGGGACCTCGAGCCGGGCTCGGTCCCTGGCGAGACACCGCGGAGGCATGCATGACCGCACAGATTCTGGACGGCAAGGCGCTGGCCGCCGAGATCCGCTCCGACCTCAAGCGCCGCGTCGAGGCGCTCCGCGACCGCGGCGTGTCCGTGGGGCTCGGCACCGTGCTGGTCGGCGACGACCCCGGCAGCCACTCCTACGTCAACATGAAGCACCGCGACTGCGCCGAGGTCGGGATCGAGAGCATCCGCCGCGACCTGCCCGAGACCGCGTCCCAGGCGGACGTCGAGCAGGCCGTCGCCGAGCTCAACGCCGACCCCGCCTGCACCGGCTACATCGTCCAGCTCCCGCTCCCCAAGGGCCTGGACGAGCAGCGCGTCCTGGAGCTGATCGACCCCGCCAAGGACGCCGACGGCCTGCACCCGACCAACCTCGGACGGCTCGTCCTGATGCAGCCCGGCCCGCTGCCCTGCACCCCGAAGGGCATCATCGAGCTGCTCCGCCACTACGACGTCCCGCTCAAGGGCGCCGAGGTCACCGTCGTCGGCCGCGGCATCACCGTCGGCCGGTCCCTCGGCCTGCTGCTCACGCGCCGTAGCGAGAACGCCACCGTCACCCTCTGCCACACCGCCACCCGCGACCTCGCCGCGCACACACGGAACGCCGACATCGTGGTCGCCGCCGCCGGCGTCCCCGGCCTGATCACCGCCGGGATGGTCAAGCCCGGCGCCGCCGTCCTGGACGTCGGCGTCTCCCGCGTCGACGGCAAGCTGACCGGCGACGTCGCCGCCGACGTCCGCGACGTCGCCGGCTGGGTCGCGCCGAACCCCGGCGGCGTCGGCCCCATGACCCGCGCGATGCTGCTGCAGAACGTCGTCGAGGCCGCCGAGCAGTCCGCCTGACCGGCGCCTGGAACGGAGCGCCGGCGGAGCGGAAGGCGTCGGCCAGGCGTGCTCTTGCCGGGGGTGTGGGGGGTCGTCCCCCCACCTCGATACTGACCCGGCCCCCGGACATGCGTGAGGGCCGCCACCGACACCCTTGGTGGCGGCCCCTCCGCACTACTCGGAGAGCCCGGTCCGGCCGCCGCCCGGACGGAGCCGCGCCGTCACTTGCGCGACCCCGCTCGGGCGGGCCTGGCGATCGCCCTCATTGCGCTGCCGGTAAGGGCGACCGCACGTCCGGCCCGGCCGGTCCGGCATCTCAGCTGGCCCGGCGGCTCGCCGCGGTGTGCGCGGCGCGGGCCGGGCCCGCCGGATGGCCGGGGCCGTGTCCAGGCGACCCCGGCCTGCGCGCCTCCGCCGGGCTCCGCATGCCCGGTGGACGCCCGTCGATCGGGGCCCGGCCCTGCTGCGGCACGTGCACCGGCGGCAGCGGCCGGACGAGGCCCATCGCGATGACCTCGTTGGCCAGCCGGGTGCGCCGGTTGGCGCCCTCCGGGATCCGGAACTTCTGGTAGAGCCGCAGCAGGTGCTGCTTCACCGCGGCCTCGGTCACCACCAGCTCTCCCGCGATGTCGCGCGCCGTGGCGGGGGCCACGAACGCCTCGTCGGACAGGGCGGGACGGCACAGCGCGGTCAGCACGTCGACCTCGCGGCGGGTGAGCTCGGGGGCGACGGCACGCCGCAGCTCGACGTCCGGGTCGACCTCCTCACGGGGGATGCCCCCCATCCGGCAGCGCGCCGTGCCGAAGCTCACGACGTCACCGTCCTCCAGCACACGGCGGGCGATCGGCCGGCCGTTGACACGGGTCCCGTTGCGGGACAGGCCCATGTCGACGACGTAGACGTACGGGCCGCGCCGCACGATCTCGGCGTGCAAACGGGACACACTCGGGTCGTCGAGGCGGATGTCGACTCCTCTCCCTCTCCCGACCGTCGTTACGTCGGGGCGCAGCGGCACCACCAGCCCGCTGTCCTCGATCCGCATGAACGGCCCCTCCACGGCAGTCCTCCCAGCTAGTTAGCGACCCCTGTCTGCCGGGTTACCCGGCCGGACCCCCGCCACACCCTCCTACTGGCGAGTAGCACCGATGGCGCAAGGCATTCGGGGCTCTTCGCCACCAGCCGGACCGGGTGCGTTTCCGTCGCCGGCGCACAAGTCCGGCCGCCGATCCGGAGGAACGATCACCGGACCCCTCACCCGCCGCCGAACCGGCCGCCCCGCCGCGCCGCGATGTCGCGCCGCGATGTCGTGCCACCCGCCGATCGGCATTACCGTGGACCCATGAGCACGCAGGTGCACCGGCGCCGGCGCAGGGCGCCGCGCGGCAAGAGCGCCGCCCCGCAGTGGCTCGCGCGGCTGCCGTACCTCATCGTGCTCAGCGGCGTCGGCGGCGGCCTCGCGCTCTGCGCCCTCAACTACTTCCGCAAGGGCTCCGGCCTGATGGCGGCCGCGCTGCTGTTCGGCGCGCTCGCCCGGCTGCTGCTGCCGGAGTCCCAGCTCGGCCTGCTCGCCGTCCGCAGCCGCCAGATCGACTGCTGGACGCTCGTCATCCTCGGCGAGATGGTCGCGTTCGTCGCGCTCAGCATCCCCCCGATGAACAAGACCGGGCTCATCGGCGCCGGCGCGTTCGGGGTGCTGATCGCCCTGGTCATGGCGGTCCGCGGGGTGCGGCTGCTGCTCGTCCGGCGCCGGGACGGTTCGCCCGGCTAACGATGTTTCCGCAGGTCGGCGGGGGTGCGGCCGGTCTCGCCAGGAGCCCAGGTCTAGACCGCGTCCGGGCCTCGGCTAGCCTTGCCAGTTGAGCCTTACAAGGACTGCTGGCCAGGTGTAGGAAAGGGACAGCAACAGCATGCCCAAGATCAAAGTAGCGGGCCCGGTCGTCGAACTCGACGGCGACGAAATGACGCGGATCATCTGGAAATTCATCAAGGACCAGCTGATCCTGCCCTATCTCGACGTGGACCTGAAGTACTACGACCTGGGAATCGAGCACCGTGACGCCACGGACGACCAGGTCACCATCGACGCCGCGAACGCCATCGCCGAGCACGGCGTCGGCGTCAAGTGCGCCACCATCACCCCCGACGAGGCGCGCGTCGAAGAGTTCGGCCTGAAGAAGATGTGGCGTTCCCCCAATGGAACGATCCGCAACATCCTCGGCGGCGTGATCTTCCGCGAGCCCATCGTGGTGTCGAACATCCCCCGCCTGGTCCCGGGCTGGACCAAGCCGATCATCATCGGCCGCCACGCCCACGGCGACCAGTACAAGGCGACCGACTTCGTGGTCCCCGGCCCCGGCAAGGTGACGATCACCTACACGCCCGACGACGAGGGCGAGCCGATGGAGTTCGAGATCGCCTCCTTCCCGGGCGGCGGCGTCGCCATGGGCATGTACAACTTCGACGACTCGATCCGCGACTTCGCCCGGACGAGCATGCGGTACGCGCTGAGCCGCGAGATGCCGCTGTACATGTCGACGAAGAACACGATCCTCAAGGCCTACGACGGCCGGTTCAAGGACCTCTTCCAGGAGATCTACGAGACCGAGTTCAAGGCCGAGTTCGAGGCCAAGGGCCTCACCTACGAGCACCGGCTCATCGACGACATGGTCGCCGCCGCGCTCAAGTGGGAGGGCGGCTTCGTCTGGGCCGCCAAGAACTACGACGGCGACGTGCAGTCCGACACCCTCGCGCAGGGCTTCGGCTCGCTCGGCCTGATGACCTCCGTCCTCATGACGCCCGACGGCAGGACCGTCGAGGCCGAGGCCGCGCACGGCACGGTGACCCGGCACTACCGGCAGCACCAGCAGGGCAAGCCGACGTCGACCAACCCGATCGCGTCGATCTTCGCCTGGACCCGCGGCCTCGAGCACCGCGGCAAGCTCGACGGCCAGCCCGAGGTCATCGACTTCGCGCGCAAGCTGGAGGCCGTCTGCGTCGAGACCGTCGAGTCCGGCCAGATGACCAAGGACTTGGCGTTGTTGGTGGGCGGGGACACCCCCTGGCTGACCACGCAGGGCTTCCTGGAGGCGCTCGACACCAACCTCCAGAAGAAGATCAACGCCTGACCAGCATGATCTGACTGTTAGCATTCATTTGAATGCTCCCCGCGCATGCGGGGATGGTCCCGACCTTGCGCTGCTCGTCGGGGACGACACACCGTGCTCCCCGCGCACGCGGGGTTGAGGAGTCGGCCCCGCTTCGGCGGGGGTGAGGCCGTCCCGGGTTCGTCCCGGGGCGGCCTTTTGCGTTCGCGGGGTGTGAACCATGCCGGGGCGGGCACCTGGCGCATGACGGGCGGGCGGCGCGCGATAGCCTGACGTCGGAAATATCTCGACGGCGAGAGAACCCGTGCGGCGGGACCGGTTCCCCGGGCGCTCTTCGGCGGTCGGGTTCGAAGGATGGCCGCCTGAGCCCCGTCAGGTCACAGCAGGAGAAGGACGCATGACGCGCACCCCAGTCAATGTCACCGTTACCGGCGCCGCGGGCCAGATCGGCTACGCGCTGCTGTTCCGCATCGCCTCCGGGCACCTGCTCGGCGCGGACGTACCCGTCCGCCTGCGGCTGCTGGAGATCCCGCAGGCGGTGAAGGCCGCCGAGGGCACCGCGATGGAGCTGGACGACTGCGCGTTCCCGCTGCTGAGCGGCATCGACATCTTCGACGACGCCACCAAGGCGTTCGAGGGGACGAACGTGGCGCTGCTCGTCGGCGCCCGCCCGCGCACGAAGGGCATGGAGCGCGGCGACCTGCTGGAGGCCAACGGCGGCATCTTCAAGCCGCAGGGCGAGGCGATCAACGCCGGCGCCGCCGACGACGTCAAGGTGCTGGTGGTCGGCAACCCGGCCAACACCAACGCGCTGATCGCGCAGTCGCACGCGCCGGACGTCCCGGCCGAGCGGTTCACCGCGATGACCCGCCTGGACCACAACCGGGCGCTCGCGCAGCTGTCGAAGAAGGCGGGCGTGTCCGTCGCCGACATCAGGAAGATGACGATCTGGGGCAACCACTCCGCCACCCAGTACCCGGACGTGTTCCACGCCGAGATCGGCGGCAAGAACGCGGCCGAGACCGTGAACGACCAGGCGTGGCTGGAGAACGACTTCATCCCGACCGTCGCCAAGCGCGGCGCCGCGATCATCGAGGCGCGGGGCGCGTCGTCGGCGGCGTCGGCGGCGTCCGCGGCGATCGACCACGTCCACACCTGGGTGAACGGCACCGCCGACGGCGACTGGACGTCGATGGCGGTCGTGTCGGACGGCTCCTACGGCGTGCCGGAGGGCCTGATCTCCTCGTTCCCGGTCACCACCAAGGACGGGAAGTGGGAGATCGTCCAGGGCCTGGAGATCGACGACTTCTCCCGGGCGCGGATCGACGCGTCGGTGAACGAGCTGGCGGAGGAGCGCGACGCGGTCCGCAAGCTCGGCCTGATCTGACCGGCCGTACCCGTACGCACCGGCGAGCCCCGGACCTTCGCGGTCCGGGGCTCGTTCGCGTCGAAATTCCCGCGAACGTGTCGGCACCGGTCGTTAGGGTGTGATCGCTTCGAAGGCGACGGGGAGGGACGCGGGTGGCGGATCAGGCTTTCCAGGTGGATCTGCGCGGGGTGGTGGATCTGCTCAGCCGCCATCTGTACGCGAGCCCGCGGGTGTACCTGCGGGAGCTGCTGCAGAACGCGGTGGACGCGATCACGGCGCGCGGCGGGGGCGGCGGCCGGGTGGTGATCGAGACCGGCGGCGGGGCGCTGCGGGTACACGACGACGGCGTCGGCCTGACGGCGGACGAGGTGCACACGCTGCTGGCCACGATCGGCCGGTCGTCGAAGCGGGACGAGCTGGGGTTCGCGCGGCACGACTTCCTCGGCCAGTTCGGGATCGGGCTGCTGTCGGGGTTCCTGGTGGCGGACGAGATCGAGGTGGTGTCGCGGTCGGCGCGGGGCGGCGACGCGGTCCGCTGGACGGGCCGGTCGGAGGGCGGCTACCGGGTCGAGCCGGGCGAGCGCGACGAGCCGGGCACGACGGTGACGCTGCGGCCGCGTCCGGGGTCGGCGGAGCTGCTGAGCGCGCCGGTGGTGGCGGAGCTGGCCCGCACGTACGGGTCGCTGCTCCCGATCGAGCTGGTCGTGGACGGGGTCGCGGTCACGGGCGACGGCCCGCCGTGGCGGGCGTCCTACCCCGGTCCGGCGGCGCGGCGGCGCGCGCTGGAGCGGTACTGCGAGGAGCTGTACGGGTTCACGCCGTTCGACGTGGTGGACCTGGAGGTGGCGGAGGCGGGGCTGTCCGGTGTCGCGTTCGTCCTGCCGGAGCCGGTGTCGCCGACGGCCCGCGCCGCGCATCGCGTCTACCTGAAGCGGATGCTGCTGGCGGAGAGCGTGCAGGGGCTGCTGCCGGAATGGGCGTTCTTCGTCCGGTGCGTGGTGGACGCGGGGGAGCTGCGGCCGACGGCGAGCCGGGAGGCGCTGTTCGAGGACGAGCTGCTGGAGTCGGCGCGGGAGGGCCTCGGGGAGGTGCTGCGGCAGTGGCTGGTGCGGCTGGCGGAGACCGATCCGCCGAAGCTGCGCGCGTTCCTGCGGCTGCACCAGCTCGGCGTGAAGGCGATGGCGCTGCACGACGACGCCATGCTGCGGATCGTCGACCGGTGGATGGAGTACGAGACCTCGGCGGGCCCGATGACGCTGCACGAGTTCCGGCGGCGGCATCCGGACGGCCGGTTCACCGGGAGCGTGGAGGAGTTCCGGCGGCTGTCGGCGGTGGCGGGCGCGCAGGGCGTCGGCCTCGTCAACGGCGGCTACGTACACGACACGGAGATCATCGAGCGGCTGCCGGACCTCGACCCGGACGTCCGGCTGACCAGGCTGGACGCGGCGGAGCTGACCACGACGTTCGGCGTGCTGGATCCGGCGGCGGAGCTCGCGCTGCGGCCGTTCCTGGCGACGGCGCAGCGGGCCGTGGAGCGGCTCGGCTGCGAGGTGGTCGTCCGGGACTTCGATCCGGCGTCGCTGCCGGCGCTGTACCTGACGAGCCGGGACGCGCAGTTCCGGGAGGAGCTGTCGCGGGCGCGGGAGGAGGCCGGCGAGCTCTGGGCGGACGTGCTCGGCGCGGTCGGTGCGACGACCGGGGTGGAGCGGCCCCAGCTGGTGCTGAACTACCGCAATCCGCTGACGCGGCGCGTCACGGCGCTCGGCGCGGACGGGCCGGTGGAGCCGGCGGTGCAGGCGCTGTACGGGCAGGCGCTGCTGCTCGGGCACCATCCGCTGCGTCCCGCGGACACGGCGGTGCTGAACCGTTCGTTCATCGGCCTGCTGGAGTGGGCCGTCCACCCCCCGGAGGCGGGCCAGTGAGTATCGACGACGTGTACGCGCTGATGACGCGCGCGCAGGAGCTTCCGTACGGGGAGGCCCGGACCGTCCTGGTGGAGGACGCGCTGCGCCGCGCGGAGGAGGCCGGCGACGAGGTGCTCTCGTTCCGGGTGCGGGTCCGGCTCACGGACGCGTACCAGTTCGGCGGCGAACCGGCGAAGGCGTTCGCGACCTTCGGGCGGACGCTGGCCGAGCACGACCGCGACCCCGGCCGGTTCGACGAGCCGCTGGTCCTGCTGTGGCAGATGAAGGCGGTGGTGAGCTCCCTCACGAAGTTCCCGGAGATCCCCCTCGACCGGACGCGCGCGGTGCTGGACGACATGGAGCGCCGCTACCGGGCGGGCGGCCACAGCCTCCAGGCGGTGTACCGGCGGCGGCACATCGTGGCGCGGCATCTCGGCGATCCGTCGGCGGACGAATGGTTCGCGAAGTGGCGGGCGGCGCAGCGGGATCAGCTGTCGGACTGCGAGGGCTGCGACCCGACCGGGATGGTGGCGCATCTCGCGGACGCGGGCCGGTACGAGGAGGCGGCGGAGATCGCGGCGCCGGTGCTGGCGTCCGAGCTGTCGTGCAAGGAGCAGCCGCAGGGCATCCAGACGGCGATGCTGCCGGTGTACCTGCGGACGGGCCGTCCGGAGGCGGCGGCCGACGCGCACCGCCGCGCGTACCGGGCGCACCGGCGGCAGATCGCCGACCTCGGGGACATCGCCGATCATCTGGAGTTCTGCGCGCTGACCGGGAACGACGCGCGCGGCCTGGAGATCGTGCAGCGGCATCTCGGGTGGCTGGACCGGGCGCCGCACGCGCACGCGGAGATGATGTTCGCCGCCGCGGCGGCCGCGGTGCTGGGCCGGGTCGCGGCGTCCGGGCGGGACGGGGTGACGGTCCGCCGCCCCGCGTCGGGCGGGCGTCCGGCGGCGGACGTGCCGGTCGCGGAGCTGCGCGCCGAGCTGGAGGGCCGCGCGACGGACCTCGCGGCGCGGTTCGACGCCCGCAACGGCACGTCCCACCAGGGCGGCAAGGTGCGGGCGCTGCTGGCGGCCGAGCCGGTCTTCGGGTTCGTCCCGCTGGCCGCCCACCACCGCCGCCCGTCCCCGGCCCCCGCGCCCGAGCCCGCTCCGCAGGACGACGGCATCGCGTCCATCGACGACCTCGACGACCTCGACGCGCTGCTCGCGATCGCCGACGAGCGCCGGACCAGCCGCGACATCCCGCGCACGCTCGCCGCGTGGCGGCGCTTCGACGCGCTCGCCGAGACCGCCGCGCCGACGCCGTTGCAGAGCGCCCGGCGGCTGGACGGCCGGGGCGTCGAGCTGGCGATGGACGGTGACCGAGAGGGCGCGGTCGCGGCGTGGGAGGAGGCGTCGCGGCTGTTCGCGGAGCTGGGCGAGGAGGCGGAGCGGCACCGGGTGATGAGCCGGCTCGGGGCGCTGCGGTTCGAGCTGGGCGACGAGCGGGGCCTGGCGGAGATGGTCGCGGCGGCCGATCATTTCACCGCGCACCCGGGCGAGGAAGGTGCCGCGACGGCGGCGCTGTTCCGGCTGGCGGAGGCCCACCTGGACCGCGGCCGGCCCGCCGACGGGCTCGCCGCGCTGGACCGGGTCGTCCCGGACGACGCCCCCGACCGAGCCGGCGAGCTGTGGTTCCTGCGGGGCCGCGCGCTGCTGGAGACCGGCGACGAGAACGGCGCGGTCGCGGCGCTGCGCCGCTCGGTCGCGGAGGCCCGCGCGTCGGACGACCCCGGCACGGTCGCGACGCCCGCGCTGCTGCTCGCCCAGATCCTCGTCCGGCGGCCCCCTGCGGAGGACGGCACCGGTCCGGCGACGGAGGACGGCTCCGGCCCTGCGGAGGACGGCACCGGCCCGGCGGGGGAGGCGTTCGCGCTGCTCGACGAGGTGATCGGCCTGCTGCGCGAGCCGTCGCCGATGCGGGCGATCGCGCACACCGAGCGGGGGCTGGCGCTGCTGTCGGCGGGGCGCGCGGCGGACGCGGTCGCCGATCTCGCCGAGGGGGTCGCGGCATGGACGGCGGAGGGCATGCAGGAGCAGGCCGTCCGCCTGCGCGTGGACCTCGCGGCGGGCTACCTGGAGGCCGGGCGGCACCTGGAGGCGGCGGAGGCCGCCGAGGAGGCGCTACCCGGGCTCGACGAGGGCGACGCGCGCCGCTGCCGGCTGATCCTCGCCCACGCGCAGAAGGGCATGGGGGAGGAGGACGGGGCGGACACGTTCGCGTCCCTCGCCGAGACCGCCGTGAAGGACGGTGAGCCGGGCGCCGCCGCGCATTTCCTGGAGGAGGCGGCCGAGATCCTCACGAACCTGGACAAGGACGCCCTGGCCGCCGAGCGTTTCGGGGAGGCCGCCGACATGCACGGTGGCGCGGGCGACCCGCAGGGCGCCGTCCGGGCGCGCCGCCGCGCCGCGATGTGCCACCTGTGGAGCGGGGAGCCAGAGCAGGCCGTCACGACGGTGGAGGCGGCCCGCGCCGCCCTCGACGCCCTGCCGGACGGCCCGCCGCGCACCTGGGAGACCGCGCTCGTGTCCTACGACCAGGCGCGCATCCTCGCGCAGACGGGGCGTCCGGCGGACGCGGAGCCGCACGCGTCCGCCGCGGTGGACGGCTTCCGGTCCCTGGGCGAGACCGGCCCCGCCGACCAGGCCGCCGCCCTCCTCGCCGACATCAGGTCGGCGCCCCAGGAATGACGCCGGCCTAGGCCAGGCGGCGGGCGCCGGCGGACGGGACGGCGTCGAGGAACTCCGGCGCCGTCCAGCCGCGCTTGGCGTAGGCCGCGGCGATCGCGTCCCGCACCCGGCCGGCGCGGTCGGCCGCGGTCAGCACGATCACCGACCCGCCGAACCCGCCGCCGATCATGCGGCCGCCGCGGGCGCCCGCGCGCAGCGCCGCGTCGACGGCGGTGTCGGCCTCCGGCCAGGAGATCTCGAACTGGTCGCGCAGCGACAGGTGCGAGGCGTTCAGCATCGCGCCGAGCTCGCCGGCGGCCCCGGCGCGCAGCAGCCCGACGGACGCCTCGACGCGGTGGTTCTCGGTGACGACGTGCTGGACGCGGCGCCGCAGCACCGGGTCGCCGAGGCGGCCGAGCGCGCCCGCGAGGTCCTTGACGTCGCGGAGCGCGTCGACGCCGAGCAGCGCCGCGGCCTCCTCGCATTCGGCGCGCCGCCGCCCGTAGTCGCCGCCGGTGAGGGCGTGGGAGGCGCGGGTGTCGACGGCGAGGAGCGTCAGCCCGGCCTGCGACGGGTCGAACGGGACCTGCGCGGACAGGCCGCTGCGGCAGTCGAGCATCAGCGCGTGGCCGGGTGTGGCGAGCAGCGACGCGGACTGGTCCATCAGCCCGCACGGCATGCCGACCTGCTCGTTCTCGGCGCGCTGCGCGAGCCGGGCCAGCTCCGGCCGGTCGATCTCCACGCCGTACAGGTCGCAGAGGGCCAGCGCGGTCGCGCACTCCAGCGCGGCCGACGACGACAGGCCCGCGCCCTGCGGCAGGTCCGAGTCGATCAGCAGCGACGCGCCGCCGGTGCCGCGCTCGCGCAGCACCCGCGCCATGCCGACCGGGTAGGCGGCCCAGGACCGCTCGGACGGCCAGCCCTCGGAGACGACCGTCCCGCCCTCGACCGGGGCGGTGACGGTGCCGTCCGCCTGGAGGGAGCGGACCTCGACCACCCCGTCGTCGCGGCGCGCGGCGGCGACCGACACGCCCCGCGACAGCGCGAACGGCAGGACGAGGCCGTCGTTGTAGTCGGTGTGCTCGCCGATCAGGTTGATCCGCCCGGGCGCGTGCCAGACCCCTTCGGCGGCGCGCCCGAACGCCTCGCCGAAGGCGGTGCGCAGGCCGGTCATCGCGAGCGCAGGAAGGTCCAGGCGTCCGACACCATGGCGCGCAGGTCCCGCTCCGGCTTCCAGCCGAGCTGCGACTGGATCTTGTCCGAGGACGCGATCAGCACCGCCGGGTCGCCGGGGCGGCGCGGGTGGACCTCGGCCGGGATGTCGCGGCCGGTGACCTCGCGGCACACCTCGATGACCTCGCGGACGGAGTTGCCGGTGCCGCTGCCGAGGTTGAAGATCTGGTGGGTGCCGGGCTCGCACGCGTCCAGCGCGAGCAGGTGGGCGCGGCCGAGGTCGGCGACGTGGATGTAGTCGCGGACGCAGGTGCCGTCGGCGGTCGGGTAGTCCTCGCCGAACATCTTCACCGCCTCGCCCTGCCCGAGCGCGACCTTCAGCACGTTCGGGATCAGGTGGGTCTCGACGGTGTGCCGCTCGCCCTGCGTGCCGTAGGCGCCGGCGACGTTGAAGTAGCGCAGCGAGACGCCGCCGATGCCGTGCAGCCGCGCGTACTCGGCGAGCGTGGTGTCGATCGCCAGCTTGGACGCGCCGTACGGGTTGGTGGGCCGGGTCGGGTCGGTCTCCAGGATCGGCGTCGACTCCGGCTCGCCGTAGCAGGCGGCCGTGGAGGAGAACACGATCCGCGGGACCCCGGCGGTCCGCATCGCCTCCAGCAGCGCCAGCGACTCGCCGAGGTTCTTGTCCCAGTACAGGCCCGGCTTCTCGACGGACTCGCCGACCAGCGACTTCGCCGCGAAGTGCAGCACGGCGTCGAACCCGGCGCCGCCCAGCACCTCGGCGGCGGCGCCGCGCAGCGTGCCGCGCACCAGCCGCGCCCCGGCGGGGACGGCGTCCTCGTGCCCCGTGGACAGGTCGTCCAGGACGACGACCTCGTGGCCCGCCTCCAGCAGCAGTGCGGAGACGACGCTGCCGATGTAGCCGGCGCCTCCGGTGACGAGCAGCTTCACGTACGGACCTCCCGGGAAGACAACAGGACGGCGGGGTGCCGTCCAGGCTATCCGCAACCCCGGCCGCCGAGATCCCGAACCGCCGGCCCGGCCGTCCGGGCCGCCGCCACGGCCGTCCAGGCCGCGGCGGCCATCCGGAGGGCGGGCGGCGGCTATCCGGGGCGCAGAACGGGGAAGGCTGATCCCATGGACCGGACGCCAGGCGGCGAACAGGCGGCCGCTCCGGCGGCGTTCCGGCCGCCGGGACGGCTCGCACGGCCGTTGGTGTGGCTGCTGTCCACCTCGACGGACCTGGTCGTGCGGCTGGCGGGCGGCGACCCGAACGCGCTGCGCGAGGAGCTGACCGCGGAGCGCATGCGCGCCCTCGTGGCGGAGAACACGCAGATCGCCGCCGACGAGCGCGCGCTGATCGAGGAGGTGTTCGCGGCGGGGGAGCGGCCGCTGCGCGAGGTGCTGGTGCCCCGCACCGAGGTCGTGTTCCTGGACGCCTCGCTGCCGCTGGCGGTGGCGGCGCGGGCCGCGGCGGGCAGCCCGCACTCCCGGTTCCCGGTCTGCCGCGGCTCCCACGACGAGGTGATCGGGTTCGTCCACATCCGGGACCTGCTCGTCCCCGAGGACCGGGACGGGGCCGCGCCCGTGGGGGAGCTGGTGCGGCCGGTGAAGTTCCTGCCGTCCTCGCAGCGGGTCCTGCCGGTCCTGTCGGAGATGCGGCGGGAGGGCTGCCACCTGGCGATCGTCATGGACGAGTACGGCGGCGTCGCCGGGATCGTCACCCTCGAGGACCTGATGGAGGAGCTGATCGGCGACATCCGCGACGAATATGATGTCCAGGACGCGCAGGCGCGGCGCCTGCACGGCGGCGTGGTCGAGGTCGACGGCCTGCTCAACCTGGACGACTTCGCCGCCGAGACCGGCCTCCGGCTGCCCGCCGGACCGTACGAGACGGTCGCCGGGCACATCATGGCGGTGCTCGGCCGCGTGCCCGCCGAGGGCGACTCGGTGCCGGCCGCGGACCGGGAGCTGCGGGTGGCCCGGATGGAGGGCCGGCGGGTGGCCCGCGTGCGCGTCACGCCGCGGGCGGCGCCCCAGGCGGCACAGCAGCCGGTCCGGCCGGCGGCGCGGTG